>NZ_JBFDAE010000009.1:0-196012 GCF_040720935.1 Algibacter sp. 2305UL17-15
GTTTTGAAAGTTCTTCGTTGTGGTTATTTCTCCGCAAGATTGAAGTCCGATTAATATTAAAATAGATTGAAAAAATCTCGAAATTTGTTTTATCATAGTTTGTGTTCTTAAATTACTGCCAACGTGCCGCGTGTAATGATAGTTGCGTGATTAAGCTACTAATTTAGCAAACAAAATCGAGCCAGAGAAAATTCCGCAGGAATTTTCCAAAAAGTCACTAGCCGAGCAATTATTTTTACACGTTGTTGTGTGCAGGTTTTCCAAGAGCCCCCAATTTGGCAAATATCCGTTGACCATCGGGGCTGGCACAAGCTTATATTTTTTAACAATGCGGACAGGTACCATACCCTGTGCGCAAAGAGAATTGTTTAGAAGCCATAGCAGAAAAGCAACGGCCTTGGCTTCTGGTCTAAAAATGCTATGTATTGAGCTTGCAGGACAAGTACCGGCCAAAAAAATATCCGTACTGGTGAGCGTTCAAGAGACCATAGCTGTGCACTAAAAGCTGGCTATGCATTTTTAGCGCCATATCCCTAAAAAATATAAGTGACATTGGTGATGGGCACAGACCTTTTTTTCCACCTTTGCGGTATCCTCGGGTCAGGGTTTCCTTATCGTCTCAAACTTGCACACAACACCTGTATAACTACAATTCTAGACTATACAGTTGCTGTTATATCGTTTATGTCTGCAATGTAGTATTTTTCAATAAGCTATCCAAGGGGCTGGTAATGGTTTTGTTATTAATTTCGGTGGTTTTGGTATAAATTTCGGTGGTTTTTGGGGAGTTATGGCCCAGCATGTTTTGTAGGTGTCGCATGTTTATGTTGTTTTCAATACAATGTGCTGCAAATGAATGCCTGAGGGTGTGTACAGTTGCCCAATCTCCCATTTTGATAACCACTATCACGCTCAAACGTTTTAAACAGTGAGGTTACCGGTCATTGTTGGATGTTTGCACAGAGCTCAACCCGTCTTTTTGCGAACCGCCGAGTACGAGACCCGTACGCTCGGTGGTATGAGAGGCGCACTCTGTCAGTTTCTGGCAGAGCCTTCTACTCGATTGGCAACTGGCTTTCTATCTTTTCAATGAGAAATGTCCAGAAAAAGTTCGACCATTACCAAGGTTTGTTCTAAACCAATAATCATTTGACATCATTTGTTTGCCATTATAAAGTCCATTCCATCCTAACTCATTTGCTGATATTCTAGCTAATAATTTCCCGTATCTATCAAAAATTAATGTCGTTGAATTAGGGAAATGTGATATTCCTTTAATTTGCCAAAAATCATTATATCCATCGTTATTTGGCGTAAAGAATTTTGGATAATCAATTATAATTACTTCATCTGAATTTTCTCCACAACCATCTTTGTCTCTTACAATTACTGTATATATTCCTCCTTGAATATTTGAGAAATAATTACTGTTTTTGTAATTAATTCCATCAATGGAGTATTCAAAATCTCCATCACCAGATGCAGTAATTTCAATATAATTATTTCCTAATTCTCCATAGTTTACTTGTTGTATTTCTGGTAAGACAGAACGAATGAGGTTAAAATCAAAGGAATTTTCACAAGTAATACCATTTTCAATTTGAGTAACGGTTAAAGTATAACTGCCCTCTTCAGTTATTTCTGCACCATTTGTACCTGAAATTAGAGTTCCATCTTCAAAGAACCAATTATATGAATTGTGACCAGCACTTATATTTAATGAAATTGATGGGTCTAAATTACAAATGAAGTATTCATCTTCTAAGTTAATTTCAGGTAATTCATTTACAATTAAGTTAAATGATGTCTCAGAATAACATATTGGATTTGAGGCATCTTCAATTCTAATATTTATGGTTTGAGAAAAAGGTTCTGTGTTTTGGAAGATTGTGGGCAGAGGACTGGGAAGGGGGTTATTATTGGAATCGAAGTACTGTATGGTTAATCCAGTTTGATTTCCAATAAGTTGTTGTTCTATAATCGATGTATTAAATTCGGCATAACCATTCCCTTGGTCACATGCATACAAATTATTAGGTTGATTTATGTTGGGTTGTGTTACAGTTTGTAATTGCAAAGTCGTTTCAGCATAACAAGTTGTATTATTAGCAGTAACCCTTAGGGTTATTGATTCATTGAATGTATAGAAGTTCGTGTATGGGTTTGGCAAAGGATTTGGTAATTCATTACCTAACTGATCAAAATAGTTTACAGATATTCCAGTTTGCCCATTCAAAACTTGACTTTCAACATTTGAGGTATCAAAATGTTCTGAAATTCCATCATTATTATCGTCACAGCCATAAATTATTTGTAATTGATTTACTTCTGGTAAAGGATTTACTATTAAATCAAAAGTTCTTTCATTATAACAATTTGTATTTGGATTGGTTATTCTGGCCGTAATAGTTTCCTGATTAATGACAATATTTTGAACTGAATTAGGTAATGGATTAGGTAACTGTTGACCATTTTCGCGGAAAAATTCTATTATCATTCCAGGTTGATTGTCTGAAATAAGAATTTCAAGGTTACTAATATCAAACTCAGTTATGCCATCATAATTATCATCACAAGCATAAATATCATTAACTTCATTAATTGGTGGAAGAGGGCTAACTATTAGGTCAAAAGTAATTTCTGTGATACAAGCTAAATTATTGCTGTTTGAAACTCTAGCTGTAATAGTTTCTTGCCCGAGGATAGAATTAGACATTGGATTTGGTAATGGGCTTGGTAGTTCAATTCCATTAGAATCAAAGTATTTAATTGTCAAGTCTGACAGATTTCCAATTAAATCACTTTCTACTGTAGATGTGTCAAAAGTACTGGATATTTGGCTTCCAAAACTGTCTTCACAACTATATAAATTATCAATTTGATTAACTAAGGGAATGTCTGATACAATAATTTCAACCTCAATAGTATCGGTTTCACTTCCGCAGTTAACTGAAGCAGAAACATTGTAAGTCCCGGGACTAGTAAAAGTATGGCTGGGATTAACTAATGAAGATGTATTGTCTAGACCCGAAGTCGGATCATCAAAATCCCACAATACAGAATCAAAACTACTATTTAATTGGAACTGGGTTACTTCGTTATAACATGTGTTTAGAAATGTAATATTCCCTATTTCTGATGATATGTTATTTGATACAAATGTGGGTAATCCCAAAAAACTAGTTCTACCTTGAAGATAAATATGGTTATATAAAAAGTTACACGATAAACCAACATTATCTGGATAGTCTATAACATCAAGATATTCACCATTAACTTTAGTTAAATATATTTTTCCATCAGGCCCAAGTTGTAAGGAACCAAAAGATTCCCCAGAAGATGATATAAGAACTGCTTTTGAGTTCTCTATTTCAGCTTCTGTGCCTAGGCTAAGGTCAAATTGGCACACTCCTTCGTAATAAGCTACATATAACAAATCACTATTTTGGGAAAACTCTACTCCGTATGAGTTTATATTTTGCAGTAATGTTATAGGGTTTGAGATTAGTCCTGTTACAGAATCAAAATTAAATAATTGAACTTCCCATCCATTAGCTAATGCTAATTTAGTTCCATCAGGGGATATCTTAATTTGACCAGAAAGTCTAGCTAGTGGTCCATTGTTAACACCTACTGTACTTATTATAGGATTAGGAATAACTCCTGAAGAATTTAATTCATAAGCTATAAACTCATTAGTGTTATATTTTTGACTAACTATCCAATATGAATCAGAATTTAGTTTTTTAAATGCTGTTACTTTTTCGGGAACTCTATCGTATAATAATATATTTTTAGTGGTTACGCCTCCAAGACCGCTATCCAAATTCATATCGACTAGCGAATATCTTAATCCTTTGTTTTCAAATTCATCTTGATCATCAACTGTAAAAATGTAATAAACAAATTCATTTCCTGGCATAGGAACTATTATGGCGGAATGAGTACTTGAACTATCTCCAAATAGTCCTGTTCCATTTTGCATTATTTGATGATTCTTATTATAAACTGTAACTCCATCAGTATAAAAAATTATATTACCACAATTATTTGAAATTGATGCGCAGCCTTCTCGTGTATATAATTGTCCATCAGTAATTGCAATAGGTGAGCCAGTACTAAAATCTAATCCAGCTCCAAATCCAAAATACCAAACATTAGCTTCATTTTGAGAATACGTAATTTGAAGATTCATTACTATAGAGAAAAATAAAAAAATGATTTTTTTTTTAACCACAGGTATTCGATAATTTAGTTAAATTCTTTTCAGCTTGTTGCGGTTAGGCTATGAGTAGTTGCGTGGGTTAGCACTTAACTTTTGCAAGTACACATCAAGCTGAAAATCCGTAAGGGTTTTCAGAAGTAAGCTAGAACAAGCAATTACTTATAGCCATGTGCCTGTTGCACAACGTTTTGGTAAATATACCGAAATTTCTTATATTAACATATGCAAGGCAACAAGATATTTCAAGAAAAATTGTTCTACAATTTCCAGTTGAGCGCGCGAGTCCCGAGGGACAATTTTTACAGCAGGTTATCATCGGTTTTAGATCTGGAATTCCTCCGTAAAGAGGCAAAAGGTATTATGGTCCGTCAGGGCAAAACTGCATAGATCCCGTTATGTTCTTTAAGTTCTGCCTGGTGGGCTATCCGGAGAACATCATAAGCGACCTCAAGTTGATAGCCCATTGCAGCATGCGGTTGTACATCCTATTGTTTCTGGGCTATGACATCGATCAGGAACTACGGTGAGCAGGACGCGACACTATTAAAAAAAATCCCGACATTTAATTTGAAGTTCGAGTTTTTCTGGGTATGTTTAGGTGTATTTGTTTACGGTCAATTTTTAAGTATTCAATCTTTAAGCCAATTAATTCACTTATTCGTAATCAAGCGGTATATATTAATGCCAGTATGGTTTTATGCTTTAAGTTTTGGATAACGCTCAACAAAACGTATCACTTCATTTTGAGATAATACATTAGGTAGCAATTTTGATGCTTTTGGGCGCGTTAGTTTTAAGTCTTCAATATGTGTTTTTGGATAATACACAATAAATAATTTTAACTTACTTTTACATACTCTTTATTTTTTTAAGTTGATAGCAGCATCTTCCATAGATCAAGTTTTTGAAACCGCCCGTGTAGAGGAGGTTATCGGCGATTTTGTGCAGCTCAAAAAAGCGGGTAGTAACTTTAAGGGTTTAAGCCCTTTTAGTGATGAGCGTTCGCCAAGTTTTATGGTGTCGCCAGTTAAGCAAATCTGGAAAGATTTCTCTACTGGAAAAGGAGGGACTGCCGTATCTTTTTTAATGGAACATGAGCATTTTACCTATCCTGAAGCGATTAGATATTTAGCAAAAAAATACAATATTGAATTAGAGGAAACCGAGCAGAGCAATGAGCAAAAAGAAGCTGCCAACGAACGCGAAAGTATGTATTTGGTAAGCGAGTTTGCTAATAAATACTTTCAGAAAATATTACACAAAACCGACCAAGGGAAGTCCATTGGGTTAAGCTATTTTAAAGAGCGTGGTTTTACAGATGAAACGATAAAGAAATTCGACTTAGGCTATTCTTTAAATGAATGGCAAGCCTTTACCGATGAAGCTCTAAAACAAGGCTATCAATTGGGTTTTTTGAGTAAAACGGGATTAACCATCGTAAAGGAAGATAAACGTTTCGATCGTTTTAAAGGGCGTGTCATGTTCCCCATAAAAAGTATGAGCGGTCGGGTGTTGGGTTTTGGCGGACGAATTTTAATAGCAGATAAAAAAGCAGCCAAATACTTAAATTCCCCCGAAAGTGAGCTCTACCATAAAAGTAAAGTGCTTTACGGTATCTATAACGCGAAACAGAGCATTGCAAAAGAGGATAATTGTTATTTGGTTGAAGGCTATACCGATGTGATTCAGTTTCATCAAACTGGGATTAAAAATGTGGTGTCTTCCTCTGGAACAGCGTTGACTTCAGATCAAATTAGATTAATAAATCGTCTAACAAAAAACATTACTGTGCTTTTTGACGGCGATGCAGCAGGGATGAGAGCATCATTGCGTGGGATAGATTTAATTTTGGAACAGGGCATGAACGTCAAGGTCTGTACATTTCCAGAAGGCGAGGACCCAGATAGTTTTGCGAAACAAAACACGCTTGAAGAATTAACGGTTTATCTTGAAGAAAATGCCAAGGATTTTATTCAATTTAAGGCATCGGTTCTATATGAGGATTCTAAAAACGATCCTATAAAAAAAGCGGAGACCATTAGGGATATTGTAAACAGTATTTCTAAAATTCCAGATACGATAAAGAAGGAAATCTATATTCAGGAATGTGCGCGAATTATGGATATTAGTGAGCAGGTACTGTTCAGTACTTTAGCACAGATCAATAAAAAAGAAATTCAAGAAGAACATAAAAAGTTTAAGAACGAACAAAAAAGCTTTGAGGTTATAAAACATGAGCAGCCAGTTAAAAAGGTGGACGTTCAGTATATCTTAGAGCGCAAAATAATAGAAATACTGTTACTCTACGGAAATAAAATACAGGATTTTGAAGATTTAGTTTTAAAAGAAAGTGCTAGCGGAGAACTTATTTTAGAACCCGTAATACATAAAGCCAAAGTGTTTGAGAAAATATATTTGGATTTACAGGATGATGAAATGGAATTTTCAAATCCGCAATTTAAGGATCTGTATTATACAATTATTGACAAGCTGAACCAAAGCTCGGAATTTGAGTTGAAAAACTTCATAAATACAGTCGATGCCAATACAGCCAATGAAATAACCACCATCTTAATGGAAGATGAGCGGTATGCATTAGATGATTGGCATCGCATGAATATTTTTCCGAAAGAGAAAACTCAAAGCATAGCACAGCTAGTTAGCGAAACCATTTTAAGTCTTCGTTGTTTTTTAATTGAACAAAAAGTCATTGAGTTCAAACAAAAAACATTGGAACACAAATCTGAAATTAACAAATCTGTATTAGAAGAAGTAAAAGATTACTCTAGCTTAAAGATGCTATTATCAAGAAAACTTAGTCGGGTACTATAAGTCCAAAAACTTCGCTTGATTTACCAAGTCAACCATATTGTCAACTTTTAGTTTTTTCATCAAACGCGCTTTGTAAGTACTTACGGTTTTTTCGTTGATATCCAGTTCCTTAGAAACTTCTTTGTTTTTTCTTCCGATAGCCAAAAGTTTTAAAACTTCAGTTTCTCTAGTAGATAATTTCTTAAAGAATGTACCGTTTTTGTTAACTCTATTGCCAAAAGCCAATTCTTGAGTTAACGCATTGCTTAAATGGATACCTCCATCATGTACTTTTAAAACTGCTTCGTTAACAGTAATAATGTTTTCAAGTTTAGAAATGTAACCAGCGGCACCAGCTTTAATAGAATTAAAACCATAAACGTTTTCTGGTTGGGCACTAAACATTAGTGCTTTTACATCAGGAAAGTCTGATTTTAAATGTCTTAAAACGGTAAGTCCGTTTAATTTCGGTAAATCAATTTCAGAAAGAAGTACATCTACTTTTTCTTTTTTAAGGAATTCTAAAATGGCTTCGCCATTGTCAACATTACCAACAATTTTCACATCAGAAGAAGCTGAAAACAAATGTTCTAATCCTTTTCTAACGATTGGGTGAGGGTCTGCTATTAATAATTTAATCATAATTCTTAGGGTATTAATTTCTATTATTATATGATATTGTTAGTTTTGAGAGTACCATAACCCTAATAGAAAATTCTAATGTGTAAAAGTACTAAATTTTTAGTGATAATGCAATGCTTACATTAAATTGTTGGGAATCTCGCAAATAGGTATGGGTATCATCTTGTGTTTGTTGTTGTTATTGTAACGTTTGTAGATTTTAAATACTTCTTTTTCCCGCCCAGAAAAGTCATTTTCGGCGCTGCCGTTATCATCCATTTTCATGGCCCATTCCAGTTCTGGGTAAGAAGCTCCAATTTGGTCTTCATCACTTCTTGTGTCACCAAACAAACCATCGCTTGGAGCTGCCTTCATAATAGAATCAGGAACTTGTAAAAACTCACCTATTTTATAGACTTCAGATTTCATTAAATCTGCAATAGGACTTAAATCTACTCCGCCGTCACCATACTTAGTGTAAAAGCCAACACCAAAATCTTCCACCTTATTTCCTGTGCCAGCAACTAAAAGCCCATATAATCCAGCATAATAATATAATGTTGTCATTCTAAGTCGCGCTCTTGTGTTTGCCAAAGCCATATCAATAACGGCTTGTTCGCCATCCATAAATACTTCAGTCTTAAACTCTTCAAAAACCGGGGTTAAATCTGCACGCGTATCATCCACATTATCAAAACGGGTTTTTAATTGTGCTATATGCTCATGTGCACGAGACACATGACTTTCTGCTTGATGGATTGGCATTTCAACACACAATACCCCTAAGCCAGTTTTAGCACATAATGTAGAAGTAACCGCAGAATCGATACCACCAGAAACACCTACAACAAATCCGTTAACGCCTGCTTTTGCAGCATAATTTTTTAACCAATTTACAATATGATCTACAACTTTTTCTGTTTGCATATAAAGTGAATTTTAATCTTAGAATAGTACCTTTGCAAACAAAAATAAACCATACGCTCAATTTATAAAAATTTATAACGTTTAAGTTTCTATGAAAAATTTGATATTGTTTTTTTCGCTTATCATTATTATAATGTCCTGTAAAAAGGAAAGTGAACTAGAGGAAACAATTGATGCTATTAATACGGATATTTCGATAGAACGTTTTGACCAATTTTTTGGAAACGCCTCTATAAACGATTTGCCTAAATTAAAGCAAGCATATCCGTTTATGTTCCATAAGAAATTTCAAGATTCATTTTGGATTGAAAAAATAGAGGATACCTTACATCAGGAACTTGTTAGAGAAGTTCAAAAGAAATATCCTGATTTTGATGCAGAAGAACTGGAAATAGAATCTCTATTCAATCATTTAAAATATTATTTTCCTGAGTTTAATCCGCCAAGAGTTATCACTACAACCTCAATGGTAGATTATAGAAACAGCGTAATAATTACAGATACCATTGCGCTCATTGCGCTTGATACTTATTTGGGCGAAAATCATTATTTCTACCAAGGGATCCAGAAGTTTATTCGGAAAAACTTTAAAAAAGAACAGATTGTAGTTGATATGGCAACTAAATATGCCGAACGTTACATTTACCAACCACAACGAAAAACCTTGCTGGATGAAATGATTTATTTTGGTAAAGTTCTTTATTTTAAAGACGTCATGTTGCCCAATAAAACTGAAGCTGAGCGCATAGGGTATTCGGATGCTGAAATAGATTGGGCTCGTGCCAATGAAAATTATATTTGGCGGTATTTTGTAGAGCGCGAATTGTTGTATAGTAAGGATGCCAAATTACCTCGAAGATTTATAAACCCTGCGCCTTTTAGCAAGTTCTTTTTAGAGGAAATTGATACTAATTCTCCTGGAAGCATTGGTCAATATTTGGGATGGCAAATTGTGAAGGCTTATATGAATCATAATGAAGTAGCTTTAAAGGATATGCTGCGAATGAAACCTGAGGATATTTTTAATAATTCTAAGTTTAAACCCCATAAATAATGGCTAATAAAATAACATCGAAAATTGAATTGAATGTTGAATTGGATGAAAACAGAGTTCCAGAAAAGTTGACTTGGACTGCCGAGGATGGTGGCATCTCTAATGCCGAAGCTAAGGCGATGATGCTATCGGTTTGGGACGATAAAACCAAGGAAATGCTACGTATCGATTTATGGACCAAAGATATGCCCGTTGATGATATGAAAGTGTTTTTTCATCAAACGTTGGTAGCAATGGCAAATACGTTTAATCGCGCCACACAAGATGAAAAAATGACGGCAACCATGAAAGATTTTTGTGATTATTTTGCTGAGAAGTTGGAGCTGAAGAAGTAGTTAGTTTTTTATTTTAGAATCATGGATTTCCTTTTCCAAATGATCCAAATATAAAATACCATTCAAATGATCTATTTCATGTTGAAAAACGACTGATGTAAAACTGTCAACAGATTCAGATGTATGCTCACCTTCCATAGTATCATATTCTATTGTGATGGTGTAGGAGCGACTATTTAAGGTGTCGCTTCTGTCAGGAATAGACAAACAGCCTTCTTTTACAGTTTGCTTTTTTTCGGAATAATTTACAATCTTCGGATTTAAATACACTTCAAACGGAAAATTTTCCTTATCAAAACGTTGCACCCAAATAATATTTTTTGAAACCCCTACTTGTGGTGCTGCAATTCCAACACCTAAAGACATGCTGTCTCTTACGGTAGCAAATAATCGTTTTACGAAATTTTGCAATACAACGTCATCAGGGTCAGGTTTTACATACCTGCTTTTCAGCCTAAGTAAAAGGGAATCTTTTTTGTCTGTAATTTTATAAACGCGCATTGGCGTTATGCTATCGGCATTCATTATCAATTTGCTTTCTTCGGAAGAAAAAGAAGTATTCTTTATGTTTTTTGAACCCGAACAGGCCAAAATTAGAAGTGAAATTGAAATTATGAAAATTAGTTTTTTCATTTTGAGCAAGATAAATAGACGGTTTTCCAAAACAAAAAACAAACCCCTAAAATTGGCATTAACACCAAAAATAGGGGTTTTCTTTTTTCCTGATTATGAAAACACATAGAATTTACGGTTTACAACATCAGTTTATGTTTTTATCCACTACCGAGACATTAGAAGTTTGCAGAACTTGTTTTTTTAACTTCAGGTCTTGGTAAATTAGTTTTTATTTATTTCTTCTCAACCAAACCACGTGTTAACCAACCGCGTCTATTAGCCGTAGCTATGGCATAAGGTGTAATCCAGAACAGCCCAAAAGTATATAAGATACTATAGGAGTATGCCCAAAAACCTTCGAATGATTTGTATTTATTTGTAAAAAACAATACCGAAAAGGATGAAAATATTAAAATACTAACAAGTGTAGAACCTAAGAACAACAGCGGGTGTACCAAAACGAAAAACAGCATAAAGAACACCATTGGATAACTCATCAATATTTTTAAAAACTGACTGATAAATAACGAACGAATTCCAAATTTTGAACCTGCTCTAAAATCTGTAAACACATATTTTGCCATTTCAAGGTTTTCACGAACATTGCTACGACCCCATCTGATAAACATTTTGTATAAGCCTGGATATTCTTCAGGAACATTTGTAAATGCCACCGCATTTTTTTGGAACAATACGTGTTTCCCCTGTTTTAAGATCATGTTGGTCATGGCGCGGTCTTCTCCAATATCAGAGGGTTGTCCCATAAAGGTTTGATTGATCCATTCTGGTAAACAGTTGTGAACAGCAGTACTGCGATATGCAGCCAAAGCTCCAGGAGTGCACAATACAGAATTTAAATTACTTTCCGCGGAGCGTACAAATTCAAAACTCAACACAAAACTCACATCCAGCATTTTAGGAAGCATGGCTTTTTTATTGTTTAAAACACGAATGTTTCCAGCAACAGCCCCACAATCTTCATTATTCACAAACGGACTTACTAAATGTCTAATGGTATCTGTATTTACAATAGAATCACTATCAACAGTAACAAAAATATCGCCTGTGCCAACGTTGAAACCACGGTATAAAGCATGACGTTTTCCTTTGTTTTTTGGCTGTTTAAAAATTTCTAAACGATCGCCTAACTTGTCTTTTGCGTCCAGAATCCAATCCCAAGTATCATCTAAACTGCCATCATCAATTGCTAGTAATTGTAGTTTATCCTTTGGGTAATCACTTTTTTCTAAACTCATTAAAGTGTCCCAAACTTGCTTGCCTTCATTGTAAGCCGGTACAATAACGGTACAGGTTGGTAGCTCGTCATCGGTAACGGATGCAATGGGCTTATATTTAAAATAGTTGTAAAGTATATAAAGAAACATGATAGCTTTATAAGCTAATAAAATTAAGCCAACGACACCAAATATAGCACCAAAAGTCGATCCCATGCGTTTTACGTTCATTAGCTCAAAATCATTATGAAAAACAGAGAAAGAATACAGACCGACAAGTATCAGTAAAAAAGTACTGAATAAAACCAATTTGTTTTGAGGGCTTTCGGTCTTTCCGTTACTATGAAGAAAAGCATTAATATAATAGGATAATTTTCTAGTCTTCTTTTTTGTAATCAATTTAATTTTACGAGGGAATATTTCTTTGATGGACATAATTTTTTTAGTTTTTACTTACATTTTGATTTACGTTGAGAACTTCAGTTTAGATGTTTTTTTAATAATTATTTAAGAAAGAAATTTATAGTGCTTTTAGAGCCTGCTTAAAATAATTTATTAAAACGCTTAATTAGAAGTGGTGCTTCTCGCTATAAGGTTATTGGTTTTTAGATTTACAAATCTGTAAGCCACTTAAACTATATCCAAAACGGATGGCATTTTTTTTCAATATAAGATGAAGTATTATTGCTTTTTTCTTGTAGATACTGCTAGAGCTTTGTGTAAAGCAAGAAATGTAAAAATGTATTATTAGGAATTTGTGAAAAACACAAATAATATATTTTTATTTCGATTTTTTTGACACTTTTAACTTAAATATTGCAAGTAATTTTATACTTATAAACTATCAAGCTTTTTATTATGAAAAAAATAATAATTATACTGATCTCAATTTTCATATGCAGTTCTTGTGGCGAATGGGAGTGGGATGAATCACCAAGATATTATCAATTTACTCAATCTAATTATGAATATATACCAACCATTTATAGCGATATTGGGAAAACTTTCAAGTTTAAAAATCAATTAAATGAAGAAGTCATAATCGAAGTGCTAAGATACAAGCTAACCAAAGAAAAAGCTGGTGGATATTTTACGTCTTCCCCACTTCATTACTATCAAAATTTAGAAATAGAACTAAAGGTTCAAGATGAAGGTGGAAAAACTCCAAATTGTGACTTGAAGCGAATTAATTTCTCTAATGCTAATGGAAGTTATTTTGTCTGCCATTTATTATCGTCTCGTAGTCCTGACCCATGTTCAAATGGATCGATACCACCTCAAAAATTTGAGTTCCCATTGGAGTTAGAAGTAATGAATATAAATGGTGTTAATTATAATAAGGTTATTTCAGTTTTTGAGAATAATGAGGCTTATTTTTCTACAAAATATACTTTTAATAAAGTGTATTTTGATTTTAAACAAGGATTCATAGGGTTTGATGATACCGAGAACAATGTTCAATTTAGAATCGTGAAGGACTGAAAAAAACCTTCAAAATTTAATTAATAAACCTAACTAATTTGTGAATTATGAAATCATTTAAGCTAGTTTCTGTACTTTTCAGTATATTGATTTGTTTTCACAGCTGTAGAGTATATCATCATAAATCTGTAACTCTAGAAGAAGCTGTAAAAACAGAAAATCGAGTGAAAATTAAAACAATAGGCAATAAAACTATAAAATTTAAAAAGATTGTCTTTGAAAATAATCTTTATTACGGAATAAGGTCTAATAAATATGGCAAACTACTCTTAAATGAAGACGAATTAAATAAAATAAGATTGTATAACCCAAATTTAAGTATGGTTTATACTATTATATTTGTGCCAACTTTAATAATAACTTTAACTGTAGGTCTTTTTGTAATTACATATTCCGGTCCAGAATTAGGAAATGGGATACAATTTCCAAATTAAAATAAGAAAGCTCATTAAAGAGTTTTGATGGGCTTTCTAATAACTCAGGGTTCCATTAAAATCCACTTTATTCCATTTATTCAAAATCAAGAAGTTCAGAGGCTTCAATTAAGTGGCTTAGCGCATCTATTTTAGAATAGAGTTTATTAAAAAAGGTATTGCGTTCCTTTTCGCCAGCGGTGTTCAGTAATTTGGAGTTTTGTAATTGTTTGTTTAAAAATAATTCAGCTTCTTTACAGGTTTGTTTGTCGCTCGTGATGTAATATGAGAGTAACGTAAAAGGCACATAGAGTAATTGTGAATTGGGAATGCTTACCAACACATTATTGTTCATTAAATGCAATTCATTGTAATACATATTGAATTTAGAAGAGTTAGGTGTTGTTTTTAATGAAATATTAGCGATTAAATCTTTTAATAGCTCGCAAAGTAATAGGGTGGTTTCTGTTGTTACTTGCCCTGCTTTGTAGTAAAAGTGAATTTGTTTAAGCGTGCTGTTAATTGTTGTTATATCCCAAATTTCTGAAATATTCGAATCCTTATATAAGTTACCAAGTTGCTTCCCGGATTCCAATAAAGATACATTTGGAGAAAATGTTTCAAAACTTGTGGTTGCGAATTTTGGGTTTAATAGTTTTAGCCACACGTAATACTTAAACTGGCTTAACCTATCGCCATTAAGGTTGTAAAAAATAGGGATATCTTTTGCGGAATATAAAATCCGACTTTCATGATGTTTGATTACAGGAGCAAGTGATGCGTAGGAGTCTCCAAAATAAGCGTTCAATTCAATTTCATTTTCAATGTGTTTCGTTTTTTCAACACTCAAAAATTGATTTTTTGTGGTGCCAAAAAGTCTGTCCAAGGATAAATTATAATATTTCGCTAAAGTGACACATTCATCTAAAGAGAATTTACTTTTCATACTAACGCGCCTGTGCGCAGCATCATAGCTTATTTCTAAAGCGGTTGCAACAGCTTCTATTACAGAAGTGTTTTTTGGTAACTCTTCTTTTAAATAATTTAGAAATGTGACTTGAAACATATTCAAAATTACTTACTATTTGTGATAATCACAAAAAATAATGTAGTAATTCGTGATTTTACAATTTTAAAACGTGATAATAGCAATAATTTTGAGTTGAATTTAAAAACTAAATTTATGAGAAATTATGTTTTAATTACAATTGTAGTTCTATTTTCTTTTCAAACTTATGCGCAAAGCGAAATAGATAAGAAAAGGAAGTTGCGTTTTCCAGTTTGGATTACACATAGTATAAATACTGATGTTGTTGGTTTGTCTCTTGGAGCATTTCCTACAGATTTTAATAATAAGAATAAGCTAACAAGAACTTTTGGTGTTAGGTTAGAAGCATTTCCATTGTCTTTTGTTTATTTTTTAGCTCCAAAAACTCCAATTTCTGGAAATGAAGATGCTTTTAAGTCAACGATGATAGGATTGGTTACTCAACAAATTTATGGTTTAAATCTTTCAACAGGCACATTTGAAAGTATTGATGCTTATGGTATTTCTGTTACTGGATTCATGCATTATAGCAGAAAAAATAATGGAATTTCTATAGCAGGATTGACGAACTCAATTGAAAGAGCAAATGGTATCGTAATTGGCTTTGGTGGAAACGAAGTTTACCAAGGGAATGGCGTAATGCTTGCAACCGTTTGGGGGAATGGTTCCAAGCGTTTTAATGGTCTTCAAATTAGTGCAGAAAATTACATATTAGAAACGGGAAGTGGCATCCAAATAGGGATTTTTAATTCAGCCAAAAACTTTCGAGGGATTCAACTGGGACTTTGGAATAAAAATGACAAACGATCATTTCCTTTAATTAACTGGCAGTTTAAATCATAAAAAAACCTGTCAGGTTTTAAAACCTGACAGGTTTGACATAATATCAAAAATTAAAAAAGAACTTAATCTTCCTTTTTATTTTCTCTAGGTCTGCGATCATCACGACGGTTGTCACGCCCGCGATTATCTCTACCTCTGTTATCGCGTCCACCACGACTATCTCTAGAATTGTCTCTTGGTGGTCTTGCAACATAACCTTCTGGTTTTGGTAAAATTGCTTTACGGGATACTTTTTCTTTGCGTGTTCTTGGATCTTGTCCAAAATACTTCACATCAAAAACATCACCCATATTTACAACGTCTGAAACATTTTCTGTACGTTCCCAAGCCAATTCACTTACGTGTAATAAAACCTCGTTTCCTGGTGCATCAGTATATTCAACAACAGCACCAAAATCTAACATTTTGATTACTTTTACTTCATATACTTTACCTACTTCAGGCTTAAATAAAATAGCATCAATTTTTGCCAGTACAGCATCAATTCCTTTTTTACCAACACCTAAAATTTCAACAATACCTTCCTCAGTAACTGGATCTTCATTAATAACGATAGTCGTATCCGTTTCCTTTTGCATTTCCTGAATTACTTTTCCACCAGGGCCAATTAAAGCACCGATAAATTCATTAGGAATACGTCTTGTTACCATTGTTGGCGCATGCTCTTTAACTTCTGCGTTTGGTTTAGCAATGGTGTCTGTCAACTTTCCTAAGATATGTAAACGACCATCACGTGCTTGTTTTAGCGCATTCACTAAAATCTCGTATGACAATCCTTTTACTTTAATATCCATTTGGCAGGCCGTAATACCATCAGCAGTACCGGTCACTTTAAAATCCATATCTCCTAAATGATCTTCATCACCTAAAATATCAGATAATACAGCATATTTTCCAGATGCTGCATCAGAAATTAATCCCATGGCAATACCAGAAACTGGTTTTGTCATTTGTACGCCAGCATCCATTAATGCCATAGTTCCTGCACAAACAGTAGCCATGGAAGACGAACCGTTAGATTCTAAAACTTCAGATACCACACGAACTGTATAAGGACTTTCATCTGGCACCATACCTTTTAATGCACGTTGCGCTAAGTTACCATGTCCTACCTCTCTACGGGATGTTCCGCGAATTGGCCTAGCTTCACCTGTACAAAAAGGAGGGAAGTTATAATGTAAATAGAAACGTTCTTCACCTTCGTAAGATGGCATATCCAATTGGTTTGCATCTCTAGACGTACCTAAAGTTACAGTAGCTAAAGCTTGAGTTTCTCCACGTGTAAAAACCGCAGAACCATGCGTAGAAGGTAAATAATCTACCTCACACCAAATTGGTCTAATTTCGTCAGTCTTTCTTCCGTCTAAACGTAAACCTTCATTTAACGTTAAATCACGAATCGCAGCTTTTTCTGCTTTAGAGTAATATTTTGAAAGTAAATCTCCAAAATCTTCTTGTTCTTCTTCAGAAAAAGTAGCTATAATTTCTTCTTTTATTTCAGAAAAAGCAGCACTTCTTTCATGTTTAGAAGATCCAGCTTTAGCAATAGCATACACTTTATCATAAGCCATGTCATGAATTTTTTGCGCTAAATCTTCTTCTTCTCTTTCACCTTCATATTCACGAACATCTTTCTTTCCAAATGCTTCTGCTAATTTTACCTGAGCCGCACATTGTACTTTAATCGCTTCGTGAGCAAACTTAATTGCGTCTGCCATTTCTTCTTCAGAAATCTCATCCATTTCACCTTCTACCATCATTACTGAATCGGCAGAAGCACCAATCATCATGTCTAAATCAGATTCTTCTAATTGAGCACGTGTTGGATTGATTATAAATTCGCCATTAACACGGCCAACTCTAGCTTCAGAGATTGGGCACTCAAATGGAAAATCAGATAATTGAATAGCCGCCGAAGCTGCTAAACCTGCCATAGCATCTGGCATAACATCATCATCATGAGACATTAATTGTATCATCACCTGAGTTTCAGAATGATAATCTTTTGGGAACAATGGGCGTAAAACACGGTCAACAAGACGCATTGTTAATACTTCGCCGTCACTTGGTCTTGCTTCTCTTTTAAAGAAACCTCCAGGATAACGACCTGCAGCTGCAAATTTTTCTCTGTAATCTACCGTTAACGGTAAAAAGTCAACATCTGCTTGTCTGTAATTGGAAACTACTGTACACAAAAGCATACATTTTCCAGATTGAACAACAACAGAACCATGTGCCTGTTTTGCTAATTTTCCGGTTTCAATAGAAATTTCTCTACCGTCTCCTAGGTCAATGACCTCTTTAAAAACTTTTGGAATCATAAATTTTTTCTTGTAATTCAAGCATAATCATGCTCAAATTGTGTTAAACAATGGTCTCCGCCTTACTGGACGGACAGGGTTGTGTTGTTGTGTACTGAAATAAATTCAGCATAGATGTAGTTGTTGTGTGTTTGACCAATGAAAAACTGATAATCCTGAACCGATTGCTATCGGAATGTTTCAGGATATGCTTATTCATATTACGAATTTTAAACTCTTACGTTTGAGTTATATAAAAACAAAAAACCACGCCTATAAGCGTGGTCTTTTCTTATTTTCTTAATCCTAATTCTTTAACTATCGCACGATATCTTAAGATATCTTTCTTAGTTAAGTAATCTAGTAAAGCACGACGCTTTCCTACTAACATAACTAAAGAGCGTTCTGTGTTATAATCTTTACGATTGTTTTTTAAATGCTCAGTTAAGTGCTCAATTCTTTGCGTAAATAACGCAATTTGTCCTTCTGCAGAACCAGTATCGTTTTTCCCTTTACCGTGTTTTGCGAACAATTTTTCTTTTTCTTCTTTTGATAAATACATGCTAATATTATTGTAAATGATTGTTATGTACACGAAAGCCTTTCTTTCGAGCGGCAAATATAATACTTTTTTGGTGTTATACATTTTTTTACGTAACTTTTACTGTGATTTTGACAATAGCAAATGAATATCGAAAAGATTGATGTTAAATTTGAATTGTATTTTCTTTTAATTGAAATAGAAACGGATTTAACCCATCATTTTGAAGTATATTTGGTACAAGTTGCTCTCCCTAAGAGAATTTTGAATTTTAACATATCTTTATAGCCTTATCTATATGAAATCACTCTTTTCTCAAAATAGTTTTCCTGATTCCTACGACTCCTTAGAAAAAATCTTTAACAACACTTATAACGGTATCGTCATTTTGACATTAGATGGAGACTGGATTAAAGTAAACAATAGTATTTGTGAATTGTTAGGCTATACTAAGCATGAGCTTTACAACATGAAAATTGAAAACATTGTGTTTAGAGACGATTTAGGGGTTCATGCCACCAAGTATGAACGCTTAATGCAAGGTAATATTGATAGATATCGTGTGATGCAACGCTATTTTCATAAAGACGGTTCTATTATATGGGTACTGATTTCTGTTTCATTGTTAACCGGTTTAGATGGTAAGCCAAGCCAGATGATTTGGCAATTCTCTGATATTACAAGCAGAAAACTAAATCAGGATAAGCTTAAATTAATGCTTCGAGTTGTAAGGGAGCAAAATGAAAGATTAACATCATTTGCAGATATTATAACACATAATTTACGCTCGCATTCTGGAAATCTATCAACTATTAAAGGCTTTTTAGAAGATGAATTTCCTTGGATGAAAGAGAATGATAACTTTGCTTTGTTAGCAAAAGCTATCGATACGTTGGAAGAAACAGTATCGCACCTCACTGAAGTTGCTAAAATTAAACCTGTTGAGGCTACCAAATTAGAGGCATTAAACTTATACGAATACGTTGAAAAAGCCATTTATAATGTAGCGGCAATTGCAAGAAACACAAATACCACCATTATAAACGATATAAACGAAGACTTATTTATAAAAGGAATTCCTGCATATCTGGATAGTATTATTCTCAATTTTTTAACGAACGCCATAAAATATAGGTCGGAGGATAGAGAACCTCAAATAGAACTAACATCTTCTCAAGAAAATGGTTATATCGTTTTTAAAATAGCGGATAACGGTATGGGAATAGATTTGGAAAAATATGGGGACAAGTTATTTCAACTCTATAAAACCTTTCATGTTAATAGAGACTCCATCGGTCTTGGTCTTTTTATTACCAAAAACCATATAGAATCTATGGGCGGGAAAGTTGAGGTAGTTAGTGAGGTTAATGTAGGTTCTGAGTTTTCTGTATATTTTAAAAGTGCAAAAAAAGACCCAACTGAATCTGAGGATAGTGGGTCTTAATCTATTTTAGAATAATGTATTTTTTACTTAGGCTCTCAAAGGTTGATTTGTTATCAAATCCAAATATTGATTTACCTTATCTTTTAAATTTTTACGAAGCGTTATAAAATCTAAAAACCCATGTTCGAGTAAAAATTCTGAAGTTTGAAAGCCTTCTGGCAATTCTTTTCCAGTAGTATCTCTTACAATTCTAGGACCGGCAAAACCAATTAAGGCGCCTGGTTCGCTAATATTTATATCTCCCAACATTGCGAAAGAAGCAGTTGTACCTCCTGTTGTAGGGTCGGTACATAAGGAAATATATGGGATGCCGGCATCTGCCAATTGCGCTAGTTTTACGGATGTTTTAGCTAATTGCATCAAAGATAATGCGGCTTCCATCATACGTGCACCTCCAGATTTGGAAATCACCATTAAGGGTATGTTATGTTTTAAGGAATAATCTGCAGCACGTGCAATTTTTTCTCCAACAACACTTCCCATAGACCCACCTATAAAGCCAAAATCCATACAGGCAACTACTAAATCTTTTCCTTTAGATTTTCCTACCGCAGTTCTTACAGCATCTTTAAGTTTGGTTTTAGCTTGAGCCGCCTTTAGGCGATCAGGGTATTTTTTTGTATCTACAAATTTTAAGGGGTCTTTAGATTCTAGCTTAGTATCTAGCTCTTTGAAGGTGTTGTCGTCAAAAAGAATTTCAAAATATTCTTTACTACCAATTCTAACATGGTAACCGTCTTCAGGACTCACGTAAAAATTTTGTTCAAGTTCTTTGGTATCTACAATTTTTCCTGTTGGAGATTTGTACCAAAGCCCTTTTGGGGTGTCCTTTTTTTCTTCTGTTGAAGTATGTATTCCTTTATTTGTTCTTTTAAACCAAGACATATGATTAACGATTTTAGATAAGCGATTTTAGATTTAAGAATCTTTATAAAATCGCTATAGATTTAAAGGAATGTAATTTTCAATTTGGGAAGACAAATTACAAACCTAAATACAAAATTAAACCTTTTTTTAACTTTGGGGTAACGCTTAAATGATTTTATTTAACACAGCTATTTTAAGTGGTTGTTTTTCAGGGTAATAAGTAAGAAAAGGTTCTGCTACATGCAGAACCTTTTGAGTGTAATTGTATTAAATTCACCTTAAATTATAAGGTGTTTACATTATTTAAATCTTCGAACGCCTTTTTTAAGCGTGCTACAAAGGTTTTTTCACCTTCTCGTAACCAAACTCTAGGGTCGTAGTATTTTTTATTAGGTGAATCGTCTCCATCAGGATTTCCAATTTGTGCCTTTAAATATTCTGATTTGGCACCCATGTAATCTCTAATGCCACTCATAAAAGCATATTGTAAATCGGTATCAATATTCATTTTGATAACCCCATAGCTAATACCTTCACGAATTTCTTCAACTGTAGAACCAGATCCTCCGTGGAATACAAAATCGATATGATTATGCTCTACACCATATTTTTTCGAGATATATTCTTGAGAATTCTTTAAGATTTTTGGTGTTAATTTTACGTTTCCCGGTTTGTAAACGCCGTGTACGTTACCAAATGCAGCTGCAATAGTAAACTGGTCGCTTACTTTACTCAATTCTTCGTACGCATAAGCAACTTCTTCTGGTTGTGTGTATAATTTAGAGTCATCTACATCTGTATTGTCAACACCATCTTCTTCGCCACCAGTAATACCAAGTTCAATTTCTAAAGTCATACCCATTTTGCTCATGCGTTTTAGGTATTGTTTGCAAATTTCAATGTTTTCTTCGATTGGCTCTTCCGAAAGGTCAATCATATGAGAACTATATAATGGTTTTCCTGTTTCTTTAAAATGTAGTTCACTTGCATCCAATAAACCATCAATCCAAGGCAATAATTTCTTAGCACAGTGGTCTGTGTGTAAAATTACTGGAACCCCATAAGCTTCAGCTAAAGTATGTACGTGTTTTGCACCTGCAATACCTCCGGCAATAGCGGCTTTTTGTCCGTCGTTATTTAAGCCCTTTCCAGCGTTAAATTGCGCTCCACCATTAGAAAATTGAATGATAACAGGAGCGTTTAAATCTCTTGCTGCTTCCAAAACTCCGTTGATTGTATTAGAACCGATAACGTTTACGGCAGGAAGTGCATAATTATTAGCTTTTGCGTGGTTAAAAATAGCTTGAACTTCTTTACCCGTAGCAACTCCCGGTTTTATATTGTGTCCCATTGTTTTATTTTAAATGATTAAAAAATTAATTAAACAAAAATAGTGATTTTTATAGATTTAAGGTCAATTAATTGACTTGAATATTAGATTTTAAGGGCTAAAACGTTTTAGTGATACAATCCCAAATTTCTAGAAAGGATAGTTGATGCCAATATTATAAGTAGCATATTTGAAATTATAATCATTAAGCCAACGATTTTGGTCTCTATAAGAAGGGTCGTAAGTTTTAAAACCGATATCAAAACGAAACACGAAAAAGCTAAAATCATAGCGCAAGCCAAAGCCTGAGCCAATGGCGACATCTTCTAAAGAATTAAAACCTGAAAACGTAGCTCGCTCATCCTCAACGTCATCAAGAACGTTCCAAATGTTTCCGATATCTACAAATAAAGCACCGTATAAGTCTCCAAAAAGGCTAAAGCGCTGTTCTGCACTTAAGGCAATTTTAAGGTTGGCTTCATTAAATTCATTAGTAGTTTCAGAACTTCCAGGGCCCAAACCGTAAGCAGTCCATGCTCTATTGTCATTGGCGCCCCCGGCAAAAAAACTTTTTGCAAACGGAATGTTAGTGGAGTTGCCATAAGGAATTGCAATTCCGAAAAAGCTTCTTACGGCAAACACATTTTTTTTACCTAAATCCCAATGCTTCACATAGTCAAACTCTGTTTTTATGTATTGTGAAAATGCTACATTAAAGAGTTCGTGTCGGTCATTACGATCTTTTGAAAGACCAATAAGTTTAGAGGCATTTGCCAATAAGTTTCCGGCCGATTCAATTTTTAGTCTGAAAATCGAAAAATCTTCATCAAACAAACTTCTTCTGTTGTCTTTAATAAAGCTATAACTTGTGGATAGTATTAAGTTGTTTTCAGTTAAACGTGTTTTGCGCTCGTCTATGGCCGATATGATTTTATAATCGTTTGAGTTAGGACTTATACTTGTATTATTGTTTAAAACATCTTGAATAAAAGTGTTTGTTACAACAGGGTCTTTTGGATTTAATTCCTGGGGATAATTAATAGCTTGAGCTATGTCATTAAGTCTGTTAAAGGAATTACTGTAGATGTTAAAATAATTATCAGTTTTTAGGTTTCTTACGTATTGAATATTCAATAAATCCAGTCTATTGGTTAGCTTGCTATTTGGACGCCAATTATAATTAAACGTCCCGCTAAGGGTTTGTTTATCTAAACCAATATTTGTTTGTCCAGATGCAGATAAGGTAATTCTGGTCGTTGGAAACATGTATTTCGGAATGATCTTCTCCGTATTAAATGGCGAAAATAATCTTGGGATTGTTAATTTTAAATCTAGTCCAAGTTCGTTAATATCAAAAAAAGGATCGTCAACATTTTTATCTATTGTCTTTCCATTTGAGGCACCAATAGCGGCAGTTCCTGATATTTCGAAGGTTTCAGCACCTTTAAAAATATTTCGTATCAATAAACTTGGGTTTAAAGCAAAACCAATAGATTGAATATTACTTTGAGATGCTTCTGCGCTAAAACCTAACCCGAATTTTTTTAATGGCGTTAAATAAATATTGGCAGTTAACGTGGAATCATTTTCTTCAATATATTCAATATCAGGATATTTAAAGGTGCGTAGTTCGCTTAAGTGTCGGTAAGTATAAGTTCTGTCGCTATCTTTAAATATTGAATTTGGTGTTATAAAAACAGCATCGGTTAATGCTTTTGGCCTATATCTTAAATCTTTATAACTAAAGAGATTGTAGTTTTTATAGGATACAGAATCTTTAAAAGGTTGGCCCTCGTTTGCAAAAGAATGGTCTGTATAAATATTAATCTCTTTTACTTTAAAAACCTTAAAGGGTTCGCGCCTTACGGAATCGGGAGTGCGAATGGCTCTATTTTGAATATTGAAATCTACATTTACCTTATGGTTAGTGCCAATGGTGTCTATTTCAACGGTAATATAGTCTTGCTTAAAATGAAAGATTCCAGAATTGCGCAATGTTCCAGTTATACGATCTCTTTCCAATTGAATATTTACGGTTCTATATTGCTCATTTTTTTTAACTAGTGCATTCTTTTTAATATTTGGGTATAAACGCTCTATTACCGGCGAAGCAATATTTTCTGAAATGGAATCTAAAATAAATGCTGGGCCTTTTTCTACATTATAAATTACTTCGGCACGTTTGTCTTCTGTTTTTTCAACCTCATAAGATGCATTAAAGTTAAGCCAACCGTTATTAACAAAATAGTCCTGAAGTCGTTTAATAGACTTTTTAGTTTTTTCTTCATTAAAAATTACTGGAGGTTCTCCTGTATTTTTCAGCCATTGATTAAATCCTAATTTAGATTCCTGAAATTTATAAAACTGCTTTTTTGATAAGAACTGTTTGATGTTTTGATTGCTAGAATCGATGAGGTTATGTGCCACAACTGAATCCATATTTGGACGCGCCAAATTGTAAATGTGCAGGCGCAAGGGCGTTCCTAAAATAGTTCTATTGGGCTTTTGGTAAATTAAACTGTTAAGCGTTTCGGAGTTGTCCTTTTTGTCATCAACAATCAAGGTGTTTTTCATTAAAAGGTGCTCGTCATCAGCAACTCGTTTTACACTATTACAAGATGTAAAACAACTAACGTAAACCAAAAGCAATAGTATTTTAAGAGAGTGCTGTTTCAAATATGCTACAATTAATCATTTCAGATGTTGATAGAACTTTAAATTCCAAATAAAATTTGTTTGGTATAAACAAAGCGTTTTTAAAACTAAACTATTGCCTTCAAAAATACATTATTTCATCTAATCTATAACCGTTAGTTTTTTAAAACCTCACAGGGCTTAAAGATATTTGTTTTTCTTTATGTTTGTATAACTATTCTAAAGGGATGCTTTCAAAAAACGAGATTAAATTTATAACGCGGTTAGGTCAAAAAAAATATAGACTTCAAGACCATTTTTTTATAGTTGAAGGTGTTAAAACCATCAACGAACTTTTGCAATCTACTTTTGAGCTTCATCAATTATATACCACGGAAACCTTCAATATTGATGCCAAAAAGGAAATTTTAATTTCAGAAAGTGCTTTAAAAAAGATAAGTTTTCTAAAAACACCCAATAAAGCTTTGGCGGTATTTAAAATCCCGCAGTCAAAACCTATAGACTTCAATAATTTAATTGTGGCTTTAGATGATGTTAGAGATCCTGGGAATTTAGGAACAATTATACGGCTTTGCGATTGGTTTGGGGTAAAAGACTTAATCTGTAGTAAGCAAACTGTGGACTGTTACAATCCAAAAGTAGTGCAAGCCACAATGGGTTCTATAGCGAGAGTGACTATTAGTTATATGGATTTAGATTTGGTTTTGAACACAACTGAATTGCCAGTTTTTGGGGCTTTTATGGACGGAAAAAACGTGTATAAAGCACAATTGCCCGAAAAAGGAATTTTGGTAATGGGCAATGAAGCCAATGGTATTTCTAAAGCTGTTGAAAATGAAGTATCCCATCGTATTGCAATTCCAAGATTTGGGGATTTAAAAGCTACTGAAAGTTTGAATGTGGCTACTGCAACATCTATTCTATTAAGTGAATTTAGAAGATCTTTATAGATTCTTAAGAAAATATTTTGAAAAGGCGGGTTGCAATTTGCAAAGTTTTTATACGTTATTTTCGTAATAATTAATTGCTTTCCACAAATGTAAATTTGTTAACCCCAAAAAAAACAAAATGAAAAAGATCTTTTTTTTAGTATTGGCCTTAAGTTTTATAACCTCCTGTGGTAACGATGATGACACTATCGAACAACCAAAACTAAGTTTTGATTATAACGAAGATTTAAGTGGCGATTTATCTAGTGATAATACTTCGCCAACATCGCTTGCCTTTGTTGTGGGGCAAAACACAATTAACGCAAATCAATCTTCTAGCGACGTAGATTATTTTACGTTTTCTGTGCCATCTGGACATGAGCTGACCCAAATTGTTGTAGATGATTATCAATCTTCTGATGATGCTGGTTTTATTGGTATTGCAAACGGAGGTACATTCCCAAAAGATAGGGCGAATACCGAAGCAAGTGATTTATTAGGCGGACTTATCTATGGTTTGCCAAACAGGGGGAATGATATTTTAGCCGATATGGGGGCATTAAATGGTGCTCAAGGGTTTACTGGCGCATTGCCTTCTGGGAGTTATTCGGTTTGGTTAAATCAAACGGGAGCATCCTCTGAGGTTTTTCTGAATTTTGTGATTGTTAAGCAATAATTTAGAAACCTACTGAAACGTAAAATTGATAAACACACCTCTTGTTTTCATGTTGGTAATGTTACTTGTCCATGGGCTATTAGGATCGTTGTCCCTAACAAGTTCATCGCTAATACCAAATAAACCTCGAATTGAAGGTGTGAATTTAAAATTATAGAAGTAGAAATCGATTCCAAACCCAAGTTCGTAAAATAGTGGGCTTTTGGTGGTTCTAAATTGTCCCTTACTATTATCGTCTGGATTGTTTTCGTTACTTGATAAATTTAACGCCGTAGAAAAGCCCCCAACTATAAAGGGTTTGAAATTATTTATCCTTTTTGTCGATACTTTAAGTAAAAAAGGCAGGTGTATATATGTAGATTTTACTTCGCGTATTAAATCAGATGCTTTAAATGCCACACCTTGAAAATATTGCTGTTTATAATATAATTCTCTGGTAGTGATAAATAAACCTGGTTCAAAACGTAAATCTAAAAAGCTGTTAACCCTTAAGTTTCCTATCAGTCCAACACTAAACCCTGGGCTGCGTATGACTTGTATATCAGGTAAATCTTCATTGTAATCAAAATTGAAATCGTAACTATTAATGCCTAGAAAATAGCCCCAACGCAATAATTTATAATCGGTTGTGCCCCTACCTTGGTTGGCATCATAAGTTATTTTTTCCTTTTTAAATAGTTGTGCTTGCGCCGTTTGAAAAGTAATTAAGAGTAATAGAGTAACTATAAGATGCTTCATAATTATTTTGACGATTTATAGATTGTTGCTACACCAAATGTTTGCGGAAAATCTTCAACATTAATAAACCCAATTTCGCGTAAAATATTGTTCAATGCTTCACCATATGGAAAAACAGATGCAGATTCACATAAATATTTGTACGCACTTCTATCTTTAGAAAACACACGCCCTATTAACGGTAAAATATTTTTGGTGTAAAACTTATAGCCTTGTTTATAAGGTGTTTTTGTGGGGATAGAAGTTTCTAATATTACAAAAACGCCACCTGGTTTTAATACTCTTAAAATTTCTTTTAAACCCTTTTTTAATGTTTCAAAATTTCTTACGCCGAAGGCTACTGTAATAGCGTCAAAGGTGTTGTCTTCAAAAGGCATGTTTTCAGAATCACCCAAAACCATTTCGATTCTAGCGGATAATCCTTTTTTATCAATTTTCTGTTTTCCAACTTCAAGCATGCCACTACTAATATCTAAACCGATAATTTTTTCAGCATTAGTATCAGCCATTGCAATCGCTAAATCCCCTGTTCCGGTAGCAATATCCAAAACAGCTTTTGGTTGCTGCGCTTTAACTAGTTTTACAACTTTTTTTCGCCATTTAACATCTATTCCAAAAGAAATAACGCGGTTTAAATTATCATAATCTCCAGAAATGGTATCAAACATTTTAGAAACCTGTTCTTTTTTACTTAAGTCGCTATCCTTGTAAGGTTTAATTTTAGACAAATTGCTGTTTTTTTGGCAAATCTACATATTTATATTATTTCTACCTAGAAAGGCTGTATCTAACTAGAAGGCCATCATAATCATACAATTTAGCGTCTTGATATTTATTTTATAGTATCTTTGTACTTCTTTTTATGAATATTTAATAATGAAAATAATAATTGCTGGAGCCGGTGAAGTTGGATTTCATTTGGCTAAATTATTGTCCTACGAATCTCAGGAAATCACTTTAATTGATCCCAATAAAGATAGTCTAGTATATGCCGATTCTCATTTAGACATAAAGGTTTTAAAAGGAGATGCAACCTCCATTAGAATATTGACTGAAGCAAAAATAAGTACTGCCGAATTGTTTATTGCAGTAACATCGTCTCAATCTACTAACATTACAGCTTGCGTATTGGCCAATCAACTTGGAGCAAATAAAACCATTGCAAGAATTTCTAATACCGAATTTATTGATTTTAAAAACAAAGGAGGGTTTACCAAATTTGGCATTGACGAAATGATTTCGCCAGAACAATTGGCAGCCCAAGAAATTGAACTTTTATTGAATCAATCTGTTTTTAATGACACCTATGAATTTGAAAATGGCGCATTAACCATGTTGGGGTTAAACCTTACAGAACCAGCTCAAATTATAGGGAAAACTGTAAAGGATGCGGCTCAAATGTTTCCAGATGTGCATTTTGTACCCATTGCCATTCAGCGTTTTGGTTCGCACTTAACAACCATTCCTAGAGGAGATACGATGCTTTCCGAAGGCGATCATGTTGTTTTTATAACCTCTAAAGGTGGCGACGAAGAGTTGTGTAAATTGGCAGGACTTTTTAAAACTGAAATTAAAAATGTAATGATTCTTGGAGGCGGAAGAATAGGAAGAAAAACGGCAAAGGGTTTAACAAAAGTAAACGGAAGGTTTAATGTCAAGTTGGTTGAAAATGATAAAGAACGTGCTTTTGAATTGGCAGATCGTTTGCCTAATACGTTAATAATTAATGGGGACGGACGAAATGTTGAACTATTGGAAGAAGAAAACATTACCGAAATGGATGCTTTTATTGCGGTTACCGGAAATTCTGAAACTAATATTATTTCTAGCCTAGTTGCAAAAAATAGAGGCGTTAAAAAAACCATTGCTCTAGTAGAAAACATGGATTATTTTGAGCTTTCGCATTCCATAGGAATTGATACATTAATTAATAAAAAACTGTTAGCTGCCAATAGTATCTTTAGGTATATTAGAAAAGGAGATGTAGTTGCGATGACAAAATTAAGCAGTATGGATGCTGAACTTTTAGAGTTTATTGTGAAGCCAAAATCTAAGATTTGTGATAAAGTCATTAAAGACATAGATTTCCCGCTTACCGCAATTATTGGTGGTGTTATTAGACATGGAAAAGGCATGCTTGCCCTTGGTGATTTTAAAATTATAACTGGAGATAGAGTTGTTGTTTGTTGTCTGCCAACCTCTATTAAAAAAGTCGAAAGTTTTTTCTATTAGCCTAATATAAACCTGCGTGAAACTAAATTACAGAATTATTGTCCACTTTTTCGGTTTACTGTTATTGTTCAATGGTGGGTTTATGCTCATCTCTGCGCTCATAAGTTTTATTTACGACGATGGTGTTACCTTAAATTTAGTTTTTTCCGGTCTTTTAGTATTGGTTTTAGGTGCTATTTCCATGCTATCTTCATTAAAACATAGAAAGGAAATGAATAGGCGAGAAGGTTATGCAGTTGTAGCCTTTGGTTGGGTTATCATGACGCTTTCAGGTACTGTTCCGTATTTGTTTACCGGGGCAATTCCTAACTTCACAAATGCGTTTTTCGAAACCATGTCAGGCTATACCACAACAGGAGCCTCTATATTAAATGATATTGAAGCGATGCCAGAAGGTGTTTTGTTTTGGCGCAGTTTAACCCATTGGATAGGAGGTATGGGTATTATCGTTCTCGCTATTGCCATTTTACCATTATTGGGAATTGGGGGCATGGAATTATTTGCTGCCGAAGCCCCAGGGCCAAGTGCCGATAAATTACACCCTAGAATTACAGATACCGCAAAGCGATTATGGCTTATTTATTTTGGATATACCGCCGCCGAAACTATTTTATTACAAGTTGCTGGTATGTCGTTTTTCGATGCTGTTAATCATGCTATGTGTACACTTTCAACAGGTGGCTTTTCTACAAAAAACGCAAGTGTCGCCTATTGGAACGGGCAACCAATAATTCAATATATCATCATTGTATTTATGTTTTTAGCGGGAGCCAATTTTGTGTTGAGCTACTTTGCATTTAAAGGTAAAGTTCAAAAGGTAATTCAGGATGAAGAGTTTAAATTGTACTTTAAGTTTATAGCCATTTTTACTGTAATAGCGGCACTTTTAATCTATTTTAGAGCAGATGTATCAGCATCATCCATAGTACATCCGATGGTTTGGGGGGAGGGAGAAAGTGCTTTAAGGCATGCCTTGTTCCAGGTATTGGCAATTATAACCACCACGGGATTTGTAACTGCCGATTATACCCTATGGACACCGTTTTTGGTAGTATTGTTTTTTGGATTGATGTTTTTAGGAGGGTCTGCGGGCAGTACATCTGGAGGTGTTAAAGTGGTAAGACATTTAATTTTGATAAAGAATGGATTCTTGGAATTTAAGCGCTCTCTGCATCCAAGTGCCATATTGCCAGTACGTTACAATATGAAAGCCATTTCGGGTGATATCGTTTTTAATATTTTAGCCTTTTTTATTTTGTACATGCTATCGTTTATTATCGGCGCATTGGTGTTCGCGACCTTTCAAATAGATTTTGAATCGGCTATTGGTTTGTCGGCTTCCAGTTTAGGAAATGTAGGGCCGGCACTTGGCGATTTTGGACCAGTTAATAATTATGCCGCATTACCGCCTTTAGCCAAATGGTGGGCTTCTTTTTTAATGCTTATTGGGCGTTTGGAATTGTTTACGGTATTGGTTTTGTTTACACCTTTTTTCTGGAGGAATAGATAATCTTTATAATCTGTCGCTTCAATTTTTAGGATTTATCAAAATATACTTTCATCACAGAAACTAGAACAGTATAAGTCATAAAGCTTGTTTCAGATTTTGCTCAACTCGTTCCCAAGAATAAAACTTAGTATCTCCTTTTTCCATTCTAGCTAATCTATTATCTAGTTCTTCCTTTTGAGCTTCTGTAACATCAAAATCTTCATTTTCACTTTTAAGAAGCAGCTTAATTTTGTTAATTACAGACTCTTTTTGGGTTTCAAGTAGTAATTTAACCAATTCAATTTTTTCAGCTTGTATGTCCATAACGGGTATATTGTTGACCTAATTTAGTAAAATTAAGTGATTTCTATAGTGTGTACGCTCTCTTTTTTATTTCTAGTTTAGTGCTTATATAAATCCCAATTTCTTAGCTTCTTTTACAAGACTAAAATGTTTAGCATTATTAATATTTAAAAGCGATTTTAGTTTTGCTTTTCTAACCTCTATAGTACGATGGGATAAGGTGATGTGCTTGCAAAGGTCTTTAGTTTTTACACCCATAGACAAATGGTATAAAATCTGCCTATCGAAATCATCTATGGTAATATTTTTAGAGGTGTGTTGGGTATATTCCTCTACAGATTTACAAAAATATTTATGACCTTCTAGTACGAGTTCTATTACTTTCTTTAAATCTTTTGGATCTGATTTAGCTTTAATAATAAATCCTTCTGGGTTTAATTCATCTATAATACTGTTAATTCTAAATCCTTCAGAGATATTAGTTGATACAATTATTTTGGTGTCCTTTTGTGTGTTACGTATTAAAAGTCCTAAATCTTCGCCGCACAAATAGTGTTCGTTTTTAGAAATAGGGAGTTGTAAATCCAGCACTATTAATTCATACGTTTTAGATTTTATATGTTGTACAGCGGTATCACAATTATTGGCAAAAGTGATGTGTAGCGGCGTGCTTAAGCTGTTTTCTAAAAGGTGTTTGTAACCTTGGCAAGTAAAAGGACAATCTTCAATAATAAGTAGGTTTATTCTGTTTGTAGGCATTAAGTTCAATTATTACGGTTGTTCAAATGTAGGTTTTTTTTTTTTTTAATTGTTTTATTTCTTACAAATATGTGGAAAAACCACAATGAACACGTTAAAAAAAGCCGTTGATTTGTAAAATAAATAAGGAATATGTCGAAAATCCTAAAAAAAGAGTAGACATTTAATTTAAAAATTTTAATTTTATGAAAACATTGGGTTTAAAACAGATGGAAGATGTAGAAGGTGGAGATTGGAGTTGTATTGCTGGTACTATTGGTTTGGTTGGATTAGGAATAGCAATCACTACAACAACAGCAGGAGTGGGGTCTTTAGCTTGGGGCGGGATGATGATTAGTGCATTTGGTGTAGGTGGGTCTTTAGGACATTGTGCCTATATGCTTTCTTCAGAAAAGAAATCTATTTATCAAGGTGAAGTAGAGAACTATCGTTTATAAGTTTCAGGTACAAACTAATAATTTTATTATGAGTTACAAAGGAAAAATTATATTACAGTTAATTGGCTTTTTGCTACTAGGTCTTTTAATTGCTAGATTTAATTTAGATGAAAAAATATCTATTTCTAATTTTTATAAAAAATTTGATGTAGTAATGCATCTTTTAATAATTATAGGAATGTTTTTAATGTCTTTTAGTAAAAAAAGCTCTACAAACTAAATTAATTGTTAATTATTATAAGACGTAAAATACAACTGAATTTTTACGTCTTATTAATTATATTAGATCCAATTATTGAATAATCTTCATTTTAAAAATATTTTTTTTCAGTTTTTTATACTTGTTATTTTGTCCATATTGTTCAGTATCATGTCTAAAGCAATACTCAACATTGATGGTTTGATAGAAATTTCAGCTTATGAGTATTTAACTTCTAAGGAAGTACTGGAAATAATAGAAATAAGAAACACTTGGAAGTGGTTAGGGTATTTAACTATACCCTTGTTGCTCTTATTGAAATTAAGTGTGATAGCAGCAATCTTGGATGCAGGTTCCTTTTTTTTTAACAAAGACATAAAGTATAAAAGCTTATTCAATATTGTTGTAAAAGCAGAATTTGTGTTTCTATTGGTTATAGTTTTTAAAACCACTTGGTTTTATGTATTTCAACAAGATTACACTTTAGAAGATTTACAGTCTTTCTATCCCCTGTCTGCGATAAATATTACAGGCTATGATAATTTACAACCTTGGTTTGTTTACCCTTTACAAGTGCTTAATTTATTTGAGTTCGCCTATTGGGTAATACTCGCTTACTTATTGGGTAAAGCATTCAATGAAAATACAGATAAGGGGCTAACTATTGTAGCGAGCAGCTATGGTGTTGGTTTGGTTATTTGGGTTGTAACTGTTATGTTTTTTACACTAAATATGAGTTAAGATAGATTCCTGTTTTCACAGGAAGAGTAATTATGAGAAAAACAATAAAAATTTCAGTCCTAATTTTAGTTCTAGGGCTTACATCCTATTTAGTATATGGTGTAATTACCAAAATGAAATATAAGTCTGATGTTGAAAACACATTACAAACAATTCCTAATTTTAATTTTAAAACTTTGGAAAATGAAAATTTTTCGAATGCAGACTTACCCTCAGATACACCAACAGTTTTTATATATTTTAATACCGAGTGTGATTATTGCCAACACGAAGCGCAGAGTATTAATGCGTCTTTAGATGAATTTAAAGACGTTCAATTACTTTTTGTTTCTACTGAAGAGGCTAAGATTATTGAAACATTTGCTAAAAAATACAATTTATTAAACACACAAAATATTATATTTTTAAATGATACAACTCATAGTTTTTCTCGTCGATTTGATGCTACATCTATTCCTTATGTTCTAATTTATAATAGTAAACAAGAGCTTATTAAAAAACATAAAGGACAACTAAAAGCTGAAACTATTATTAACCTTATTAAAAAGAGCAACTAGTTATTTAGAATCAGCTGCGGCATCACATTATTTATGAAACGTAATTCCCAAACTAATCTTTCTCAAAAACAACTAGAGAAAACATTTGTATTACAACACGACCAAAGTGATTGTGGTGTAGCATGTTTATTATCCGTGATTAAATTCTACGAAGGTTCAAACTCCTTAGAAAAACTTAGAGAATTAAGTGGAACAACAAAACAGGGCACAACACTTTTAGGCTTATATCAAGCCGCTAATAATTTGGGGTTTGCTGCACAAGGCAATGAAGCAGGTATTCAAGATTTAATGGAACATAAAGCACCTCTTATTATTCATGTAGTTATAGACGAACGTTTACAACATTATTTAGTGTGTTATGGTTTTAAAAATAACAAATTTACTATTGGAGATCCATCTAAAGGAATTATCTACTATACAAAAAGTGAATTAGAAGCCATTTGGAAATCAAAGACCTGCTTGACTTTAACTCCAAACAAAGATTTTATAAAGGACCAAACTTTAAAGTCTAATAAAAAGAAATGGTTTGTAAATTTGCTAAAAGAAGATTATAAATTATTAGCATTTAGTGTGTTGCTAGGTATTGCTATTGCGCTTTTAGGAATGGCAATGGCTGTTTTTTCGCAAAAGTTAATAGATGATATTCTACCCTCTAAAGATTTTAATAAGCTTATTACTGGAATAGTTTTAGTTTCGTTTTTACTTTTAGTAAAAGTGCTATTTAGCTCAGTAAGAAGTTATTTTTTAATACGGCAATCCAAAGATTTTAATAATAGAATTATTGATAATTTTTACACAGCATTATTAAACTTGCCAAAACTATTTTTTGATACCCGAAAAATAGGAGAATTAGTTGCAAGGTTAAACGATACGCAACGTGTGCAAGGGGTTATAAGTATGGTGGTAAGTAGCGTAATCATAAATATTTTGGTAACTATAATATCATTAATATTTTTATTTTACTATTCTTGGCAAACAGGTGTAATAGCTTTGGTTAGTTTGCCTTTTTATTTTTTCTTAGTTTATAGTTTTAATACCCCTATTAAAGTTATCCAAAAAGAAGTGATGCAAAATTATGCGCTTAACGAAAGCAACTATATTACCTCTATGCAAGGCATTGCCACTATAAAAAACAATAACAGGCAAAGTGTTTTTAAAACTATAAATCAGCTAATTTATGGTAATTACCAGAATAGTGTATTTAACCTCGGGAAACTCAATATTAGACTTTCTGTTTTTTCTGGAGTTTTTAGTGTGCTTTTTTTGATTGGAATTTTACTTTATACTAGTGTTCAGGTTTATCATGACGCAATGCAATTAGGCGAACTTATGGCTGTTTTAGGTATTGCAGGAAGTTTGCTGCCGTCGGTTGCAAGTTTAGCGTTAATATCAATACCAATTAGTGAAGCCAAAGTAGCTTTTAATAGAATGTATGAATTTGCATCTATAGAAAAAGAATCTATAGGAACTGAACGTATTGAAGATTTTACATCCTTAAATATTGCAAATTTATCGTTTCGTTTTGCTGGACGTAGCCAGTTGTTGAAATCTATAAATTTAAAAGTTCAAAAAAATGAATGTATTGCCATAGTTGGAGAAAGTGGTTGTGGTAAAAGCACTTTAGGTCAAATTATTCAAAAGTTTTATACTTTTGAAAGTGGAGAAATTAGTATTAACACTAAAAGTCATTTACAAGATATTAATACAAAAGATTGGCGAAATATTATTGGAGTAGTGCCTCAGGATATCACTATATTTAATGGGAATCTAGTAGATAATATAGTTTTAGGAAAAGAAGACAAACCAGAAAATATTATTAAGTTTTGTCAAGATTATGGTTTCGAAAAGTTTATTGATACGCTACCTCAAGGTTATGGAACTATTTTAGGGGAAGAAGGCGTTAATTTATCTGGAGGGCAGAAACAATTATTAGCACTAATGCGTGTGCTTTATAAAAGGCCGCAATTGTTGCTGTTAGATGAATTTACTTCTGCAATGGATAGAAATACAGAACAGTTTGTTGTTAATTTGCTGAACAAACTGAAAACTGAAATGAGCATTATATTTATTTCACATAGACTTCATTCATTAAAACACATTGCAGATAGAATTTATGTTATTGAGAATGGTGCTTCTTTAGTATCGGGAAACCACCACCAATTAATGCAGAATGAAAATTTTTATAGCGAGTTTTGGAATCAGATTTTGGAAGTTGGTTAAACAAAAAGACCTTTCAGGTTTTAAAACCTGAAAGGTCTGGATATGTTATTAGTACCGACACTATCCTAAAAACAGTTATTTTAACTAACCACTTCCTTAATGCGTTTTATAGCCTCAATAATTTGGTCTTGAGACGCAGCATAAGAAATTCTAATACAATTAGGGTTTCCAAAAGCATCTCCTGTAACAGTTGCTACTAAAGCTTCACTTAATAAATACAAAGAAAAGTCCGTAGCATTATTTATTTTTTGTCCTCTTAATGTTTTTCCGAAGAAATGGGTAACATCAGGAAAAATATAAAAAGCACCATCTGGTGTATTCGATTTAAAGCCTTCAATGCCACTTACTAAATCTAGTATCAAATCACGACGTACTTTAAACTCGTCAATCATGTATTGTACCCTCGATGGTGGTTCGTTTAATGCAGTAATTACGGCACGTTGCGCGATACAGTTAGCACCACTTGTCATTTGTCCCTGTAATTTATTACAAGCTCTTGCAATTTTTTCTGGAGCACCAATAAATCCAATACGCCATCCCGTCATTGCAAATGCTTTAGACACCCCGTTTACTGTAATGGTTCTCTCATACATTTCATCAAATTCAGCAATACTTGCGTGTCCTTGGCCGTAATTGATATGCTCATAAATTTCATCAGAAACCACATAAATGTTCGGGTGTTTTACCAAAACAGCAACCAAGGCTTTTAATTCTTCTTTGCTGTAAACAGAACCACTTGGGTTACATGGTGAACTAAACCACATCATTTTGGTCTTTGGTGTAATAGCAGCCTCTAATTGCTCAGCAGTCATTTTAAAATCGGTATCAATAGAAGTTTCAACTTCAACTGGAACACCGTCATATAGCTTGACAATATCGGCATAACTTACCCAATACGGACAAGGTAAAATAACTTCGTCGCCTTCATTCAACATCACTCCGGCAACATTAGCCAAACATTGTTTAGCACCGGTAGATACTACAATTTGAGACGGTGAATACGTTAAATTATTATCACGCTTAAACTTTTTGATAACAGCTTGTTTTAACTCTCCATAACCATCAACTGGTGTGTAAGAGTTATAGCCATCATTTATAGCTTGAATAGCAGCTTCTCTCACAAAATCAGGTGTGTCAAAATCTGGTTCTCCAAGGCTTAAACCTATAATGTCTTTGCCTTCTTCTCTTAATTCTCTTGCTTTTGCTCCCATCGCTAATGTGGCAGATGTGGACATGTTTAAAATTCTATCTGATAGTAATTGCATTGTAGTTTTTATATGATCGGTAAATGTTAGTTTAGGCTAAACTAGGTTTTTGTCCCAGTACTTTTAATTGGTTGTAGTGTTCGGCAACAGCTTCCCAAAACGACTGGTATTCGTTATATGGTAAACTGAATTCTTGAGCAGTTTCTTTAACAATTTTAGCTATTTTTCTGTAATGAACATGGCTAATATTTGCAAACAAATGGTGTTCTACCTGTCTGTTTAATCCGCCAGTATAAAAGCCAACCAGCCAACTTTTAGGAGAAAAATTAGAGGTTGTAAATAATTGGTGGATTGCCCAAGTATTTTTTATATTACCTTCTTTATCCGGTAAAGGCATTTCTGTATTAGGCATGACGTGTGCTAATTGGAATATCACACTTAAAATGATTCCAGCAGTATAATGCATCACTATAAAACCAATTAAAACTTGCCACCACGCAAAACCTAATGATAATGGAAGTACCACCCATAACGAATAATACACGATTTTACCAATGATAAGCTTTGTCCATTGTGTAGCTGGATGAGGTAATTTACCGTAAGCCAATTTTCTTTTAAGATAATTGTAAGTTTGTATAAAATCTGTTGTTATGGCCCAATTTGCGGTTAAAAGCCCGTATAGGAAGAATGCGTAAAATCTCTGGTATTTATGAAAACTGTACCATTTTGCGTGTTTTGAAAATCTAATAATTCTACCGGCATCAATATCCTCGTCGTGCCCTTGAATATTTGTATATGTGTGGTGTAATACATTGTGTTGAACTTTCCAGTTATAGTCGTTTCCAGCTAAAATGTAAATACTACTTCCCATTAATTTGTTAACCCATTTTTTACTTGAAAAAGAGCCATGGTTTGCGTCGTGCATGACGTTCATCCCAACACCTGCCATACCAATGCCAACAACCACCATCCCTAAAATTTGCGCCCAACCTGGCAAGTCTTTAATGGTTAGAATTAAAATTGCAGGTACCAGTAATAATGAAAACATCACGACTGTTTTGATGTATAATTTCCAGTTTCCAGTACGCTTTATGTTATTCTCTTTAAAATAGTTGTTTACACGTTTGTTAAGTGTCTTGAAGAATTTCGCAGGATCTTTTCGTGAAAATGAAAGTGCTTGTTTACTCATGCTATTAATTTAATATGATTAATATAAAGTTGATCATACCTGCGGCAAAGATAGGTATAAACCAATTGAAGTAATACCATTTTTTTGTAAAATTATGTGTTTGAAAAGTATATTTTTGTTGAAAATTTAACATTTATGCAGCTCATTTTAAAGTATTTCCCTAACCTTACCGAAGACCAAATTCATAAATTTGAACAGTTAGAAACGCTTTATAAGGATTGGAATTTGAAAATAAATGTGGTGTCTCGCAAGGATATAGACGAATTGTATTTACGCCATGTATTGCATTCTTTAGCAATATCCAAAGCTGTTTCGTTTAAAGATGGAAGTAAAATTATGGATGTTGGAACAGGAGGTGGCTTTCCGGGGATTCCATTGGCAATTATGTTTCCTGAATGTTCGTTTCATCTGGTAGATAGTATTGCCAAAAAACTGAAAGTGGTTAATGAAGTTGCCGAAGGTTTAGGGCTTGCTAATGTTAAAACAACACATACCCGAGTTGAGGAAATCAAAGAGACTTATGATTTTATAGTAAGTCGCGCCGTTGCAGCAATGCCAACCTTTGTGCATTGGACAAAAGGTAAAATTGCCAAAAAGCAAAATCACGATTTAAGAAATGGAATCTTATATCTAAAAGGTGGCGATTTATCAGAAGAGCTTAAAGGATATAAAACAGCATCAATTTATAACCTAACCGATTTTTATAAAGAAGATTTTTTTGAAACTAAAAAATTGGTGCATTTGCCGATGAAGTTTTCAAGATAAGGTTACTTCATTTAGAGTGTGTTTAACTTATTAAAGTAGGCTTGAATTATATTACTTTGATCAAGATTCCAAGAGGTATTATTAAAAAGTGAAACATCATCAATAGGATAGTTGCTTTCAGACCATAAGATGTTTTTTGCTTTTCTAAAGTATTGTTTTGCTTTATCGTATTTATTGGTGTGATAGTATGCAATTGATAAACCAACCAAAGCTTCATGGTCTAAAGCGTTAAAAGAAAGTGTGTTTTCAAAACTTGCAGCAGCCTTTGCGTAATTTCTGGAAAACAGTTGTGCGATTCCATGATAAAAGTGAGCAGCGTCATTAGTTTTGTCTATACTTATCGCCTTATCAAAATCGGTCAATGCTTTTTTAAACTGTTTCATCTCCAAATAGGCCATTCCTCTATTGTAAAATGTATTGCTACTTCTGTTTAATTTTATGCTTTTGTTGAAAAACAAAAGTGCCAACTTAAAGTGTTTAAGTTCCATAAGTGTTAAGCCTATTTGATTTTGTATTTCCGCATCGTTAGGAAAATGGTTGGCTAGAAATAGAAATGATTGTAATGCCTCAGCATATTTTTCTAAATTAATTAGAGTGATTCCCAGGTCGAAGTAAGCTTGAAAAAAATCACGATCAAGCCTAATTGCCATTGCATAGTCATGGTATGCTCCTTTATAATCGCCTAAAATAAATTTTGAGCTGCCTCGATTGTAATAGGAGTCAGCGTCTGGTTTTTTAACAATTATTGTAGTAAAATCTAAAATAGCACCCCAATGGTCTTCTAAATTTGCTCTGGCTAAACCTCTGTAAAAATAGGCGTCTAAATTTTCAGAATCTAATGCAATAGCTTTTGTAAAGTGTGTCATCCGCTGGTTTGGGTCAGCAAGTCTTTTCCCTTTTCTAACTAGTTTTTTAGATTGTCCAAAAGAAATTACTGGAAAAATCAAAAAAATAATAATGAGAGTATATGTAAAAGCTGGTTTGTTCATAGCAACAAGAATTCTAGAATGTTTCTTTCTTTTGGAAAAGAGCATCTAAATTAATCTAACAACTGCTCAAGCACTAGCGTGCGCAATCTAAAGATACAAAACAACTGCTTTTCAGGCTAAATTTTAAGAAGATTTTTGCGGTTTGGAGGCGGTTTTTTTAGAAAAATGTTATTAAAGAGCACTTAACTTTTTAAACATATCCGTAAATAATTGCTTTTCGTTGACATACCAGTAAGTGTCTTTAAATAGATGGATGCCTTTAGCGTTAGAGCTTATCGCAAGAATGTTTTTAGCTTTTTCAAATTTAGCTTTTGCGTTTTTATAATCATTTGCGTAATGGTATGCCATGGCTAAGCCCATATGCGCATCATAATCCATGTCATCTATATCGGTGGAAATTGTTAAACTCTTGATACTTCCTGCGAATTCTCCCAATAAAAACTGACTTACACCTAAATAAAAATAAGCTGGACTATTGTTTCTATTTAGTTCAATAGCTTTTAAAAAATCAACTTTTGCCTCTTTATAGTAATTAATTTCTAACAGCGAAATACCACGGTTATAATAAGATTCACTATCAGGGCGTATCAAAATACAAGCACCAAAATCTTTGAATGCTTCCTTATAGTTTTTAAGTTCCATATGCGCTAAAGCTCTTTGTGTATAAGACTTCACGTCTTGGGGGAACACCCGAATCACTTTTGTGAAATCTTCAATAGCACCTTTATAATCTTCTAAATGAAATTTAGCATTTCCTAAATTAAAGTAGGCACCAATTAAATCAGGATCTAGCTCAAGTGCTTTTTCATAGTCAAATAAAGCACCATCATAATCTCCTAAATTGAATTTACAGTTGCCTCTGTTGTAATAACTATCGGCATCGGGTTCAAAAAATATAATTTTGGTGAAATCTAAAATCGCACCGTCATAATCTTCTAAGTTAGATTTTGCAATCCCTCTGTAAAATAGTGCGTCAAGGTGTTTTGAGTCAATTTCAAGAGCCTGATTGAGGAGCTCTATTTGTTCCTGTGGGTTTGAAAGCCTTAAGGCTTGCCTCACAAATTTATTGGCTTGCCCTATTGTTAACAAGGGAAGCATTAGAAAAATAAGTAATGTCTTTTTCATGCAATGTTTAAACGTTAATCCTTTTTCAGTATTGTTTTTGACAACACAAATATCAAAAATTATTCCATGATGGATTAAAACATAAAACTAAGGAAATTTTAAAGACGAAACGGCAACTAATTTAATTTACTAATAATTTTAGATTTTTTATTTTGAAGATACTTTTTTTCTAAATCATTGGTCACATGCTTTAGGGCAAGTTCTATGTGTTCTAGAGCACTTTTTTTATTATTGATGGCGACGTAATAATCGGCTTTTGCACCATAAAAAAGATAACAGCGTTGACCTAAATCCTCAGGTTTAAGTTGATTCAAGTAGCTTATTGCAAGTTTATAATCTTTGGTCTGCAAGCAAATAACTGCCATGGTCAATAGGTGGGAAGGCATGGGTCGCAGCGCATTTAGGCATTGGTACCAATGTAATATGTTTTTCCAATCTGTATCCTCAAAAGCTCGTGCTTTTAAATGTTCATTGGCAATAGCAGCTTCATAATGATAACAAGAAAAGGCATCGGTTTCCACAGCTTTATGCATCATGGTATGGCCTGATTTAATTAAAGGAAAATACCATGTACTGCGGTCTTGGTGTTTTAAATCCAGTAGTTCGTTTTCAGAGTTGGTTTTGCTTTCAATTCGTGACGCATGAAAACACATTAATGCACAAAGCGCATACGCATCAGGTGTTCTGGTTACTTTATTCTTTAGAAGTATTTGCGTTAATCTAATCGCTTCGCCGCACAATTCCTTTTGAATTAAAATTTCTTTTTTATTGGAATGAAACCCCTCGTTGAAGATGAGGTAAAGCACCTCCATAACGCTCTCTAATCGGGGTTCGAGTGATTTCCCTTGTGGAATTTTAAATTGAATGTTTGAATTTTGAATTGTCTTTCTAGCACGGGACAAACGTTTTTTTACAGTGTCCTCTTTGGTCAATAACGCCGAAGCTATTTCCTTTATGCTAAACCCAGAAACCGTTTTTAAGGCAAACGAAATCCGGTCTCTCGGATCTAGTTTTGGGTGGCACGCCGTAAAAATCATTCTCAGTTGGGCGTCCTCAATTTCAGTATCCAAAAACAAATCGTTTATAGCAATACTGTGCGTACCTTGATTGATGTTTGGAAGGTGTTTTTGTGCTGTTTTTAGTTTCCTGAAAATATCGAGAACCCTGTTTTTTGCGGCTTTTGTTAGCCACGCTTCAGGATGGTCGGGTTGTTCAGTTCGCCAACTTAAACTTGCTTTAATAAAGGTGTCCTGAACCGCATCTTCAATAATATCAAGATGTTTCAGTCCAAAAATCCGGGTTAAAACAGAAACCATCTTTCCGCTATGGTAACGAAAAAGATGGTCTATGTGCTGTGATTCCATTATTGGTCGAATACCATAATTTCACGAATTTCAACAATACCTCCCAAATCATAATCTGGGTAATCCTCCGCAATTTTTTGTACGGTGTCAAAATCTTTCGCCTCCACAACGTAGTAGCCGCCAATAATCTCCTTTACTTCGGCAGCAGTCAAATCGGTAACGGTACGGTTTTTTCCAACAACACGGCGAATTTGCGGTGTTAACGCATTACCATGGCTCACAATTCCTGCTTTGGTCATTTTGTCGTGCCACGAAAACCATTTGCCCATGCGTTCCTGTAATTCTTCAGGAGAAAGTCCCAATTCCATGTAATCTGCTTTTAAGAAAATCATCATAAATTCTTTCATAATTATATATTTTTAAGTTTATACCTGTAAGACGTTTGCCAAAATAGAAAAGGGGACAGGTTTTTCAAATTTATCAAAATTCCTTTGGAAAAAGGAATCTCTTTCTTGAAAGATAGGGTTGTGCTGTTTCTAGTAATTCAGGTTTTTTAGGAATTATTTAAAGAAGTTGGGCGTTACCACAAGGGTCAGGCTTTCCGCTATATCTTTTTTAAGCGTCTTAGCGAGGACGAAGGACGTGGCTATCGGTTAAATTAAAGTTCTAAATAAAGGTTTGTCTCTCCTTTCTTTAAAAAAGGATGCCGCTGCAATCCTTAACGCGGAAAAAGAAAATGATTGGAAAATTTTAACTGATTTTTTAGGAAGTTCGTTTCATATTTCACTGATAAAAAATCGTTTCAATATTTTTTATCTAGAGTCAAACGAATTTCGATAATTTTTCTGACAAACTCAAATGTATATTCAATAAAAAAGAGAGACTGTCAAAACTAAGACAGTTTCTCTTGTAAATTCATAGTTTTCTCAATTATAAGACTTATGTTTCTATAGGGCTCATTAAAATTTTATTTCACCACTAATTTTGTTTTTAATAATGAAACATTTTCGGCTTTCACATCAAGGATATACACTCCAGAGGATAAACTTAAAGGAATGGTTGTGTGTTCTTGAAGCGCTGTATTATTTTGAAATACTAACTTTCCGGTTATATCGACAATAGAAATTTTAGCCTGTGTTTGAGATGATCTATTTAACAAAACAAGTGATTTCTCAATAGGGTTTAGACTGAGTTTAACTCTTTGTTCCGCTAAGAAATCTGTATTACTTAAGTTTTCTTCTCTTATTTCAGACAAAGCAAAAGCCACATTGCCATTGGTAACCATAACATGTCCTTCATTTACATCTGGAATATATGTGTTAGCAAAAGGGGTAGTATTATCAGGTAACGCATACCAATTGTTAGTCGAAGACATAGCCAAACTGCTCACCGTAGGAATAAAACAATATGCTGTTTCATTCAAATTAGCAACAAATTCGTTAAGAGTCGGGTTACTCCCATCTCCATCAAGTGAGCTTAAATCTGTGGTGCCTCCTGGCGCACTATCCACGCCATCTGTAAATGATGGGGATTCTGCATTTGCTGTAAAACCACCAAGTCCAAAATTAATAGAGGTAGCAATATTGGTTTGTGTAGCAGCTGGTGCAAAGTTGAGATTAACGGCAATTGATACAGGCGCTATAAAAAATGTATGATTAATAATATTGGCTCCAGGACTCCCAGAAGTTGCTCCTAGACCACTACCATTTATCATGGCTACATTACGAACGGTTTGTGGAAAACCCATGGCGTCTAATTCTGACTGGAATGCGTCTCTAAAATCAGGAGCTCCTTTTGGCAGATTAGAACCTGTTTGCGTTACACCATCACCACCAACATGAGCTAAATAATGATCGACTAACATTTGCTTTGCGGCTGCACTATTTAAATTATCTAAGCCAGATTGAAATGCAGCTTGAGGTAGAGGGCCGTTTACCAGATAATTAAATAAATATTGTATGCTAATTGGAATATTTGCACCCTGATGTGGCGAGTCGAAAGAAATATACAGTCGTGTGTCATGAGTCATATTATTTTGTTCCATATAGCGTAAAGCATATCTAGCTATAAGCCCACCCATACTTGCTCCAATCACAACATTTTCATTCGTTGTAGGCGTCATGCCATTAATCAGTTGTAACAATGCAATTACAGAAAAAGCATTTCGCTGTATAAAATCGGCTCCCCCATCAATTAGAGTTGAACCATCGGTAGAACTTGTATAGGATGGAAAATTTACAATTATTAAATCGTAACCCTCATCTCTAACTTCTTCTACAATGTTATCTGCTGTTCCTGCATTATTAAATGAATTGAATAATGTTGTAATACCTCTGGAGTCTCCAGGGTCAAAACCGTCCAAAATAAAAATGGGTTTGTCTAAAACTCCATCAATATTATCGTAATATATTTTATATTCAGCAGTTCCAGCATGAGCGGTAGCCTCACCAAAGCCTAGGTGAGTAAGTGTCGAATTTATTGTAAGCACAGCACTTTCAGTACCAGGTTGCGAAAAAGCGATGATAGGAAAGAACAGTAACCCAAGAATGTATTTTTTTACCATGATTAAATTTTTTAGAAAGATGATATTAAGATATTAAAAAAAATTTAGTTTTATTCTCTGCCTGGTTATGCCTTGAGAGCTTGTTTTGTGGATTGTTTACTCCCCCAAAAAAGGATACCGATAATCCACAGGCGTCACAAACGTTTCTTTAATCAATCTAGGCGATACCCAACGCAATAAGTTTTGCGCACTTCCCGCTTTATCATTTGTTCCAGAAGCTCTTGCGCCACCAAAAGGTTGTTGCCCCACTACGGCACCAGTTGGTTTATCGTTGATGTAAAAATTACCTGCACTATTTTGTAATGCTTCAGTAGCCTGTGTAATTGCAAATCTATCTTTTGCCAAAATAGCACCCGTTAATGCGTACTCGCTGGTTTCGTCAACCAATTTTAAAGTTTCCGCGTAAGCGTCATCTTCATATATATAAATCGTAATTATTGGGCCAAAGAGTTCTGTACACATGGTGGTGTATTTCGGGTCTTTAGTTACGATAACTGTCGGTTCAATAAAATAGCCTTTGCTTTTATCGTAATTGCCGCCAACAATAATTTCCGCATCAGCATCATTTTTGGCCTGGTCAATATATGTCGCCAATTTATCAAAAGAACCTTCATGGATTACGGCCGTAATAAAATTGCCCATATCTTCTGGAGATCCCATTTTAAAAGAGTTTATGTCTTCAATAACAAAATTCTTCACATCCTTCCATATGCTTTTTGGAATATAAGCCCTCGAAGCAGCACTACATTTCTGGCCTTGAAACTCAAAAGCACCACGGACAATAGCGGTAGCAACTTGTTTAGGGTTTGCCGTTTTATGCGCCACAATAAAATCCTTTCCACCAGTTTCCCCAACTATTCTTGGGTAGGTTTTGTAATTATGAATGTTATTTCCAATTTGTTTCCAAAGTTCTTTAAATATGAATGTAGAGCCTGTAAAGTGTAATCCTGAAAAATCTGGACTCGCCAAAACGGTATTTGTAATCATTTCAGGGTCGCCAAAAACTACGTTTATAACCCCAGGAGGTACACCAGCTTCTTCAAACACGTCCATAATTACTTTTGCAGAATATACCTGACTATCACTAGGTTTCCACACCACAACATTGCCCATTAAAGCCATACAAGCTGGTAAATTCCCAGCAATTGCCGTAAAGTTAAAAGGCGTTACCGCATAGGTAAATCCTTCAAGCGGACGATACTCCATACGGTTCCATGTATCAGTTGTGCTTTCGGGCTGTTCGTTGTAAATATCTGCCATATACTGTACATTAAAACGTAAAAAATCAATCAACTCACAAGCCGCATCAATTTCAGCCTGATGAATGGTTTTGGATTGTGCAATCATGGTTGCAGCATTTATTTTAGCGCGGTATGGGCCAGCAATGAGTTCCGCAGCTTTTAAAAATATTGCAGCACGTTGTTCCCATGGTATTTGAGACCATGTTTTTCTTGCTTCCAACGCAGTTGCAATAGCATCTTCTACATGAGATTGTTCAGCTAAGTGATAGGTGCCAACGATGTGTTTATGGTCGTGTGGGGGAGACATTTTTCTGGTAGTTCCAGTTACTACATGTTTACCATTTATATATAGAGGCACATCAATAGTGCTATTGAACATTTCCTTGTAGGTTTTAAGAACTGCATCGCGTTCTGGAGATCCAGGTGCATAAGATTTAACAGGTTCGTTAACCGCAATAGGTGCATTAAAAAAGCCTTTTCCCATGATTTGCTTATTTTTGTTAAAATATTTTCAATGAATTGGCTACAAATTTACGAATAATTAAATAGTTTGTTGGAGCGACTTTCCTTAAAATCACGTTAAAATTTATTTATTTTTTGTAAGTTGCCGCAATCAGATTAGACTACTGTTTTTATGTGTACCGTAACTCTTGTTCCCCAGGGAAAAAACGATTTTATTTTAACTTCCAATAGAGATGAAGCGCCCAGTCGTGTGTCTTTACCTCCAGAATTTTATACCATTGGTGAAACCCAAGTTTTATTTCCGAAAGATAAAATGGGTGGCACTTGGATTGGTGTAAGTGAAAAAAACCGTGTGGTATGTGTGCTTAATGGAGGCTTTGTAAAACATGAACGACAATCAAGTTATAGAAAAAGCCGAGGTATTGTGGCTAATGATTTTATGGTTTCTGAAGATATAGTCAAAACTATTGAAAGCGATGATTTTGAAAATATTGAACCTTTTACCATCGTAATTGCAGATTGGAACACCACATTAAAATTCTACGAATTGGTTTGGGACGGTAAATACAAGCACTTTATTGAATTGCCTTTAGATTCCAGAATTTGGTCGTCATCAACATTATATTCTGAAGGGATGAAAAGAGAACGCGAACAATGGTTTGAAAATCTTGAAGCTTTTCAGGGTTTAACTGCTGAAACTTTATTAGAGTTCCATAGCACTAAAGATGAAGAGAATTTTGATTATGGCGTAATTATGGATCGTGGATTTGTAAAGACAACGAGCATTACTCAAGTTGAAAAACAAGGTGTCCCCATAAATATGCGTTATGAAAATCTGGTAACTGAAGAAGTGTCTTCAAAAACATTCAATATTCCGCAAATAGTCAATGGATAGTACGGGCATTATTTTAACCATGGCATATCCTGGAACTGTAGTTATGGTTCCTGACGAATGGTATGCGCCCTACATGCGTTATTTTGGAATTGGAAAAAAGAATTATTTACGTGCGGGTCATGCTGCTTTGGTATTGATTGATAAATCTACTGGGATTTTGGAATATCATGATTTTGGACGTTACATTACACCCGAACCAATGGGGCGCGTTCGTGGAAAAGATACCGATAATGAATTGGACTTTCCTTTGAAGGCCATAATAGATTCCAAAAATAATGGGGATGATACGATCACAAATCTTGACGCTATTTTAGAATTTTTAGGCACACATTCCAAATTAACACATGGCGAAGGAAAATTGGTGGCTTCGGTTTGTAATGCTATAGACTACGGAAAAGCCAGAGCGCATATTACCAATATGCAAAACAAACATTTTATTAGATATGCAGCATTTATTAAAGATGCTTCCAATTGTGCGCGTTTTGTGACCGATAGTTTGATTGCTTCGGTAACCGATGGAGCTATTAAAAAGAAGCTTGTTAATTCGAAATGGTTTACACCAAGTACTGTTGGAAACGTATTGTTGGCAGATACTGAAAATTATATTTATGAGGTTTCTGAAAAAGGAGAGATTTCAGAATTTAAAGGCTCTCAAAAAAGTGAAAATGTCCGTTATTTTTTAGATAAGGTTAAAGGACATGAACCAAATTTTATTGGGACTTTAGAATCGCGACATGTTGATAATATAGCTGAACATGCGCAATGGCTCTCAGGTATTGCGGCTGGAGCTTGGTTTGAATTGCATAAAACTGAAAAAGCTTCAGAATATAGGCTCAGACGTATTTCGCCTTATGGAAATGTAGATTGTGATGCTGCTTTTACTGTTGAAGATGCTGCTTTTAATTATGATTTACCTTATGAGTTTGTGCATTACTCCAATTGCAAATTTTTTCATGTGAAACAAGGGGAGCGGATTTTTAGATTTGAGCGGAATATATAATTACTCTCTTAATAGTATGCGCTTTAATGCTTTTGGGTTTTTATAATTATTCCAAAATAATTCTAGTTTGATATAGTTCTCATCAACACTATAATATAAAGTAACGTGTTTTGTAATTACAACTTTATAATATGAATGATTATTAAAATCTACAGCAATAAACAAATCAGGATTGTTGGATATGAGTTTGACAATAATATCGACTTTATCCAAAAATTGTTGAGTTACTTTAGTATTCCAACGATTTGCTAAATAGTCTAAATTTTCATTTAAAGATTTTTTTGCAAGTTCAGAAATTATAATTTTATAAGCCATATTTTGCTCTAGCTTCTTTCATTACAGTTTCAAAATCTTCGAATTTGCCTTTTGCATAATCTTGTCTTGATTGTTTTAAAAGGAGTTTGATAATTTCAGTTTCCTTTTTGTCTTCTTCGAATTCTTCGGGATATAGATGTTTTGAAATTATTCGAAGTTCATCAGGCGTAAATCTTTTTTCTTTTAATTTTTTATAGAAAAAACTACGTTTCAAATTTAGTTCATCTAAAAAAAATTGAATTTTAAAATTACTAGCCTTAATATCCGTTTGCAAACGCTCTAAAAGATGGTTGTATGCATCAATGATTTCTATGGTGTTCATAATTATATACTTTATTGTTCTTATATGTACACAAATATAGTTATAAATATGGAGTGACTAAATGTTTGTTTTAATATGAAGTTGAATTAAGCACATCCTTCAAAGCAAGCAGCAACGTCTGTTTTAAACCTTCATCCATACTATTGTTATCCGCAAATTTTTGATTCACTTCTAGTTCAATCCCAATATAATTTTTTGTGAATTTTTTACGTAAATGTGTCGTAAATCCATCCGCTTTTCCTAGATAAGGATAGTTGTAACGTACATTCAAATCTGGATTTATACTTTTTAGGGCCTTTTTTATTGCTCTTGCAATTGCTTTTTCTTTAGTTACTCTAGAATCATATAATAATCCAATCTCACAGTTTCTTTCAACTTCATCTAAAATTGGTGTAAATGAATGTACAGACAAATGGAAAACGGTTTCATTGTTGGAAATGAAATTGAGAATAGCATTTTCAACTGTAGTTCTGTAATCTAAATAATAGGTGTTGATTAGAATGCCTTTTTCTACTTCTGAAAGTTGCTTTGTAAACTCCGAAAACAAATTTGGGTGGTGTAGAGACCTGTTTAATTCTATAAGTAATCTACTGGTTTCAGAATATAACTTAAAATCCGCTAATGGTTCTAGTGTTTTAAAAAGGTCAAGAGCACCTAAATCTAAAGCGCGATGGGTTTCTAAAATTGCTTCAGAATTTTTGAAATATTTGTTGTAGGCTTTTGGGATGGTATTCCCTGCATGCTCACAGGTTAAAACAAGTTTCAAGGTGTAAATAGTTTATTGTCGTTTAAGCAATGTGCTAAATTGCCATATACCTTTTTGATGTTATTTTCAGAGAAATCATTATGAATGGCTTTAAGGATTCTCGTAGATAGTGTCCCTTGTTCTAAAATAGTTTCCAGTGCTTCAAAATGGGATGTATCAATTTTCGATTTTGTAAGATTGAATAAGTGCTTCCAGGTATTTTGTGCGGTCGTTTCTTGGTTTAAACCAAATACATTTAAATAGTCTAAATTTGAAATAGTTGAAGATTCTCCTTCTTTAAGACCCTCATTTAAAATATCAAAAAGCGATTCTTTTGAAAATGATTTTTGAGTCTCCAATGCTGCCGTTTGGTTATTTACAAGAAGTCTAACAGCTTCAATAATTAAGACACAAATTGCAATATCCGCTTTTGGGCATTCCTGAATATCAACCAACCTAATTTCTATGGCATTTCTATCAAAACGAGCAATGGCACCTCTGGAATTCAGGAATAAATGATCTAGAATATTATCGGTATCATAAGGTTTTATAGCTTTTTTAATAGGCTCAAAAATTTCCTTTTGATAAGCCGCTTTTGAAAAAACTTGTTCTGGAATTACCATTCCCGTTAATTCGGGCACTTCCTTTTGGTTGGTTTTGTAATAGTTTAATCGGGTGTCTTTAAAACCTGTGTTTTTTCCCTCTAAAATCGGAGAACTAGCACATAATGCAGGAATTAAGGGCAATATTATTCGAATAGCGGCATGCAGTTTTTCAAATTCCGAATCATCAAAAAACGGTAGATTTATATGAGTGCTTTGCACGTTGCTCCACCCGTGGCCTTTACAATTGAAAATACGATTGTACAACGCATACACCTCGCTATAACTGTGTTTCCAGAGTTGCGTATCGGTTAAAGGATTCATTATTGGGTGTGATGCGGATGCTAAAAGAGATGCGTTTAATGGTTTTAAAAGGGTATTTATTTCCAGTATATTTTTATGAAATTCATCAGAAAGTTCGTTAAGGTTTTTTGTTGGGCCGTTGGTTTTTAATTCTACAACATGCGCTACCAATTCATTGCTCCAAGCAATAGTTCCGTTATCGATATCAGAAGTTAATGCGCCGTTTTTTGCGGTTAACAATTCATCAACAATAGGCATAACGCTGAGGTTGGAAGTGTTGACTAACATATATTCCAATTCAATGCCATAGACTTCAAAAAGGTGGTATTTTTTGCCCATAATTAGTTCAATCTATTTTTTAAAGCGGTTAATATTTTAGTATATACCATATCGCCATAATATAAATCTTCAACACCAAAATCTATATTTGGGTTGTCGTTAATTTCAATGACCATAGGTGTTTTGTCCACCATTTTAATATCGATACCCAGCAAACCTTTGCCCATTAGTTTCCCAGCTTTAATTGCCATATTCATGACGCTTTTAGGAACATCTTCAATAGGTAAACAATCTGCGTCTCCATCTTGCTCGTTTTTCTTTTTGGCTTTCCAGTTGTAGATTTGCCAATGGCCTTTTGCCATATAGTATTTACAGGCGAAAAAGGGTTCGCCATCTATAATTCCAATACGCCAATCGTAAGTGGACGGACAAAATTCTTGTGCAATAATTAAATCTGATGCTTTTAACATGGTATTTGCCAACTCGAAAAACTCTTCAGTTGTTTTCGCTTTTTTTACGCCGAAAGAAAATGTAGAATCGGGTGCTTTCAAAACACATGGCAAGCCTGTTTGCACCAATACATCGTTTAAATTATCCTTATGGACAATTACTGTTTTTGGCGTGTTAATGTTTGCGTTTTCCAAAGCCTCCGCCATATATACTTTATTGCAGCACTTTAATATCGCATCTGGATAATCGATAATGGCGATACCTTCCTGTTGGGCTTTACGTGAAAAAGCGTAGGCTTCGTTATTTACTTCGGTGCTTTGCCTGATAAATAAGGCATCAAACGATGATAGGCGTGTTAAATCTTTTGGATGAATAATTTCTGCATAGATATTCATTTTTTCAGCAATGTCAATAAACTTTTTTAAGGCCTTAGGATTGCTTGGTGGCGCGGGATCGTCTGGATTTACCAATATTGCCAAATCAAAATCACTTTTGGTTAATTTTGGCGTGTCATATCTCTTTTTGGAAAAATACTCGTTGGCAAATTGTTGTACACTTTCTAAATGATCGGTTGGGATTTCAGATTCTGAAATAACCATAACGTTTTGTACGTGCCACTTGGTGTTGAAATTAAATTTTACACGAAAAAACGGCACTTGAAAATGTTTGTAAAATAAATTACTGAGTTCCTTATATTTTTGAGCCACATTCTGACCAAAATAAATACTAAGTATGAATTCTTGGGATTTTATGTTTTTTAAACCTTTTTGAATGGTACCATCAAATTCATCGGATACAATTCTGATGAGTTTTAAATCTTTTAAATCCACAATGTTTTTTACCGTTGGAATTGGTAAATGTCCTCTAGCTTCGGCTAAAAGAGATACATAATACCCTTTAGATTGGTAGTGGTATTCTTTGCAAAGGTTAAAAACCCGGGCTTTTTTTAGTAAAGAAAATTTTGGATTTGTTAAGTAATCTTGGGATGAAATAACGGTAATATTTTCCACAGAAAAATTCCATTTTTCGGGTTGATTAACAACAATGTATTTTTGCATTAATGTAGTATAAAAGCAAATTAATTTTACACAAAATTAGTGTTTTTTGCTATTCAAAAGTTTTTTTATTTTTTTTTGTTTAGGGGTTTGTGGGTTTCTTGAATACCGATATTTGACTTGGTCTGAGGCGCTAAATCAATTCGAAGAGTTTAATGATATGGCGTCATTCTGAGGGAGGTACGACCGTGAGAATCTGTTAAATAAAAGTTTTCATTCCAATATATCTGCAACTATTTTTTCAAGTTCGTTTTGTTTGAATTTAAACCATGATTCTCTAAAATCTGAATGGTCCACTAAATACTTGAAATTTTGGAAAGGTTTTTTTCTCTGCAGTGCAGTTTCCAGTTTCGACTTCAATGTGTTTTCGGGTAATTGATCCACAAAACGTTCCATAATCTTAAACGCTTCAAAACTTTCTAGAGGTTCTATTTTTATAAAATCGTCTTCATAGGTTTCGATCGTTTCTAAATCTGATTGAAAAGCTTCTTCGAACAGTTCTTGATCATAAATAGTCGATAAGTCTGGGATTTCTATAATTCGTCCTGTTTTAGGATTGTAATAGCAGTCGTATCCACAATCAATACTTTGTGCAATCTCATTGATGATTTTTGATTTTTGCAATTTATATAGATTTTTTTGTGAATGTTAGATAAAATTATTAAAAAAATCCATACTGGCAAAAAGTTTTCTTCCACGTTTAGACCCCCGAAACTGTTCAATAAAGCTCAGGATGAGCATAGCAAAAGGTAAAGCTTAAATATTTGAAAGTAGTGAATAAGCCCTTCGGCAACCTTTATTTATTGTTTTCTAAGCAAAATATGTTTTGCTCCTCAGGAATGTTTGGGATAACACAGGGAATAAAATTAATTTATAGCAAAAGGAGCACTCAGCTTAAAAGTTGGAATAGCAACCTGGAACTTTTTGGTAGTGGTAAAATTCACCATATTATAATGCCCTTGCATCGCACCAAATGGCGATGTTAATAAACATCCAGAGGTATAGGTATGGGAATCTCCCGGTTTAAGAACTGGCTTTTTGCCTATAACCCCTTCGCCCGAAACGGTTTCGATGTTATTTAAAGCATCCAATATTTCCCAATGGCGCGCATAAAGTTGCACAGAGTCTTTACTTTGGTTCTCTATGGTTACGGTATAACCAAAGGCGTACTGGATTTTATAGTTTTTATAAAACGAGCCTTCAAAATTGGTTTCGACCGAAATTTTTATGCCTTTTGTGACTTGTTGGACCATGTTAAAGATTGATATACAATGGGTTTGCGTTGCTAAAATAACAATTTTAAATTTTTAGCGTGTAAAAAAACGATAAATAGGGACTAATTGGTGATATTTATCGATGAAACTTCGTTGAAACCGATAATCCTATCATATCGTCCGCCCAAATCGCGGTAATAGACCAAGACTTTATAGTTGTTTTCGGTTTGCCAGAAGTTGCCACTTATACGTCCTTCGTCTAAAGTACCATCTGCATTTACAACCACATATTTGTAATTGTAAAATCCTTGTTTTAATGTGATGGTGGTTTCATAAATGCCTCGTTTTGGGTTAAAAACCATTTTATTGGTGTCTTCTAAAGCGTAATTATTATAATTTCCATAAACATAAATACTTTCACCGTTAAGGAGTTCCGGATATTGGAGCGAAAAGTGAACTTCGGTATAATCGGCTTCTATGGAAACATCGTCGCGGTCTATGGCGGTGATCTTAAACTGTCCGTTGATGTCCGGATTATAGGTGTAGGGTTGATTTGCGCGTGCCACATCGGTAAATAAATAGCTGTGGTAAATATCGTTAAGCTCTATGTATTGCACGCCCGTGGCAGCTGCCCGAACATCTTTGTTTTCGAAGAATAAATATTCATTGCCTCCCAGAAATGCAGTTTTGTCTATATAGCGGTAAATGAGTTTGTTGCCTAAAGTATATTGCGGCTTAATATTTTTAAGTGCTGTGTTTAAATTTCTGTTTTGAATGATTAATGTTTTAATGGTTTGTTGCGGGTTGTTGATTTGTGAGTTGGTCAAAATCTCGATATCTACGGTTTGCACTTCGTCAATAGTTTTAACGTTTCTAGAACGTTTTATTCGAATACCTGGAGTGACAATATCTTCATAAATCATTAGCTTTCTTGAAAACACCAAATGGTCGTCTCTGTCAAAAATAGAAATCACGTAATTCCCTGAAACTTTTAGAGCTTTTGTTTGGTCGTTTGGAATTGCTAATCTGTAATGGGAGTAGAGTTGGTAGGTGTTGAACGAATTGCGGTAATCTTGAATTCTGAAATTATCTACACCTAAAAGAAATTCGGTCCTTACCAAAACGGACTCTTTCCAATCGTAATCGTAATGTTCAATTTTGTAATAAAAATCGGGTTCGTCAGCTACAAGTGCATCAAATTCTAAATAGAAGGTTTCGCCTAATTTTAAGATGGGTAATTCGCCTAAATCACTATTAGTGCCTTTGAAGGTAACGGTTTTTATATAATCTGGTGGATTTACTTCTTCAACTTGTGCCTGAGCGTTTAGGTAAAGGATGAAAAATGATAAAACGAAATAGAATTTAAAGGTCATGTAGCTATTTTTTGTAAATATAATCAAAATTCATGCCTATTGAATTTTAGTTATTTAGAATTAATATAAATAAAAGAGTGAGTCTTTATTTGAAGAACTAATTTGGGATTTATTCGTATTTTTGCACCGATTTTTAGACAACTAATTCTAATAGAGAAAAAATATGTCAAACGACATTCGCATTAAAAAAGGTCTAGATATTAATCTTAAAGGTGAAGCTGAAAAAACGACTGAAAAGGCGATTTTAAGTAACTTTTTTGTATTAAGACCTGAAGATTTCCACGGCGTTATTCCTAAATTAATTTCTAAAGTTGGTACTAAAGTAAAAGCGGGAGAACCTGTTTTTCACGATAAATCTAACGAAAACGTAAAGTTTGTTTCTCCGGTTTCTGGTGAGATTATAGAAATTTCTCGTGGTGCAAAACGTAAAATTTTAGAAATAAAAATTCAAGCAGATAAGTCGCAAACTTTCCAAGATAATGGCAAGTTTAATGCTGAATCCGCAGATGCTGAATCTGTGAAAGCACATTTGCTAGCTTCGGGTTGTTGGCCATTTGTGAAGCAAAGACCATACGATGTGATTGCTAATCCAAATAAAACGCCTAAGGCTATTTTTATTTCAGGATACGCAAGTGCGCCATTAGCAGCAGATTTAGATTTTACCTTACAAGGAAAGGAAGCTGAATTACAAGCTGCTGTTACAGCTCTTGGTAAACTGACTGAAGGCAAAATACATGTGTCGGTCGGTAAAAATTCTAATTCTCCTTTAGCTGGTTTATCTGGAATTTCGTTACATAAAGTATCTGGCCCGCATCCTTCTGGAAACGTGGGGACTTTAATAAATAAAGTAGATCCCATAAACAAAGGAGAAGTTGCCTGGACGGTTAATGCGCAGGATTTAGTGATTATTGGCGAGCTATTGTTAACCGGTAAATTTAATGCAGAACGAATTGTAGCAGTAGTAGGCTCGAAAGTTAGTGCGCCACGTTATTTCGTGACTAAATTAGGTAGTGAGGTTGCTACCATGATTTCAGAGAAAGATATTGAGAGAAAAGCGAATGCACGTATCATTTCTGGAAATGTATTATCAGGAAAAGCAGTAAAACCTGATGGTTATTTAGATTATTACAGTAATGTGATTTCTATTATTCCCGAAGGTGACGATTACGAACTGTTTGGATGGAACAAGCCAATTTTTAACAAGATTTCTACATCTAGGGCTTTGACGTTTTCTTGGTTAAATCCGAAGAAAAAATACGACTTAAATACCAATACCAATGGTGAGCATCGTGCGTTTGTTACAACAGGAACTTACGAAGAAGTTTTTCCTTTAGATATTTTTCCAATGCAAATCTTAAAGGCTTGTATGTATCAGGATTTAGATGAAATGGAAGCTTTAGGGATGTATGAAGTTGCACCTGAGGATTTTGCGTTGACCGAATTTGTATGTGTGTCTAAACAACCACATCAAAAGATAATAAGACAAGGTTTAGACTTAATGCTTAAAGAGATAGGGTAATGAATTTAAAGACGAGATTACATATTTTAAAAAGAAAGTATAGAAACAAAAAAGTGGCACCTGCGTTTAACGCAATCCATACTTTTTTATACTTACCAAATGAGACTACTCATGGTGGTGGAACTCATATAAAAGCAGCGGACGATTTAAAACGTACCATGAATACTGTAATTATGGCAATGGTGCCGTGTTTATTGTTCGGTATGTTTAATGCCGGGTATCAGCACCATTTGGCAATAGGTGAAATTCAAGCGGTTTCCGGAGGGTTTTTTAGTGCGGAATTTTGGACTTTAGACAACTTCTTTGTTGGCTTGGTTAAAGTTTTACCACTAGTGATTGTATCCTACGGTGTTGGTCTGGCCATAGAAATTTTATTCGCGATTATTAAAAAACATGAAGTTGAGGAAGGCTACTTGGTAACAGGAATGTTAGTGCCTTTAATTGTTCCTATTGATATTCCGTTATGGATGTTGGCAGTAGCAGTTGCTTTTGGTGTGGTTATCGGAAAAGAAGTTTTTGGAGGAACAGGGATGAATATCTTAAATCCTGCATTGACCATTAGGGCCTTTTTATTCTTCGCCTATCCAACTTGGATGTCGGGAGATAAAGTTTGGGTGCATGGTGCAGATCCTAGAGTTCAAGATTTAGCAGCTGGTGCTCAACCTGATGCTATTTCTGGCGAAACAATATTAGGAAGTTTGGCACAAAATAACGCATCTATGCTTGATTCTACTCAAGATCTTTGGAATGCATTTTTAGGATTTATACCCGGGTCGGTTGGAGAAACATCAACCTTGCTCATCCTATTAGGTGGGTTGTTTTTAATCTTCGCTAAAATTGGAAGTTGGAGAATCATGTTGTCTTCTGCCATTGGAGCCATCGTCATGGGATTAATTTTCAATCAAGTTGTAGCATTAGGATGGGTTACTGAAAGCAGTAATTTTTACGGCTTAATGACCACGCCTTTTTGGAAACATTTAATCATTGGTGGTTTTGCGTTTGGTACCGTATTTATGGCTACCGATCCTGTAACGGCATCCCAAACAAATAAAGGAAAATGGATTTATGGTTTCTTAATAGGGTTTCTTTCTATTATGATTCGTGTATTTAATCCAGCTTATCCGGAAGGTGTGATGTTAGCCATTCTTTTAATGAATGTGTTTGCACCAACTATAGACCATTATGTGGTTCAAGGTAACGTGAAGAAAAGACTAAAACGTTTAAAAGTTAAAACAGCATAATTATGGCAGTTAACACAGATAAAAATTCATATACAATATTATTTGCTGTGGCAATGGTATTGGTTGTAGGTTCTTTATTAGCGTTTACAGCATCATCTTTAAGACCTAATATAGATGAAAACAAGCGTATGGAAAAGCAGCAAAATATTCTGTATGCCATGGGCGTAAATGGAAATGAAGGCACTGGGGATATCACTTTTGTTGGAACGGATAAAGTTGCAGATGAATTTTCTAAGTACATCAAGAAGCAATTGGTTATTGAAAATGGTGTCGCTAAAGAAGATGATAATGCATATTTAATAGATATAAAAAAGGAACAAGCAAAAGCTAAAAATGGAGGAACAAGACGTTTGCCTTTATTTGTTGGTGAGAAGGATGGTAAAACATTCTACATTGCGCCAATAAGAGGTAAAGGGCTTTGGGATGCTATTTGGGGTTATGTCGCACTAGATGAAAACATGGTGGTTCTAGGTGCATTTTTTGATCATGCTGGAGAAACTCCAGGTTTAGGAGCAAACATCAAACAACGCTATTTTATGGATGATTTTAATGGCGAGCATTTATTGACTGATGCAGGTGTTTTTAAAGGCATTTCTGTTGCTAAAGGCAACAACGATCCTAAAAACGACATAAAAGACGACTATGAGGTTGATGCATTAGCTGGTGCAACAATTACTGGTGATGGTGTATCTGCAATGATAAAGAAAGATTTAAAATTGTATGTGCCGTATTTTAAAAACTTAAAAAACCAAGCGAACTAATTATGGGACTACTTTCAAAAAAAGATGCAAAGTTAATCACGGACCCGTTAGCGGATAATAACCCAATTACTATTCAGGTATTAGGGATATGTTCAGCTTTAGCTATTACTGCAGAATTAAAAGCGTCGCTAGTAATGGGTATAGCAGTACTTTTTGTTTTAGGTGTTGGTAACGTTGTTATCTCCTTAATGCGGAATATCATTCCTTCTAAGATTAGAATTATTGTACAACTTATTGTGGTTGCTGCTTTAGTAATTATTGTGGATCAGGTATTAAAAGCATTTGCTTATGAATTAAGTAAGACCTTATCGGTATTCGTTGGTTTAATTATTACAAACTGTATCATTATGGGACGTTTTGAAGCTTTTGCTTTAGCAAATGGGCCATGGAAATCGTTTTTAGATGGTATTGGTAACGCTTTAGGATATGCACTTATTCTTGTTATAGTAGGATTTTTTAGAGAACTTTTAGGTTCTGGGACTTTATTTGGTTTTCCTGTTTTAGGAGATCCTATTGAGAAAACAGGTGTGTATGCGATTGGATATGAAAACAACGGATTCATGCTAATGCCTCCAATGGCGTTAATAGTTGTAGGTTTAATTATCTGGGTGCAACGTAGTAGAAACAAAGCTTTAATAGAAGATCATTAATTGAGTTGGCGGTAGGCAGTCAATGGTAAGCAGTCAAAATGCTTACTGAAGACTGAAGACTGAGGACTGAAGACTTATAAAAAAATGGAACATATAGAATTATTTTTCAAATCGATATTTATTGATAACATGGTTTTTGCGGTATTCTTAGGAATGTGCTCTTACCTAGCCGTTTCGAAAAAAGTTGCAACAGCAGTAGGTTTGGGTGCAGCAGTAATATTCGTATTGGCTATTACAGTACCTTTAAACTGGTTGTTAGACCAGTATTTATTGCAACCAGGGGCATTATCTTGGTTAGGCCCTGAATATGCGGATTACGATTTAAGCTTTCTTTCATTCATCATGTTTATTGCAACCATTGCAACCATGGTGCAATTAGTAGAAATAGTAGTTGAAAAATTTTCGCCATCATTATATAATTCATTGGGTATCTTCTTACCACTTATCGCGGTAAACTGTGCTATTTTAGGTGGTTCTTTATTTATGCAATCTCGTGAAATTGAAAACTTTGGCTTAGCTTTTAACTACGGCGTTTCATCAGGAATAGGTTGGTTTTTAGCCATTTTAGCTATCGCAGCTATTCGTGAGAAAATTAGATATAGCAATGTGCCAGCGCCTTTAAGAGGTTTAGGCATCACGTTTATTATTACAGGACTAATGGGAATTGGTTTCTTAAGTTTTGGTGGTATGCTAACTGGTGGAGATGAAGAAGAAAAACCAGCAACAGAAACTGCCATAGACGTTGAGGAATTAGAAACTGAAATAGCTAAGGAATTAGCTGATAACACTAAAATAATTGAGTAGTATGATGATTTTAGCAGCAGGAACAACAGGAACGATTATAGCAACGGTTGTAGCGTTTTTAATAATTACGCTAATACTAGTTAGTTTATTACTTTTTGTAAAACAAAAATTATCGCCATCTGGTCCAGTAAAAATCACGATTAATGGTGAACGTGAAATAGAAGTGGCTTCTGGAGGTAGTTTACTATCTACATTAGGTGCTCAAAAAATATTTTTACCATCTGCCTGTGGTGGTGGTGGCACATGTATCCAATGTGAATGTCATGTATTATCCGGTGGAGGTGAAGCTTTACCAACTGAAACACCTCACTTTTCAAGAAAAGAATTACAACAAGGAGCGCGTTTATCATGTCAGGTTAAAGTAAAACAAGACATGGATATTACCATTCCAGAAGAAGTTTTCGGAATTAAAAAATGGGAAGCAACTGTTGTGCGTAACTATAATGTAGCCTCTTTTATTAAGGAATTTGTTGTTGAAATTCCTGAGGATATGGGCTATAAGGCAGGTGGATATATTCAAATTGAAATTCCGCCATGTGAAGTTAAATATTCAGATATGGATATTACAGCACACCCTGAAGAACATGAAACACCAGATAAGTTTCAAGAGGAGTGGGATAAGTTTAAATTATGGCCATTGGTCATGAAAAACACAGAAACCATTGAGCGTGCATACTCTATGGCTTCTTACCCAGCTGAAGGCCGTGAGATTATGTTGAATGTTCGTGTTGCTTGTCCGCCGTTCGACCGCGCCAAAGGTGGCTGGATGGATGTTAATCCAGGTATTGCATCATCTTATATATTTAATCAGAAACCTGGAGATAAAGTAACTATTTCTGGACCTTACGGAGAGTTCTTTATTAATGAATCTGATAGTGAAATGTTATATGTAGGTGGTGGAGCAGGTATGGCGCCAATGCGTTCTCACTTGTATCACTTATTCAAAACTTTAAAAACCGATCGTAAAGTAACCTATTGGTATGGTGGTCGTTCTAAGCGTGAATTGTTCTACTTAGAGCATTTCCGTGAGTTGGAAAGGGATTTCCCTAACTTTAAGTTTTACTTAGCATTATCAGAGCCTTTACCTGAAGATAACTGGAAAGTAAAAGAAAATGTTGATGCACCAGGAGATGGATTTGTTGGATTCATCCACAATTGTGTTATAGATAATTATTTAAGTTTACACGAATCGCCAGAAGATATAGAATTGTATTTCTGTGGCCCTCCATTAATGAACAAAGCGGTTCAGAAAATGGGAGAAGACTTTGGTATCCCAGATGAGCACATCAGGTTTGATGACTTTGGTGGATAATCCAAATAAAATAAGTAAGACCCAACAGAAATGTTGGGTTTCTTTTTTAATATAAACTACTAACAATTAGTGTTTTACATGAATTATGAAAAAAAGTTTTTTAGGGTTGCTCTTATTGGTTTTGTGTTCCTGTTCTACGGACAATGGTGGTTCTGATGAGCCAAATGGAAATTCATCTGGAACTCTTTTAAAATCTTTTAAAAAAATCACTTCTGGAGCTTTAGAGTTTCAAATAAATTACGAATATGATTCAAAAGGAAATATTGTAAAATCCTCTCAGGACTATTCTTATGGAAAAAAAGATGTCATTACTTATTCTTATGATTCAAACGGAGATCTTACCTCTTTTGAGCAGGTAACCACAGATCCTTTTGGAGATGTTACTACTGAGATTAATAATTTCAATTATCAAAATGGAATGGTGGTTAAAATTTGTCAGGAGATAACGCACCCAGACGGACCTTCATCTTTTGACTATCCTGAGGTAGATAAAATTGATTTTGCTTATGATAGTTTTGGAAATGTTGAATTGTTTACCCATTATTTTCCAGAGGAAGCAGAATTCAATGATTGTGATGATGTTGATAGTATTGATGCCACAGAAAGTCTGGAATATGATTCAAACGGTAATATGATAAGATATCAAAATAGCGAATACTTCTTTACGCCTACCTATCTTAAATATGCCTATGATAACACAAATCATCCTTATGCGAGTGTAAAGCCAAAAGCCTTTCGTTCGTTATTAGGGTTTTCTACTGTAAATAATATTTCGAAAGCTGAGGAATATAATGCTGATACAGATGAACTCATAGGTACTGTTACTTTCAATTATGAATTGAACAATCAAAATTACCCAACCAAGTTATCTCGTACTTACACCGCAGGCAGCACAAGTCAATCCTTGGTTTTTGAGTATAGCTATTATTAAAGTTACCACAATGAACAGTATATATTAGCCTGACCAAAATATAGTTAGGCTTTTTTTATGACTGAATATTAGTTTCCAAAATAGACTGAGCTTCATCATTTTCAAACTCAAATAACTTAGTGTAATCCATCACATTAGAAACACCATCCAACTCGCATAAATAAGCAATAACTGCCGAAAGCCCATGAAACAAAACAGCTTTATCAGTAGGGTTTTCAGGTTTACTGTTTTTATAATGAAGCGGCAGTTGATAGCCACAGGCATTCAAGAAAACATGTTCAATCTTTAATAATTCCAAAGGCGAATAACCATTAAATTTTCTTCCGAAAGCTTGATGTACTTTACCAATATAATTTAGTTCCAAAGTGCCATGGGAATCTGATAAGTGTTTCCAACTATCTGTTCTGTCCAAAATATTTCCAACAGCACATTGTTTGCAACATTCAGGATTCAATTCATTGTTATGAAAAGCTACATAGAGTTTTTTTAAAGCGGATTCTAAACGAGGTGTAGTTTTCATAGCATGTAGTTTTACCTCAAATTACTAAAAAGATTGCTTTTAACTGTGAAATTCTTCTTAAATTTTTAATAAGTAAGTACGAATCATGTTTTTACAAACGTTAATTTATAATGAAGAATATTTTAAGAATTGTTGTTTTAGTACTTTTAATTGTACTATTTATAAAGTTTAAACCTGCTGAAAAAGTTGTCAAAACCATTGCTGCTGTAACTGAAACACCTAGTTTAATAAACAAAGACAGTCTTACTATAAAATCCAGAGTAAATATTCCTGTTGGCTATAAACGAGTTGTATATCCATCAGGCTCTTTTCAAGACTATCTTAGAAATTATAAATTAAAACCCTTCGGAAGTAAAATTATAAATTATGATGCTTCTGAATATTATTGGCAATACGGGCATATTGGTATTTTAGAAATTCCCGTGCCTAAAAACGGACTGCAACAATGTGCCGATGCTCTAATTAGAATTAGAAGTGAATATCTATGGGACAATAATCGAAAAGAAGACATCGGGTTTAATTTTACAAGTGGTCATTATTGTTCTTGGATTAAATATGCTGAAGGGTATAGACCAAAAGTTAAAGGTAATAAAGTATCGTTCCGCAAAACGGTGAATAAAAATCATTCCAAAGAAAACTTTTATAGGTATTTGAACCTTATTTATATGTATTCTGGCACACTCTCCCTTTATAATGAATTGCCAAAGATAAACGATGCCAAAAATCTAAAAATTGGCGATATGCTGATAAAAGGAGGTTCGCCCGGACATATTGTAATGATTTGTGATGAGGTTGTTAATGATAAAGGAGAAAGGTTGTATTTATTGTTCCAAGGGAATACGCCTGCTCAAAGTGTTCATTTGGTTAAAAATCTTGAAGATTCTCATATTTCTCCATGGTATCAATTGGAAAAAGATGTTTTGATACCAGTTTCCAACTATACATTTGGTAGTTCTAAATTTGTTCGGTTTAAATAATTGATGTTTTTTCTAAATTTTCTGCTCACATTTTTAATTTGTTTCGATGTAGTGATATATAAATCATATAAAGCTATTAATTATGAGACAAATTTTATTTTTTTTAACGCTTTTTGCATTGGGCGGAATTTTAAATGCACAAACGGAATTTACAGGTGCAGGAGATGGACATTCCTGGGATGATCCTTTTAATTGGGACAGTGGAGAAGTACCAGATGGCGAAGATGTTTTAATCGAAGGACATGCGGTTGATTACCATGGAGGTATCGAAAGTGTTGGCAGTGTGGAATTACGGGGTGGTGCTAATCTTCTTGTAGGTGGTAGTCTGTACCTTTATGGCGACTTTACGGTAGATGCTTCAAGTACACTTAGTATTGGTGTAGGTAGTGACGGTAGAGTTGATCAAGTTTCGATAGAAGAGGAGTCTGGGAACTATTATTTCAATGGGTCTATTGATATCTTTTTTAATGGGTTTGTGCCTCAAATTGGTGATGAATTTGAATTTATCCATGGTGCTCAAGGGTCTTGTGGTACTTCTACAACTGTTACTACCGCTGATAGTCCAAGTACAGGGTTTCAGGTAATTTTAGGAACACAATGTGAAGCTGATGGTGTAAATTATGTTGTTACCGATATAAATTATACAACTGCGATACAATGGGATGGCGAAGGTGGCGATGGTTTATGGAACAATCCAGCCAATTGGGATCCTGATGGCATACCTCCAGCCAATTCATTACTTATTTTTAACTTACCGGGTGCTGGCGGCTATGCCAATACTAATGGTGCTGGTACAACTACGGCCTATAATATAAAAGTTGGAAAAAATAATACTTTAGCTATTAATGGCGATTTAAGTATGACTTCTACAATTTATAACAATCCTGAAGGCACGATAGTTTGGAATGCTGGAGAATTATCAAAATCAAACCCTGCTATTCAATCTTTATTAATTAGTTATGGGACTATTACTATGGGCTCTGGATTAAAAAAACTAGATGGTAATGTTGAAATTTGGAGTTTTGGAGGGGTTATTAATCATGATCAAGGCAATCTTGAAATTAATAACGGAAAAATAAGATTGTTTAATGACACAGCGTATAATGTTGGCAATAACGTATCCATAGGCTATAGTAGTGGTGCTTTGCATGATTTTGAAGTTGGAGTAAGGGCCACGGTTAAAAAAGACAATAGTACTGGAACATCAACATTTAATTTAACAAATTTGGTCAATAATGGTAAAGTAATTTGCGAGACGGGCACCTTGGCCATAGATGGAGGATTAACTACTGGAGTTGATATTTTTAATTTTTATACCGGAAGTTATAGTGGAAGTGGCACTATTGGGTTTCCTGCAGGACATAATTTAGACGGCGATATATTTCCTGGTAGTTCTCCGGGCGTTTTAACCATTTTAGAAGATTTGACTACGGGTGCTGATGCGACCTTCAAAATAGAAATAGATGGGCCGACCGCCGGTACCGCTTATGACCAAATAATAGTAACTGATACTGCTGTTTTGGATGGCACCATTGAAATTGATTTGGGCTATTTACCAGCAAACGATGCAAGTTTTGAAATTTTAAAAGCCACAACACTTTCAAGTTGCAATTTTCCATCACAAATCACTACTAATTTTGGAGGCACACCTTATACGTTCGATGTTATTTGTCAGAATAACACATTATATTTAAACGGCCCAGGAGCAACGCTTTCGTCTCGAGATTATAATACAGATGAATTGTTAGTATTCCCTAATCCTGTAAAAGATGTGTTAAATATTAAAACACCAACTGCATTAAATGGAAAATGGGAATTGATAAATCACTTAGGACAAAAAGTTTTAGAAGGTAAATTAGAGACCTCTCATGCTAGAATAAATGTAAGATCGCTTCCATCAAACTTATATTTACTTCAAATTAAGGATAATTTGAATACCGTTATAAAAACTCATAAAGTAATAGTTAATTAGAGGAAATCTAAAATTGAATAACAGAAATTAATTAAAGCCTGAAAAGTTCATTTCTATAACTGAATTTTTTAGGCTTTATTTTTTTTACTAATGAGGTAGAAGGCAATAAGAACTGCAATAATTCCAAAAAGAATGTACCATATGAAGTCTATAGGAGCATTAAGATTTATGGGCGAAGTATCTCCAATAAGTACCATTCCAGCCCAATATTGTGGTGCAATTACGCGACCTTCTTCTGTAGCGATGTAATCTAATTTTGCTTTGCGCAATGCGTCATCTTTAGGTAAACCGTTTTTAATGTTTTTATAAAAAAGTTCAATGATCTGCGAACTTGATTTTTCGTCTATTTTCCAAAGACTTGTTAAAATACTTTCACTACCCGCATAATTGAAAGCGTGTGCCAAAGAAATCATGCCCTCTCCAGATTGATACGTTGGTTTGCCGGTTTCGCAAGCTGTTAAAATTGCCAAATTAGAGTTGAGGTTTTCATTGTAAATTTCGAAAGTATATAAGGAGTTGTCTTCGTCTTCAGTATTCTTAGCAAATATTAATCGCGATAGTTCTGGGGATACATTATTAGATTCGGCATGTGTGCCAATGTGTATTATTTTGTGTTCGTTGGCTTCATTCTTAAAAATTTGTTTGGATGCATTTTCATTGATAAAGAAATCGCCATGAAATAATTTTGAATATTCTTTTGCCAAATCAACACTAAAAGGTTGCGGTAATAAACTTAAATACGTTTTGTCTATGGCAATGGAATCTGTAATGGCAACTTTATAGTCTTGCTTCATTTTAGTATTAAACTCTGGAGCAAAGGCAATAAAATCGTTTTCAAAATGAGTGGTTTTTCGATCTTTATCAACTAAAAGCAAACTATAATTATAAGATATGGCGTACTTGGATAGTAAACTTTGTGTACTCAATTCCTTTCCATTTGAAACTATGGTAGGTGTTAACATTTCAAAGTTAAGGTTGAATAATATTTGATCTGGTATGATTACGATATTTTTTGTCGAAACCTTATTCTCAATTGGTTTCCAGAGTAAGTTATATAAATTATTCAGCAATTGATAGTCGTAATTAATGGACGTATTTAGGTTTTGAAGGTCGTCCATAAGCTTAGGTAATTGCTCTCCATTAAGTTGGAAAGAAAGGATTTCTATATTGTCAATTACGAATACATATAACTGGTTATTAATAAATGTATAGCGTATAATGGTCTTGTCCTCCGGGATTTTGTTTTCTATGTTATTAATTGATTTTGAAATTGAGGCATAACGAAGTTCATAATATTTAGGATAGTCTTTTTTTAAGACTTCTAAAAACTTATTCCAATCATTATTAGCTCTAAAGAAAGAATCTAAGGCATCATTTTCTCCAATTGATTCATTAAGTATGGATTTTATTTTTTTTTCTTGTTCAAGTATAGAGTCGGGGATATCGTTATAGGTTATCGATGGTTTGGAATTTAACCTGTTTCTAATTTTGTTGTACAGCATAGACTCGTGTAGGCCTAAAGCAGTCTTAATGTAGTTTGTTTCCTTTGTTTTTTCATTCAATTCTAGTGCGATTTTTTTACCAAATTCGAACAGGTCATTGTTATTTGATAGTAAAATGGAAATACTTTGATCTTCAGTAATAATAGTTTTTTGTTTTTCTATTATTGAAATGGCTTCTTGAATATTTTTTAAAATGGATGTTAAGAAAAGACTATCCCTATTTTGGTTTAATTGGTATTTTGCTTTTGCTCTGGTTAATATGGCCGCTGGTTTTTGCCCCTCTATCTTTAATTTTCCAAGACGAGTATTTTCTGTGAAGGTTGGATCTTCTAGCAGGCTCAAGGCTAATTCACTTTTTTCTAATGCTTGTGTATAATTACCAAGCTTATAATGGATATCTGCCAAATTTAAAACCTGATAATATTCCAGTAATGTTTTTTCGCCTTGGTTGTCTACTATATAGGTGTAAGCCTCGTTTGCCATCTTTAGTGCTTTATCTTTAAAACCGTGTTTTGCATAAAAACTAGAAGCCTTTAATATAAAATCCAAGTAGAGTTCGTCATAATAATCGCCTTGGGCAGTTTTAAAGTACTCCTCACTTTTTTCATAAGAAATTTTAGCTAATTCGATGTTATTTAATTTGTCATTAATAGAGCCTTTATAATAATGAGCATCTGCTAGCCAATGGTAATAATTGGTTGGGTTGTTCTTGAATTCAGAAATGGCCTCATCGATATATTTTTCTGCTTTATTAAATTCTTTTAATGCTAAATATATTTGACCAAGTAAAATTTTGCCTTTTGATATTTCTGGACTTTCAGAATTTAATTGTGATACTTTTCTATGGTACGAAAATTCCAATAACTCTCTTGCTTTATCAAAGTCTCCTATATCTTTATAGATACCAGCATAATTATCTATAGCTTGAAAAAGAAACTCTTTGGCATGATCTTTTGAGATTTGAGAAACTTCGTCTTCTATTAAATAATCACTAAGGTTTCTAATCGTTTTTTGCATAGAGGTTAAAGAAGCATCAATATTACCTTGTATACTGTATATGCCTGCAATATTATTTCGTAATATGGCTGCTCTATAGAATTTGTTCCATGGGGTGGATTCCATGGATTTTAATATGGTTTCTGCTTTTTGATAATATACCAAGGCACTATCCATTTTTGAAGTGTACCACATCATACCGCCTAAGGAATTATAGTTCATGTAATAACTCTCAGGGGGTGTGGTTTTATCTTCATCATAAAATTTGGTTGCTTGTTTATGATGAAATATGCCTTTTTCGATACTGCCAATTCTGCTATAGAAAACGCCTATGTTGCTATGAATTAAGCCAAGCTCTTTTCCTTTGGCATCTGGCATTTGCTTTGTGTAATCTATGGCTTTAAGATTATACTCTAATGCTTTTTGTACATTACCAATGTTTTCGTAAAAAGAACCTGTCTCGATGTAAAGTTGTCTTAAATCTTTGGGATTGTTTGTTAAGCTCGAAATATATTTTACAAAGCCTAAAACATCTTTTTCGGCGGAAGAAGTGTTTTTTATTAGAGAGGAAATTTTACCACGGTAGTAAACATAATCTGTTACCTCATAAAACTGCTTTTGGGAAATCAGTTTTTCAATATTACTCTTTAAAACACTATCTGCTTCTTTTAATTGTTTTGACTCAATAAGCTTATCGAGTAATTTTAAACCCGAAATAGAATCATTTTGCGCTTGGAAGTTTGTTGCGAAAAAGATGGTTATTAGAAAGGATATGCACTTAAAATAAGGTAAAAACCGTTTCATTTTGATTAAAGTTTTAATCTGTCAATTTCGAGAGAATTTCTTTAGCCGAATCTGTATTACTTAAATTAAGTTGTTCTTTTGCCAGTTCAATATTGCCTTCTTTTAAATATGCCAATCCTAGATAATAGTAGGCATCGTTTAAAAAAGCAAAGTCATCTTCAGATGCTGTGGCGCGTTCTAAAAAGGGAATGGCTTTGTCGGCATCTTTGTTAGCCAAATACGCTGCGCCTATAAAATAATTTAATGTGTCGTTTTCAGGTTGGCTTTCACTTAGTACGCGCCATTTTTCAATAGCCAAGTCGTAATCGGCATGTTTGTAATTTACCATGGCATCATAGAAATCAAAGTTATCAGTACTACTCATGGTAGTGGGCAAACCCGGATCTGGTTTAAAATGTTTGGTATATAATTTTTCATTTGGTGAGCCACTAAAAAACCAAATACTGCCTACTGCGATTATTATGGCAGCCGCAGCAGCAATTTTGCTATAATTCAAAAAACGAACTTTTTGAGATACTATTTTTTTTTGCACATCTGTTTGGGGCATCTCTTTGTGAAAATCGTCCAGTTGTTCTTTTAAAGATTGGGTTTCAATACCAAATAGCATGGTTTTTACGTCATCTACTTGAGCTTTAAAATCTTCATCAATATCCAAAAGCCTCTCGAAATCTTTGAGTTCGATAGAGCTTAAAGAGTCGTTTAGGTAACGCTCTATGGTCTCCAATAATTCTTCTGATATGTTATTGCTATTATCTTTCAATGTTTATTGTTTTGAGGCAAGAACAACAGCTCTCAGTTTTTGCATACATCTGTATTTTTTATTGCGAGCTGTGGTTTCTTCAATTTTTAATTCAATGGAAATTTCTTTTAACGATTTTTTTTCAAAGTAAAATGTTTTTAAAAGCTGCTTGCATGGCTGCCCTAAATTTTCAAAGGCAGTCATGGCAATTTTTAGTTTTTTACTATCAGGTTCGTTATGTTCTTCGTCGTCTTTCACTTCTGCTAAGGTTTCAACAACTAGTGGTTTTGAGTTTTTAAATGATTTTGACCTTAAAACATCTGTCCATTTATTTTTTGATATCCTATACAAATAACCTTGTATGGCAGTATCATTTTGTGGTACAAATTTGTTGTTTTTAATGTGTGTCCATACCGTAATAAAAGCATCTTGATAGACATCTTTAGCATGCGCGATAGAACCACTATTTTTTAATACTAAAGCTTCAACTTTAGGATAGTTAGTTGTATAAACATGTTTTAAGACCTCAGAATCATTAGATCTTATTCCGTCAACAAGTTGAGACTGATTTAGTAAATGTATTGTTTTCCCCATCGAATAATAGCAACAGGAAATATACAATTATTTCATTTTAGAACAAACACTTCACTATTAAATGATTATTAATTCGATTATCAACTTTTTTATTAGTTATTATTTCACAAATCCCGGGGGCTGCGCTTACCAACCCTGAGCCATCTCTGAAAGGTTGGTGGCTACTCCTCCATTTTTATATTGTTTAAATTCTTATCGTACATTAGGATTATCGGGTTCTGGATCGTCTATATCTGGTGTTCCGTCTCTATCTCTATCAGAAAGGGAGTCTTTGTCTCTTATCAATAATTCAAAACTTAAGGGAAAAAATACGTCCATTACTATAGTGTTATACTCGTTGATTGGTGCTGCGGAAACCGATATGGTCACAGAGCTTGTGTTCAATCCTGCATTTGTTACCGCTATCCATATAATAGCTCTGGTGTTTTGAAATGTTATTGATCTGGAACTGAAAACTCGTCTAACGCCACCAAAATCTAAGGCTTGATTTGGTGGAGCGCACTCGACTGTTGGGGTGCCATTGAAACCAAATTCGGTTACCATTAATTGATTAATAACCAAAGCTCTAATTTGATCTACAGTTAAATTGGCAGAAAAAGTAGTGATAGGATAATAGCGCCATAGGACTTCGGTTTGGTTATTATTACGTCTTCTCAAATCCATACCATAAGTAAAGTTTTGTTCTAAAATTTGGGTTGCGGTATAGCCCTGGGGAACTGAAACCGAAATATTTGTGAATACCGCTTGATGATTAAACCTACCTTGAGGGTTTGTAATCAAGGGTACTCTACTAAAAGGCGCAGGGATTCCATGGGCATAATCCCAATACACAGCAGTTGGTCCAACTACATTTGGGCAACCTTGTTGCGATATTGCATTAGCAAAATTATTTGCGTCATCATTATTTTTGCTACAAGACGCTAAAAGAATGAGTATTGCTAAAAGGCTGTATATTTTTATTGCTTTCATAATTCTATCAGTAAATAGTTTTTATAATCATCGTTATTAAACAAAAATGTCATCATTTTAGTTTTCATTATTGTATTGTGTCCAATTTTGGTTGTTCATATTCGGATCTAAATTTGGGTCGTATAAGGTGTTGTCCGTTCCTATATATTCATTGTTGCTATTCATATGATATTGATTGTACTGCCCCTCAACTTGATAGCTTTGATCCGTGTTAGGATTGGAAATTGTGCTGCGTTCCCAAACACCACTATTTATACTATTGGAGTGTCCTGCATCTTGCATACCATTTCTACGTTTCCAGCTTTCATGATTACTGTCTGATATGGAACTGTATGTGTTGCCAATATTTCTAGACGCTTGCCCTTGGGCTCTAATTGCCGCCATGCGTTGTTGATGGCCTGCATTGCTTTGTTGTGAAAGTTGGGAGTAATATCTGTTGTTAGCTTCCACCCATTGCGGATTTATTTGAAAGTTTACCAATGAGTTTATAAACGCTTTTTTAGCTGCTTCATAATTATTTTTTGAAGCACCCATAGAGTTTAATGTATAGCCCCAATCCATACCGCCAGTTGTTGGATATTGATTGGTAAAATAGCGAATAATACCAATGGATTTACCACCGTCCTTATCAATCCATTCTGTAGCAATACATTGAAATTGTTTGTTCTCTGGCATGCCTTTAAACAAATAACTGTCAAAACGTTTGTCGAATTGGGCAAGTTGGGGAAGTGGAAATTGATTTACCAAACGCATCCCTTCAGATTCAGCATACGGAAGGATATCCTCTTTAATAACTCGTTGGATATTTTTAACGGGTTTAATTTTGGTGCCGTTTTGTTGCGCAAAATAATTTAGCTGTTGGTTGTTAGAATAGAAGTGAGAAATAAAACGCTCTCCATAAACTTTAACACCATCGGCAGATTCAAATAAAATACCTTCTTTAGTATTGTTTTTTACTTCCCAAGAACTTGGAATTGGCATGACCCCAACTGGCATACCAAATTGCTTGCTCATGACGCTGTAGCCTTTCATGTTGTTTTTGTTAGAAGGCCTGTTCGTGTTAGATTGGTAGTTGTTTTGTTGATTGTTTTCAAGGTCGTTATAACCTTCATAATCAGCATCAAAATTCGCGTAATCGTTATTTTCTTTTTGTTGTTGTCCGCAAGAAAAAAGCAGAACTGTAAAAAATATGCTGAGGTAAATAGACGTTTTCATAAGGCTAGTATTAAGATTAATAAATGTTTATACTAGCACATCGTGTTTATTTTAAAATGTCATCATCTTTATAAAAAAATAGTTAGTACATGACAAATCATTGCTGTCATTTAACAAGACCTGTCAGGTTTTTAAAACCTGACAGGTCTTGTTTCCTAGCTATTGACTTAAACAAATTTTTGTCACGTACTTAGAAGAATAATAAAAAAGAAAACATGCACATTCTTTCTTCACTTTGTAGATGAAGCAGGAATTATACATGTTCTTGACTAACTCAAATAAAATTCGATACCACTATCTGCGTGGTTTTAAAAGAAAAAATAGCCTATAGATAGCATGAATATACTGCTCTTAATATTATCGCTGTTGTCTTTAGAAATATTGGATACCCCAATATTATAACGAGCAGATAGATTAATACCATTTTCTAATTTATAACCTGCGCCAATACCAAATGAAATATCTGTGCTGTTAAAAAACTCTTTTATGTCAGAATCCAATAAACTACTAGCAGCACTTGATGATTTAGTGTTGGCTGTTTTTGTTGCAGTATTTGGTAAAGGTTCGTTTCCGTTGCCCCCGCCATTATTTACTTCATCTACTTTAATGGTTGCGGAGAGTAAATAACCTATTTGAGGGCCGGCTTCTATACTTAATTCATCGGTTACAAAATACTTGCCTATAATGGGGAGATTAATGTAGTTTAACACACCAGTTCCATTATCTACTTTATAGCCTTGTGAGGAAAATAAAAGTTCTGGTTGTACAAAAAATTCCGCAGATATTGGAATTTCCGCCATACCTCCAATATGGAATGCTGTTCTACTTTTTGCATTATTAATATCTCCAGTTACAGAAGCAATATTCACACCTGCTTTTGCGCCAAATTTAATGTCTTGGGCATTAACGGTAAATACAATACTTAAAATTACGATTGCTGTTGCATAAACTTTTTTCATGTTGTTTGATTTTTAAATAAATGGTTTAACTTTTTTTTAAAATTGAAATTGATTTTTTTTTTTTTTTTGAATTACGCGCTCTTAGGTTTTCATGTGGTTTAGTTTGTGGTTATTTTCTATACATCTAAATAATTTAAAAATGTCATCATCAAAACATCTTTTATAGTATTTTTGCACCATGAATAAACCGCTTACAGAACAAGAATTACATAATTTGGCCATGAACCACGTTGGGAAAGATTTAGAGCAGCGCGGGTTCGAGTTTATTGCAGTAAACAGTAAACTAAAAAAGCATCCGCAGTTTGTCTGTATCGATAAAAACGCTCAGTACTTTTTCGTCATTGTCCGTGCAGTAATTTTACCAGAAAACCCCAATAATTATGATATTGTTTGGATGGAATCTTTTAAAAAGCATGCTAGGGAAAATGAAGCTAAAGTGCTTTATGCTGGTGTTGGAATTGGTAATGTAAACGGCGAATCATTACCTATTTACCTAGACGAAGAATATCTTTTTGAATATAATGGTATTCAAGTTTTGGAAACTAATTTAAATTAAATGAATAAATTTATATTTGGAGTATCGCTTTTGGTTTTAAGCTTTTCTTGTGCTACTAAGAATGCAAAAAACACAAAATTAAAAGGTACTGTTTTTGGTACCGGTTATTCTATTATTTATGATGCAGAATTGGATTATCAAAAGCAATTTGATAGTTTATTTTATGTGTTGAACAGATCATTATCTACCTATCAATCAGATTCCGATATTTCGAAATTAAATAGAAATGAAGCCGTTAAAATTGATGCGCATTTCGCGAAAGTATATGATGCTTCAAAAGAAATATTCGGACTTACAGAAGGGGCTTTCGATCCTACAATTGGTAACGTTGTGAATGCATGGAGCTTTGGTGCAGAACGTGCAATTGAAAATTTAGATAGTTTAAAAATTGATAGTTTGATGCACTATGTAGGTTACGATAAAACCTATAGAAAAGATGATGAAATTATCAAATCAAACCCTAATGTGTATTTAGAGTTTAATGCCATTGCCAAAGGTTATGCAGTTGATGTCATAGGTGAGTTTTTAGAATCGCAAAACAGCAATAATTATTTAGTTGAAATTGGAGGAGAAATACGCGCAAAAGGCGAAAACATTGAAAAAAAATTACCTTGGAAGGTTGGGGTAGAAGCGCCTAATTTTGACAGTAAACAGTCTGTTTTGAAAGCTGTAAGTTTAAAAAATGAGGCTATGGCAACTTCTGGGACTTACAGAAAGTTTAAAACTGATGAAGACGGCAACCGATACTCTCATATTATTGACACGGATACTGGTTACCCGAGTAAAACAAATTTATTGAGCATTTCTGTTATTGCTGAAAATTGTATGACCGCCGATGCCTATGCAACGGCATTTAAGGCCATGGGAATTGAAAAAGTTAAAGCGTTTTTAGAAAAGCATCCAGAACTTAAAGTGTTTTTAATTTTTGAAAATGATAATAAAGAATTAGAAACTCTAGCTTTAAATGGATTTCCTGTGGATTAATTACTTAGAAACTACCGGAATAATTTCGCCTTTAGCCAAACAATATTTTTCTATCGCATCTGCGGAAAGAGAAGCCGTATAATCCACCTCTTCAACACTAGTAAAGTGGTAGAATTCTAGATTTATTTTTTTTTAAAAATCCGTGAAAATCCGTGTAATCTGCGTCAAAAAAATCAGTTCTATTTATAAGCCACAGGGATAATTTCACCTTCAGCCAAACAATATTTTTCTATCGCTTCGGCGGAAAGTTTTGCTGTATAATCAACTTCCTGAACTTTAAAACCAATACTTCGAAGTTTGTCAAAATAGTCTAAACCATAAACCCGAACATGGTCGTATTGACCGAAAATTTTAGCACGTTCCTTTTTATCCGTTATACTGTCATCTTCAAAAGTAGTCGCTCTATTTAAGTCTTGCGGGATTTGAAAAATGCCATAGCCGCCAGGTTTCATAACACGATACAGTTCTTGCATTGCTTTAGTGTCATCAGGAATGTGTTCTAAAACATGATTGCAAAGAATAACATCAAATTCATTGTCTTCAAAAGGAAGATTGCAAATATCTGCTTTTACATCAGCTAAAGGGGAATTCAAATCAGTTGTTACATACTCTAAATTCTTCATCTTTCTAAAACGTTTGAAAAACGCTTGCTCTGGAGCAAAATGTAATATTTTCAAATTAGCAGAAAAGAAATCGGTTTCATTCTTTAAATACAACCACAATAATCTATGGCGCTCTAAGGAAAGGGTGGAAGGGGAGAGTACATTATGACGTTGCTTGCCATATCCGTATGGTAAAAAGGTTTTAAAGCTTTTTCCATCAATTGGGTCGGTAAATGTATTTCCTTTTAAAAAGAATGCCAAAACAGGACGAATGATGTAACTTAATCTAATTAATAGAGGTCTGGGAACTGAATTTAATATTAATTTGAAGAGTTTTTTTGACACGGATTTCACGGATTTTCACAGATTTAAAAAAATGATTCTTCTAATTTCGTTTGATTTGGAAAAGTCTGCGGATGATGTTTGGTATAAGTTTGAACAGTTTTTTGACACGGATTTTTACGGATTTTTAAAAAATGACTCTTTTGTGCTTTAAACTATCTTCGCCAAAATTGATCAATAGACCTAGTTTTAATTTTGAAACTGCAAGATAGTTGAGTGTTTGCTTAATATGAGAGTCTGTGAGCATGCTTATTGCCTTAATTTCTAAAACAATTTTGTTTTCAATAATAAAATCAGCTTTATACCTATGTGGTAATAAATTTCCTTTATAAACAATATTGAATTTTGTTTCTCTTGAATAGTTTACTTTATTATTTATCAACTCAATCTCTAAAGCATCTCCATAAACCACTTCGCTAAATCCTTTACCTAATTCTCTATGAACGTCCATACAAATTCCGATAATTTTATAGGTGTCATCATTATAAAGTAGTTGCCCCATAGCCTATTTAATTAATATGAAAGGTTAAGTTAAGAGTGAGTAATCCGTGAAAATCCGTGAAATCCGTGTCTAAAAAAAATTAGAGTACCATTGCGCTTTGTCTAAACTCAACCTCCTCATCACTAACAATCCCAAGCGCATCATAAATATAAGCAAACGTAGAAAGCAATTCTGGCTTCCCATCAACTAGCGCAACATCGTGCTCAAAATGTGCAGAAGGTTTACCATCTTGGGTAGTAATGGTCCAACCGTCCCTATGTTGTTTTATACGCTGAGTTCCCATATTAATCATGGGTTCAATTGCTACAACCATGCCTTCAATAAATTTTTTACCTCTGCCTCGTTTTCCGTAATTGGGCATTTCTGGGTCTTCGTGCATTTTACTGCCTAAACCATGACCTACCAATTCCCTAACCACACCATAACCATGGGCTTCACAATATTTTTGAATGGCATAACCAACATCACCTACACGATTATTCGCCTTAAATTCTCTAATACCAACGTAAAGTGATTCCTTGGTTACTTGTAAAAGCTTTTCAGTTTCAGCGTCTATTTCTCCTACGGCAAATGTGTAAGCATGGTCTCCGTAAAAACCATTTTTAAGTGCACCACAATCTATAGAAATAATATCGCCTTCAAGAAGAGGGTCTTTATTTGGAATACCGTGAACGACTTGCGAGTTCGGACTCATACAAAGTGTATTGGGAAAATCATACAATCCTAAAAACCCTGGAATTGCGCCATGGTCTCTAACACAGGTTTCGGCAATTTTATCAAGTTCTAATGTTGTCACACCAGGTTTAATGACTTTTGCTAATTCACCTAAAGTTTTAGATACTATCAATGCACTTTCGCGCATTAATTCTATTTCTTCTCTAGTTTTTACTTTAATCATGATCTAAAAATATCTAAAAAACTCTTTTTCTTTTTTACGGGTAAGGGATGCTCCCTGGTATCAATTAACATCTGATAGATTTGTCCCCATCCTAAAAACCCGCCTATATTCCTATCGTCTATAAACAAATCTGCATTAATTTTTCTGCTTACTTCGGGTGTATATTCCTCTTCGGGAAAACTTTGATTAATGGCGTAAAAAATGATGCCGTTTTCTTTACAAAAAGCAACTGCCTCATCCAATCTATCTCCGCATCTGTAAGTCCATAGTATCAAACGATGCCCTTCATCCTGTAACTTTTTTAAGGTTTCAAATGCGAACATTTGAGGCTTCCCAATTCTAGGATAGGCATCTTCCACGATGGTGCCGTCAAAATCTACGGCTATTAAACGAGTATCACTAAAATTCATTTCAATTCAAGGTTAAATTTCTGCAAAGGTAATTATTTTTGTGCTATCTGCTTAAACCAAAGGGTGTTGCGTCATGGCTTTAGGTTGTTCAACACCAATAAGTTTTAAGATTGTAGGTGCTAAATCGCCTAGAATTCCGTCTTTTATATCTTTTAAATCTTTATCAATTAAGATAATAGGTACAGGGTTTGTAGTATGCGCGGTGTTTGGCGAACCGTCTGGATTGATCATGGTTTCACAGTTGCCATGATCTGCAATAAGTAAGGTGGTATAGCCATTATCTAATGCTGTACTCACAACTTCTTTTACACATTTGTCCACAGCTTCGCATGCTTTTATGGCGGCTTCCATAACACCTGTATGTCCTACCATATCGCCATTTGCAAAATTCAAACATACAAAATCAACATCCCCTTTTTTAAGTTCTGGCACTAAAGCATCAGTTAGCTCAAAAGCACTCATTTCTGGTTTTAAATCGTAGGTGGCTACTTTTGGCGAATTTCTTAAAATTCTATCCTCACCTTTAAATGGTGCCTCACGACCGCCCGAAAAGAAAAAAGTAACATGCGGATACTTTTCGGTTTCAGCAATTCTAATTTGTTTTTTATTGTGCTTTTCTAAAACTTCTCCTAAAGTTTCAGTTAAATTATCCTTATTGAAAATAACATTGATGTTTTTATAGGTGTCATTATAATTGGTTAATGTCACATAATGTAAATCGAGTTTTTCCATGTCATGCTCTGGAAAATCTTGTTGCGTTAAAGCTTCTGTCAATTCCCGTCCTCTGTCTGTTCTAAAGTTGAAGAAGATAATAACATCGCCATCTTTCACTTTTGCGATTGGAATGTTTTTATCATCAACGGCAATTAGTGGCTTTATAAACTCATCAGTTATTTCATTTGCATATTTGTTTTCAATTGAAGCCACTAAGTTTTTTGATGCTTCGCCAATACCTTTTACCAAGGCATCATAAACAAACTTTATACGCTCCCAGCGCTTATCACGATCCATGGCGTAATAACGGCCGCAAATTGAAGCTATTTTAGTATTTGTATTTTCAATATGAGATTGCAAATCTTTTACAAATCCAGCACCAGATTTTGGGTCAACATCACGACCGTCTGTAAATCCATGGATGTAAGAGTTTTTTACTCCAGCTTCATTAGCTGCATCCACTAAACCTTTAATATGATTGATGTGGGAATGCACGCCTCCGTTACTTAATAATCCTAAAAAATGAACGTCTTTGTTATTCTTTTTGGCATAATCAAAAGCATCAACCAATACTTTTTCGGTATTAAGCGTTTTGTTTTCAACTGCCAAATTCACTTTTACCAAATCTTGATATACAATTCTACCTGCGCCTAAATTCATGTGCCCTACTTCACTATTTCCCATTTGGCCTTCGGGTAAACCAACATGTAAACCGTCTGTTCTAAGAGAAGCGCTTGGGTATTTTGTGTATAAACTATCTATAAAAGGTGTATTTGCATTATCAATTGCAGAAACTTTTGGGTCTGGAGATTTCCCCCAACCGTCAAGGATCATAAGGATGACTTTTTTGTTCATTTTTATTGAATTTTAGGCTGCAAATATAAGAATTTTAAAGCGATTACCTGTCCCAATAATTTTGAAATAATTGTTTCATTAGGAATGTTTTGAAGTGATATTATATTAGAAAATTTTCTGATGCAAACGTTAAAAAAAAGTTATTTAAGATTTTTTTGTGTAACAAATTAAATTTTTAGTCGTCTATTTAGTATCATCAAAAAACAATCATTCATCAAATCAAAATTCTTTCATCATGAAAAAAACAATCATTATTTCCGCAATCGCGTTATGCTTTTCAGTTTTAAGTGTTAATGCAAAAACTTCATTTGAATCTTATCACACAACTCAAGTTCAAGCCGTAACAAACGTAAATCCTTTTTGTGTTTCAATTGCCAAGGGCGATATAGAAACTGTTAAAAAATTGATAGAATTGGGTACTGATGTGAATCAAAAATCTAATGGTTTAACACCTCTAATGTACGCTGCTAAGTTCAATAGAACTAAAATCTTAAAACTGTTAATTGCAAAAGGTGCTAAGTTAAAAGTAAAATCAGAAAAAGGCATGACAGCTTTAAAGTATGCGAAACTGCATAAGGCTAAAGCTGCCGAAGCTATTTTAAAAGAGGCATTGGCAAAGAAGAAAAAATAATTATATATTTTATATAATTACTTTGAGTTAGTCACTCTAAAAAGTCCTTTTTAAAGGGCTTTTTTTAATTATAGATTTTTGTATTTTTCTATAGCTTCCTGTATTTTTTCAATTCTATTTTCTGGATCAGGGTGCGTGCTTTTAAATTCAGGAACTCTATTTGGGCCTGCGGCGTCTTTTAAAATTTCCATAACACCAATCATTTCTTGAGGGTTATAACCTGCTCTAATCATAAACTTCACACCTAAATCATCGCTTTCCAGTTCGTCATCCCTTCCATTGGTCAAGAGTGTGTTTTGACCAATACCGCTAACTAATCCTCCCATATCTGCGCCTACCGAACCGGCTGTAGCTAATCCTTGCCAATATTCGCTCTCTGCTATACGCTCAGCACTATGCCTTCCTAAAACATGACCAATTTCATGTCCTAAAACACCAGCCAATTGATCTTCGTTTTCTAGTTTTTTTAAAAGGGCATAAGTAATAAATACTTGCCCTCCTGGTAATGCAAAGGCATTAATTGTGTTGGGGTCATTTAATAAATGAAATTCGTATTTGTATGGTGTTTTTTTTGCGATACTGCTGTTAACTAGTTTGTTGCCAACATTGTCAACCATGGCTTGTAATTGGTTGTCTGGATGTAAACCTCCATGTTGTTGTGCCATTTGCGGTGCACTTTGTAAACCAATGGCAATTTCCTTTTCTGGAGTCATAGAAATGGTTTGCATTCTTCCTGTATATGGGTTTTCTTCACGCTGGCTGCAACGTTTTAAAACGAAAAATAAAGCTATCGCAGCACCAATCAGCAGTCTTATTTTAAAATTTCTTCCTCTCATTTTAAAGTGGTTTTAGGGTATTAAATTACAAAATTTTGACTTATAATTTTGTGACACATTTTTTGTGAAACTGTCACTTTATTTTGAAACCTATGCTATAGATATTTATACATGGTGTAATGCACTCCAATTTCAGCGATTTCAAATGGTTTTCCAATTGTAGAATAATCGTTTTGTTTATAGAAGTTTAAGGCTGTTTCTCTAGCATTGCACCACACTATTTTTATGTTTCTTAATTTCAATAAGTTTTCACCGTAAGACAGCATCATTTTTCCCAAACCTAAACCTTGATGTTCTTTTAAAAGTGCCATTCCACGAAGTTGATATTGAAGTTTATTATTAAACCATTCATTTTTATTTTTCATAAATGAAGCAACTCCAATGAGGTTATTATTAGAAAATAATCCCAAGTGAATGGTCGATTCTAAATCATCGCCATCAAAAGCACATGTTGCAATTGGTTTTCCCGCTCTCAAAATAGGGTGCCTAACGGTATAGGTGTCTTCTGCATTAATTTGCTTTATATCATAATTCTGTTTCAAAATCCTGAATACTTTTAGTTTTTATCAAGTATCTTCAAATTTAAATAAATATTATCTTCACATTAAAAAAAGATGTCTTACAGTTTTAAAATCCTAAAAAAGGAAGAGATAGAACAAATAGTGCCATTGGTTGAAAAACTGGATAATTATACAGTTTCTCAGGACATTCTAAAGCAACGTTTTTTAGAAATGTCTGAACAAAATTATGAGTGTGCCGTCATCATTAACGGCACTAAAATTATTGGGGTTTGCGGACTTTGGTATTGTACACGCCATTACTCAGGTAAAAGTGTCGAGCCAGACCATGTTTATATTGATGAAGCGTATAGGGGTAAAGGTCTTGGGAAACAGTTTTTTAACTGGATTTATGATTACGTAACATCTAAAAATTGTGAAGCCATCGAGTTAAATACTTATGTTAGCAACCATTTGTCGCACAAATTTTATTTCAACGAAGGTTTTAAAATTTTGGGCTTTCATTTTTTAAAGAAATTGTAATTTTTTTTGCATTTCAATACATAGATTATATATATTTGTGGTGCTATTGCGAGAGTAGCTCAGTTGGTAGAGCGTCAGCCTTCCAAGCTGAATGTCGCCGGTTCGAACCCGGTCTCTCGCTCAAAAGCTTCATTTTAAAAGATGAAGCTTTTTTATTTTAAATCGTTTAAAGAAGCGCCGCTTTCAACTTCATAAGGTGGCTTATTATATTCAAAAATTCTTGCAGAAAGCGTTCCTTTTAGAGTAATATTTTGATTGTTAACATGTAACCAGCTTCCTTCGCGTAAACCAACCACAGGTGGCGTATTAAAATGATGAAACTCTTTTATTCTAGTCTCTCGTGTTTCGCCCATGTGTTTGCTTTTTGTGTCAGGATCTAGATAATGGGGATTGATATTAAAAGGGACTAAGCCTAGAGCGTTAAAACTGGGTGGGTAAATTATTGGCATATCATTGGTGGTTTTAATGGTTAAACCACAAATATTGCTGCCAGCACTAGTGCCTAAATAGGGCGTTCCGTTAGTTACAACGGTTTTTAATGTAGAAATTAAATCGTCTTTATAGAGTTGATTGGTCAAAACAAACGTATTGCCGCCTCCAACAAAAATGCCTTCAGCATTTTTAATAGCTTCCTTTGGGTTTTCAAAAGTGTGAAGTCCTTTTATGGTTTTTCCTATTTTAGAAAATGCCATCGAAACAATAGCAGTATAGTCGTCATGTGAGACACCGCCTGGTCTTGCATAAGGAATAAAAACAATGGTTTTGGTGTGTTTGAAAAGAATAGTTAATTCATCTAATAAATAGTCTAAATAACCAGATCCATGAATAGTAGATGTACTTGCGATAATTATATGACGCATTATAAAAATGTTTTATGATAAAGCTAAACAATTTTATTTGATAATTAAATCATTCGCATTTTAAAAACCCAGTTATAAGTCGTATTTTTAATAAATGAAGCAGTTGCTAAATGCTTTTTAATCTTATATTTTTGACCAAAACCTAACCTATGAAAAAGATATTCTGCCTAGTATTGTTTCTCTCGGCCATAACAGTTAATTCTCAAAATATCACAAGAACCGATGTTCAAGGAAAAATAGTGATAGAACATAGCGATATTTCGGGGATTACTATTTTTAATGCATCTTCCAATAAAGGTACAATTACCGATAACAATGGGGAATTTAAGATTGCCGTAGCATTAAACGATATCATAGAAGTAAGTGCGCTACAATTCCAGAATTTAAGTTTTAAGGTAAATAAAGACATTGTAGCCTCTAGAAATATGAAGATTTTTTTAATTGAAGAGATTAATAAATTGGATGAAATTATTGTTAAAACGAAAGGTTTGTCAGGAAATTTAGAAACGGATATTGGCGATTCTGAAACTTTTAATCCAAAATTGGACGCTTTGTATTTTGGTGTAAAGCACAGTAGCGAATATAGTTTTGAAACCGATTATAAAACAGAGGTTAAAAACATGACGGTAAATGCTGAAAAAGTAAGGCTCTATAACGGACTTAATATTGTAAACGTTGTTGATCAATTGTTGCTTCCGGTTTTTCGTTCTGAAGCTAAAGAGAAAAAAGCGTCAAATATTCCTAAGGTGCCTTCAAAAGCCATAAAATATTATTTTGCTTCGGAATTTTTGGTCGATAATTTCAAGATTCCAGAACATCGTGTGGAAGATTTTATTGCTTATGTACACAGGGACGACTTCGATTTTTCATTATTAAATTACGGTAAAGAACTAGAGTTTTTAGAACTTTTAAATCAAAAAAGTGTTGAGTTTCTTAATAAGAAGTAAATGATTGAGCGCTCATTTAACAAAACTTTAAATTCCATTTTTATTTTTTTTAACACGAAACTAGCGTTCTTTATCTTCTAAATAATTTATTTTTTGAAGGTTTTAGTGTGTTTTATAATGGGTTTCTCTGTACAGTTAGTTGTTTCCCAAACTGTAAACATGTCTGGAAAAGTAGTTGGCGTGAATAATGTTGAAAATATTCACATCATTAATAAAACGGCACAAAAATTTACGATTACTGATAAAAATGGCGAATTTACAATTCCAGTAAAATTAAATGATACCTTAAGTTTTTCATCTGTTCAACATCAATCAAAAGAGATTGTGGTTTCAAAAGAAATAATTAATGCTAAAACCGTTATTGTAAAATTAGAAGAACAAGTAAACATACTTGACGAAGTTACAGTTGGTAAAGTTTTAACGGGAGATTTGCTATCAGATATTGATAATATTGAAGGAAAAGCACCAATAAATTTTTACGACTTGGGCATTCCAGGTTATACAGGAAAACCAGCAACGCAGAGTGAAAGGCGGTTAAATGCGGCAACTACTGGAGCAAATGGGCAGAAATTAAAATGGTATTCACCTTTAACAGGACAAATTCCGATTGATCCAATTATAAATGAAATTACAGGCAGAACAAAAATGCTTAAAGCACGTGTTAAACATGAAAATAGTGAAGCACTTATGAACAAACTGCGTAGTAAATTTTCGGAGATTTTATTCAGCATAAATCCCCTAGAAGAAGCGTTTAGAGCAGACTTTTTCTATTTCTGCGAAATGGATGAAAATTTCTATTCAAAATGCGCAGGAAAACCCGATTTAGAAGTTTTGGAATTCTTAAAAGAAAAACTCAGACAATACAAAGCAAATCAGCAAGAATTAAAGAATTAAACAAAAGAAAAAATCTTTAGATTTTTTTTAAAATCCGTGAAAATCTGTGAAATCCGTGTCTTAATATTTTATTCAGTTTCGCCTCATTAAATCTCTTTGGAACAGCTTTTGAAATCCAAAAATAATTACATTAGCCATCATTCTAAAACTATGAAATCCTATAAACCCATTTTGTTCCTATTGCTTTTTGTGTCATTAAGCTCGTTTGTGTCGTTACATAAATACTACATCAGTAACACCCAAATAGAGTATATAGGAGAAAAAAAATCAATACAAATAATCACACGCATTTTTATTGATGATTTAGAAAATGTATTACGAGAACGCTATGATGAAGCTATTACTCTTGATGATGAAAATTCAAGAACAAACGATTTATACATTGAAAAATACCTGAATGCAAAAATTAAAATAAAGATTAACGATGAAGCAGTAAGTTTTGTCTTTATAGGAAAAGAAATGGAGACGGGAATTGTAAAATCTTATTTAGAAATTGAAAATGTTGAAGCTGTAAAAACCTTCGAAATTTCAAACCAAACGCTTTTTGATCTATTCTCAGAACAGCAAAATATTATAAAATTGGATATTAACTCCAAACAAAAAAGTTGCATCCTTACAAAACAAAATGATACTGCTTTGTTAAATTTTAATTAATTTAAAGTTTAATCCTTCTTAAAAACTGTATTTTTGTATGTTTTATGTAGTAAATACTAAATATTTGTTACCATATTATTGAATTATTTAATAAATTATAAGATTAACAATGAAACATCTTCTGCATTATTTTTTATCCGTTGTTTTTATCTCATCGGCCATGTATGCCCAAGACCCAGAACATCAAACTCCAAAAAAGGGACATCAAAATACTAACAAATTTAGGCAGCTTTATGATGAGTTTTCAACGCCTAATATGTATAGAGCTGCTTCTGGCGCTCCAGGACATGCCTATTATCAACAACAGGCAGATTATAAAATGGATATCGTTTTAGATGATAAAAACACAAAACTTTCAGGTTTTGAAACAATTACATACACTAACAACTCTCCAGATGTTTTAAACTATTTATGGGTACAATTAGATCAAAATAAACGCGCTAAAGATTCTAAATCGCCATTAATTGAAAGCAGTTCTGTAACGCCAGTAATATCTCCAAAAGAGTTTGTAAATGACTTCGTAAGGGAATCGTTTGATGGCGGATTTCATATTCAAGAAGTTAAAGATGCCAACGGAAATGCGTTATCACATATGATTAACCGTACCATGATGCGTGTGGAATTACCAAAACCATTAGCAAGTGGCGATAAGTTTTCGTTCTCAATAAAATGGTGGTATAACATTAACGATCATGTCATTAAAAGAGATCGCTCTGGTTACGAATATTTTCCAAAAGACGGAAACCGCGCTTATGTCATTGCACAGTTTTTTCCAAGAATGGCGGTTTATAGCGATGTTGAAGGTTGGCAAAATTCCCAGTTTTGGGGGCGTGATGAGTTTGCCTTACCATTTGGAGATTACGAAGTTAACATTACCGTTCCAGCAGACCATATTTTGGATGGCACAGGTAAATTAACCAATAGAAAAGAAGTGTTTTCCAAAACCATGTTGGAGCGTTATGAAAAAGCCAAAAAATCTTATGATGAACCGATTTTTATTGTAACACAAGAAGAAGCCGAAGCTGCAGAAAAAGAGTTTTCGAATAAAACAAAAACATGGAAATTAAAAGCCGAAAACGTACGCGATTTTGGGTTTGCGTCATCAAGAAAATTTATTTGGGATATGATGGCCGTAAAAATTGGAGATAAAGATGTTATGGCGGCATCTATGTACCCAAAAGAAGGTAATCCGTTATGGGAAGACTGGTCCACCAAAGCTGTAGCGAGTACTTTAAAAACATATTCACGAATGACCTTTGATTATCCATACCATAAGGCTATTTCGGTTCATGCCAAAAATCAAGGTATGGAATATCCTATGATTTGTTGGAATTATGGTCGCCCCAAGGAAGATGGCACATATAGCGACCGTGTAAAGTACGGAATGCTGGGAGTGATTATCCACGAAATTGGGCATAATTTCTTCCCAATGATCGTGAATAGTGATGAGCGCCAATGGGCTTGGATGGATGAAGGCTTAAATACATTTTTAGAATACCTGTCCCAATTAGAATTTGGAGAAGCCTATCCAGAAGCTTTATCTCCACAACACGATACATATCCAGTAGATCGTGGCCCAGCACGTTTAATTGTGCCTTATATGAGTGGAAATCAAGATAAAATTGCCCCCATAATGACCAAAGGTCTCAATGTATATCAACTTGGTAATAATGCCTATGGAAAGCCAGCAACAGCATTAAATATTTTAAGAGAAACGGTAATGGGGCGAGAGCTGTTCGATTATGCATTTAAAGAATATGCCAACAGATGGAAATTTAAGCACCCAACACCAGAAGATTTCTTTAGAACCATGGAAGACGCATCAGCTGTAGATTTAGATTGGTTTTGGAGAGGTTGGTTCTACACTACCGATTGGGTAGATATTGGTATCAAGGACGTGAAAAAATTCCATGTATTGTCAAATACATTTATTGAAAAATTGATGAAAGAAAAAGGTCTTGAAAAGAGTCAATTAAGACCATTAGTTTATATGGTTGATGAAAGTAGCGAGGATTTTGAAGCATCGATGAAAGACCAAAACACATTAGAAGCGTTTTCAGTAAAGGAATATGTGATGGATAATTTTACCGAGCAAGAGCGCCAAAACATTAAAAACCCCAAGTATTTTTATAATATTACTTTCGAAAAGCCAGGAGGGTTGGTGATGCCAATTATAGTAGAATATACCTATGCAGATGGCTCAAAAAAATTGGAGACCTATCCAGCTCAGATCTGGAGGTTTAATGATAATGAAGTCACCAAAGCAATAGCAAGTGATAAAGAAATAGTGCACATAACATTAGACCCAAATTTAGAAACTGCCGATGTAGATACAGCAAACAACTCATGGCCAAAGAAGGTTGTGCAAGGAGAGTTCGAAAAATTCAAAGAAAAGGTAAAAGGATAAAAATTATGTTTTATTATAAGCCGTTTTTTAAAATCGGCTTTTTTTTATTCTAACAAAACAAGTCACTATATTTGTACTGTGATACATCAAGCAACATTCTTATTTATCAGCGGTGGCGAAATAGCTTTTATACTATTTATTGCCATCATGGTTTTTGGTGCCGATAAACTGCCCGAAATAGCTCGTGGTCTTGGAAAAGGCATGCGCACACTCAAGGATGCCACCAACGATATTAAACACGAAATCACCAAAACTGCCGAAAATCATGGCATGGACACTAGCATCACCAAAGATGTTAAAAAAGAAATTGATAAAGTAAAAGATGATATCGAAGACTTTACTGGATCGGTGAAACGCAAATTTTAGAGTTTGTTTTCTTACACATTTAGTTATTTACCTGAAATATAGTTCTTTTCAGCGATTATTTCACTATTATTACGAAATGTAAATAATTTGTTAGTCCCTAACCTAACTTAATAAACATGAAAATAAACCTGCTCATATGTTTTCTGTCTATATCTATATTGGCGAGTAGCCAAAGAGATAGAGGAGTTATCAAAGATATTGATAACTTGAATTCTTCCGCTTTAAAACATTATAACGATAACCAAATTGCTAAATCTTTTAATGAATTTAGTAGGTCTAAAGTATTGTCAGATTCTATACAAGATGTTTACGGTAATGCAGTTGCTAACTACAATTTAGGCAATATTTACAATGTAATGCAAAACAAGGAGTCTGCGGTAAGTTGCTACTATTCAGCTTTAGAGTCGTCAAAAAACATTGGGGATAATTATTTGATATCAAAGACTTATTTAGGTTTAGGACAGTTATATAAAAATAAAGGCGCATTTAAAAAAGCTGTTTTTTATTTTGAAGAAGCATTAAAACACAAAACTTCTAAAAACGATGATGCTCTTAATAAAAAAGACGAGAAGAAATTACAATTTATAGTATTAAAAATTAAAATAAACCTAGCTGAGGTATTGCTAAAAACAAATGAGCCAGACAAGGCTTTGCTTGCATTAACTAGTGCAAAAGAATACGTGAAGAACAATAATGTAGATTCTTACACCAAGGGGTATTTTAATTATGTTTATGGACTTTATTTTGATTCTAAAGGCAGTCAAAATGATGCTATTCTAAAGTTTAAAAACACAATCTCTGTTTTAGGAACGAAGCAGCAAAAAAGAAATTTGATGCTTTTAAGTAAAACTCATAAGCAATTATCCAAACTTCATTCTGACATGGGAAATAGTGATGAAGCTTATTCAAACTTATTAAAACATAATAACTATAAAAAAGCACATATAAATAAGGAAAAAATTAATCAAGATATTCTTGCCAAGTCTAAATTTATTATTGCCGACTATAAGTTTGATGCAGATTTTGCTAATTATAAAAGACTTCAGCAAATAGAAATGACCCAGGAAACAAGGAAAATTAATGTAATTATATCAATCATATTGTTTTTGCTTTTTTTAACCCTGGTTACTTTAGTTGTTAGTTATGTTTCAAAAAAGAAACTGAGCAATGCATTGAAAATAAAAAATGAAGAATTGGAAATTGCCAAGGATAAAGCCTTGAAAACATCAGAATTAAAGTCGAAATTTATTTCTAGTGTAACCCACGAATTAAGAACTCCGCTATACGGTGTGGTTGGTATAGCATCATTATTGCTTGACGATACCAAGAATTTTAATAAAACAGAAATTAAATATTTAAAGTCTCTAAAATATTCTAGTGATTATCTTTTAAACCTTGTAAACGATATTTTACAAGTCAATAAAATTGAAGCTCAAAAAATAGAACTCAAAAATGTATCCGTAAATTTAAAATCCTTGATTTATCAAATTGTGGATTCATTCGAATATAGATTGCAAGAAACCAACAATAAAATTAAAGTATCAATTGCAGATGCTATCCCCGAAAACATAAGATGCGATAAAGTGAGGCTATCTCAAGTTTTAATTAATTTAATAGGAAACAGTATTAAGTTTACGGAAAGCGGAGAAATCAACATAAGAATTAAATTATTGACCTTAGAGGCTGATAAGGTTAATTTTCGATTTGAAATAGAAGATACAGGTGTGGGAATACCAAAAGAAAAATTCAGTACAATTTTTGATAATTTTTCTCAATTAAGCAATGAAAATAATGTTAAATATCAAGGCACAGGTTTAGGACTTTCAATAACAAAAAATATTTTAGAATTATTCGGAAGCGAAATCGAGCTGGAAAGTAAAATTGGAGTAGGGACTAAATTTAGTTTTAACATCAATTCTGAAATTGATAAAACTAAAAAACCTCAAAGAATATGTAATGATAATATTAGTTGTGTAAACTCTAAAAAAGGAAAAAAACATAAAATATTAATTGCTGAGGACAATAAAATCAACCAGATTGTAACCAAAAATTTATTGATGAATCAGGGGTATTACTGTGAGATAGTTGATAATGGTTTAAAAGCAGTTGATTGTATAAAAGAGAATGATTTTGATCTTGTATTAATGGACATTAATATGCCGATTATGAATGGTAGTGAAGCCACTAAGATTATTAGGGGATTTAATAAAATAGTGCCAATTATAGCGTTAACCGCCGCAGACATTGAAACCTTTAGACAAGATTATAAAAATGTAGGTTTTAATGATGTTATTACGAAGCCTTTTGACAATCATGAATTTTTCCAGACTATAGAAACGCATATTCAAAAGGCAAACGAAAATAATATTGAGTTAGTTATTGCCTCTTGATTTTAGCGAATAGTTTTGTTTAGCCGCACCAATAAATATCAAATCAAAGGTTTTATCTAGTTTTGGTTTGATATAGGAAATTTTAGTTTTACTGCTTTAAAATTCCAAAAACAGCAGTTTCTTGATCAGTCCAAATTTTAAAAATATACTTCCCGTTTGAAAAAGTGTTCATGTTTATTTTAAACATTTGAATGTTTTCATAACGTTTTGAAAGGATTTTTTTTCCGTACACATCAATGATCTCCACGTTTAAGTTGTCTTGCGGTTTGTTCAGATCAAAAGTAATAGTGCCATTAGAAGGATTTGGATAATATTTAATAATTTCAGAAAAAGAACTTTCTTTAAGGTTTAGCGTAACGTCGCAGGTTATGGCACCACTACCAGAGGTAGAACTACCATCGGGACAATTAATACATTCCATACTGCCCGAACTTGGTTGAAATGTTCCTACAGGACAATCTACACAGGATGCGCTTCCAGAAGTGCTAGAGAATTTTCCAGGAGGACAATCCTCACAATCGACACTACCAATATTAGCCTGGAATTTGCCTGGGGCACATGCTATACATTCTGAACTTCCAAAAGTAGCAGCATATGTACCTTCAGCACAAGCTTGACATGCTGCACTACCAGGGGTACTAGAGAATTCCCCGGGAGGACAAGCCTCACATTCGGTGCTTCCTTCGTTTGCTTGAAATCTCCCAGCGGGACAATCTATGCAGGATGAGCTTCCAGAGGTGCTAGAGAATTTCCCTTGAGGACAATCCTCACAATCGACACTGCCAATATTAGCCTGAAATTTGCCCGGTGCACATGCTATACATTCTACGCTACCAGAAGTAGCTGCATAGTTGCCTTCAGCGCAAGCTTCGCATGAGGTACTTCCTTTATTTGCTTGGAATCTACCTGGTGGACATTCAGTACATGCTACACTACCTACAGAATCGGAAAAACTGCCTTCAGAACATTCAACACATTCAGTACTTTCCTCGTTAGCTTGAAACCTGCCAGCGGGACAAAGCGTGCATGCTACACTACCGGTAAGGTTAGAGAAACTTCCTGGGGGACAATTAACACATTCGGTACTGCCTTCGTTTGCTTGAAACCTTCCCGCAGGACAATCTATACAAAACTCACTCCCAGAAACAGAAGAAAACTTTCCAGCCGCACAGTTTATTGGTGCTGTAATATTTCCACCGGGGCTATAAGTGCCTGCCGGTGCTTTAACATATTGACAAATATCTGTGTCTATATATTCGCCTGGGGGCGCATTGTTTAAAGCGCATTGGGCATGATTTAATGTTGGGTATAAAGCAAAAACTAATAGGGCAAGACAAAGGGTGGTTAGGTTTTTCATGGTTGGTTTTTAATAAAAATATGAAAAATCTAACAATAATATGTCTTTTTTTATACTTTCCTGCTTATTGTTAAGCCATCCCTTATAGGCAAGAGAATGGTTTCCACACGTTTATCGTTTTTTAAAAGGGCGTTATATTCGATGAGAGCAGGGGTAGCAGTATCCTCTTTTTTAAAGGTGGTTTCTAAAACTTTGCCACTCCAGAGCACATTATCAGATAAAATAATACCGCCAACGTTTAGCTTGTCAATTACAATCTCAAAATAATGAGAGTAATTCTCTTTATCAGCATCAATAAAAACCAAATCAAAAGTTTTATCCAACTTTGGAATAATATCTAAAGCATTCCCTAAGTGCTGAAAAATTTGATGCCCATGTTCAGATTTATCAAAATATTTTCTTTGAAAATCAACTAATTCTTCATTAATATCAATAGTGTGTAATTCGCCATCAGCTTGCAAGCCTTCAGCTAAGCATAGTGCAGAATAACCGGTATAAGTCCCAATTTCCAAAATGTTTTTAGGGTTTGCCAATTTAGAAATCATGCTTAAAACACGCCCTTGATAATGGCCGCTCAACATTCTGGGTTGTAGAATCTTTTGGTAAGTTTCTCTGGCTAATTGTTGTAATAATTCTGGTTCGTCTTCAGAATGTTTTACAACGTAATCATCTATGTTTTCGGGAATAAAATGCATGATGGTTTAGATCTTCTTTTTTGTTAATTTAAAATTTTATGTATCAATTTTTCTTTGCCAATTTCATCATCCCCAAATAACCATTGCAACACATTATCTTCCCAAATAGCATCATATTCTTGTTTGGTAATAATTTTTCTTTCAATAGCTAAATCCAATAATTTTCCGGGATAAGAAGATTGTGGTTCACTTTCCATTTCTCCAAGTGGATAAGGATCGTCTAAGCCCATAAGCACTTGTTTAGCCCCATGGTTTCGTATCAATAATTCCAAACCACCAGTATCATGTACCAAAGTGTCGAAAAAAATATTTTTATGCCCAACTGCTTTTCTTGGGTGGTGTTTGCCTTCAAATAAATCGGGCCTGCCATCAAAACCTTGAATGCGTCGTCCTAAATTAATTTGTGCCAATTGTCCGCCATGGGCAAAACAAGTGCGCATGTTCGGGAATTTATCTTGATAACCATTCAGCGTTAAAAAATGATAAGCATCACCACATTGTGCCAACATCCAAATTAAATGAAACCGCCATGATGTATTTTCTAAATTGATAAATTTTTCGCCATCATAAGGATGAATTTCAACTGCCAAATTATATTTATCTGCCAATTCAAAAAGCGGTTCGTTTTCTTCGTCAAAAATACAACGCCATGTGCCAATAGTGTCCATATAATGTGTTGGTAAACACAATAAACGCATGCCATGGGTTTCTACACAACGTTCAATTTCCCAACACGCACTTCTAATAAAACCGGGGTGCACCACAAAACCGCAGGTGAATTTACTAGGATGTTCATGCTGTATTTTAGCATTAAAATCATTCTGGAAACGCAACGCTTTTTTCATTTCTTCAACACGCAAACCATTGCCATACAATTGAGATAAATTTAAAACCACCGCATGGTCGATCTTAAAGCGTTCCATCCATTCCAGTTTTTCATCAAGAAAAAAACTAGAATCCGTTACAGGGCGTTTCCAATCTTTTTGTAACATAAATTTTCTGTCCTTATCTACCCAAAAAATACCTTTTTCACGCATGAATTCTGGTATTTCCTCAGGATAAGGTAATAAATGCGAATGACCGTTTATACGAAGTTTGCGTTTCATTTATAGTGAATCAGGTTTTAAACAAATCATTGTGGCTTGCATTGTGGCAAATATGGTGTCATTTTCTGAATCAGTAACCGTGCTTTCACAAAAAACAAGTGTTTTTCCAGATTTTATAACTTTGCCGGTAGCTTTGATTTTTTTTGATTTGGCGGCTCTTATAAAATTGATTTTAAACTCTACCGTAAGCACATCAGAACCTTTTGGCATTGTTGTTAATGCAGCATATCCACTAGCTACATCAGCAATGCTTGTTATGACGCCAGCATGAAAAAAACCATGTTGTTGTGTTAGTGTTTCATTTAATTCACATTCAATAATGACAACACCTTTTTCAATTGAAACTAATTTTGCTCCAAGTTTGTTCATAAAACCTTGTTTATAAAAACTCTTTTTTGCAGTTTCAATCATACGTAAACTAAGCTATATTTTTTTTGGTATTTGCATCACTTCGCCACAATTTGGGCAACTGCGTTTATCTTTGTCGCCATAGTACTTATCAAAAATTTTGGGCATATCCGTTTCTATATTGTCTAAAGTAAATTCTTCGCCATAGAGCTTCGTATTGCAATTTTCACAAAACCAGAGTAGTGCATCCTTCATGTCCTTTGGTCGTTTGTATTCTATTACCAAACCAACTGTATTGGGCCCTCTTTGTGGCGAATGTGGTACTTTTGGAGGTAATAAATAAATGTCACCTTCTTTAATGTGCACATCTTTAGGCGTGCCTTTATCAATTATTTTTAAAACGATATCGCCTTCAACTTGATAAAAAAACTCTGGGGTTTCGTTGTAATGATAATCCTTTCTATTATTTGGGCCACCAACAACCATCACGATAAAATCGGCATCTTTCCAAACTACTTTATTGCCTACGGGAGGTTTTAAAAGGTGTCTGTTTTCTTCAATCCAAGCTTTAAAATTTATAGGAGATGTTAAATTGCTCATGGTTAAAAGCCCCTCTTAATCCCGATCTTGATCGGAAAACTCAAAACGGGGATTCGAGTTTGTGTTAAATAAAGTTTAAAAATAATTTAATACATCACAAAAATTAAAATATATATCTTAAGTTTTGATTGTCTATTAGCTTACAATCTTTAGTGTTTTTAGACTCTTCAGGTTTCATGTGCTGAACTTGTTTCAGTATCTAACTTGAAGGGTCTTATTCTCAGAAACATATCTGCGGTTCAATAAAGATTAAACTTTTTGTGGGTACTGAAAAAATTAAATTAAAGATAAGAAACATCTTAATACTACGCTAATTTCTCCCTCCGTTTTGGGAGGGCCGGGGAGGGCTTACAAAGATTTTGTACGCCCGCCGTCAACAGGTAGATTGATGCCATTTATATAGCTTGCTGCTTCACTAGCTAAAAATACAATCGCATTTGCAGTTTCCTCAGGTTGTGCAAAGCGTTTTGTAGGCGCATAGTTTTTCATGATTTCGGTCATTTCTTCTTCAGAAGTACCTTCAATTTTTGCTTTTATTTTTATAATCTCTGCCAAGCGTTCAGTATCCGTAAACCCAGGAAGCACATTATTAACCGTAATGCCAAATTCAGCGACTTCAATAGATAATGTTTTACTCCAATTACCGACGGCGCCTCTAATGGTGTTGCTCACGCCAAGTCCGGGTATTGGCTCTTTTACGGAGGTTGAAATTACATTAATTATTCTGCCAAAACCTTCATCTTTCATAAAAGGAATAGTAGCTTGAGCCAATAAATGATTGCATTTTAAATGCATTGTAAACGCATTTTCAAAAGCTTCCAAGCTAGCATTTAGAATATCTCCACTCCCTGGACCTCCAGTATTATTAACCAATATATGAAACCCATGCTCTCTTTCAACGAATTTTATAACTTGTTCCTGCAACTCTCTCGGGTTAGAAAAATCGGCAACAATGTAACTGTGGTTTCTGTGTTGTGGCAATTCAGCTAAAACTTCCTTTAATTTTTCTCGGTTTCTGGCCACAAGAGTGACGTTAACACCTTCTTGTGCTAAGGCAATTGCCGTAGCTTTTCCTATGCCTTGTGTACTGCCACAAACCAGGGCGTTTTTGTTGTTTAGTTTTAAATCCATAGTAAAGAAGCCCCTCCTAATCCCGATTTTGATCAGGAAACTCTAACCGGAGCAAAAGAGTTCGTTAAACTTTATTTTAATTCGTTGCTCACTCCCTCCTTTTGGAAGGGTTGGGGAGGGCTATATCGTCTTCAAGAATGGCATCGGTTTCTTGTTTTACTTTTTCTAAAATGTCTTTTAAGTCTCCATTGATATCAATTTTTTTATCTGAAAGCAGATTTAGAATAGCTTTATCCTGTGCTCTTCCTCTTAACATAGCTTCTCTATAGCCTATATCTTCATTAAATGTTACTAATGAATATTTTGAGGAATATTCACTAGGAAATGTTTTTTCTAAAGCCATTTCTAATTTACGCTTTTCTTTAAAGACAGCATGATTTACATGACCTTTCATTTCATGGAAATTATCAATCGCCAAATCGGCTATGGCATCGGTATCTTTTTTACGTGTGCTTTCATAAGTTTTAAAAGTGGCTTCCCAATTGTCTAATTTTTGGTCTAAAATTTTATCAAACTCTACAACATCTTCAAAAGAAGCGTTCATACCTTGTCCGTAAAACGGAACAATAGCATGTGCTGCATCGCCCATTAAAAGTGTATTGCCTTTATAGTGCCAGGGCGAACATTTTATAGTGCCCAAAGGTGCTGTTGGATTTTTAAAAAAATCATCCAAAAGATTTGGCATTACTGCTAAAGCATCTGGGAATTCCTTTTGGAAAAATTCTAAGACAATGTCTTCAGTAATTAAATTATTGAAATTGTATGGGCCTTCTTCATAACTTAAAAATAGCGTTACCGTAAAACTACCATCTAGATTTGGTAAAGCAATGAGCATAAAGCTCCCACGAGGCCATATGTGTAAAGCGTTTTTATGGATTTTATAATCGCCGTTTGGTTTTGGTAGAATACTTAATTCCTTATAACCGTGGGTTAAATAGGCTTGGGAAAAACTGAATAAGAATTTCTTGCCCAAATAATAACTTTTGCGCATTGCAGAACCAGCACCATCGGCAGCGATTATGATATCTGCATCTTCGACAAACTCGTCTTTGGTGTTATAATCTTTAAAAAGTGCTGTGGTTTTTTCAAAGTCAACCGATTTACATTTTTTATTGAAATAGATATTGACGTTTTCATGCTTTTCGGCTTCATCTAAAAGTAAGGCGTTTAAATCGCCTCGCGAAATAGAATTGATATACTCATGATCACGTCCGCTGTAATTGGATTGAAAGGTATTGCCATGTTCATCATGAATCATGCGTCCGTTCATAGGAATACACAATGCTTTAACCTTATTTTCTAAACCTACTAGTTTCATGGCTTTAATGCCACGATCTGAAAGAGCCAGATTTATGGAACGACCTGCGCTAATATCTACTTTTCGTAAATCTGGGCGCATTTCATAAACGGATACGTTATAGCCTCTTTGTGCTAAGCGTAATGCTAAAAGTGAACCGCATAAACCTGCGCCAATGATTAGTATGTTCTGAGCCTCTCCTAAATCCTCTCCAAAGGAGAGGTCTTTTTTGGTCTGTTCATTCATTTTTTGTCGTTTTGTTCCGTATGAGTTCCCTCTCCTTCGGATAGTGCCAGGGAGAGGTTCTTCACTACTTTATACACATCTTCAAACGAATTGTAAAGCGGTACAGGCGCACATCGAATAACATCTGGTTCCCGCCAATCGCTAATTACTCCGGCTTCAGTTAATTTGGTATGTAACGATTTATCAGCATTTTTAACTTGAATTGATAATTGACAACCGCGTTCATCAGGGTTGCTTGGTGTGATAATCTTTATGGTGTCATTGCCCAATTGTTTTAATAAAAACTCAAAATAGCCTGTTAGTTTTTTTGATTTTTCGGTTAGTTTTTTAAAGCCAACCTCATCAAATAGATCCAAAGATGCCTTTATGGCTGCCATCGATAAAATAGGTGGATTGCTTAATTGCCAACCTTCGGCACCTGGAATTTGGTCGAATTCGCCACGCATGTTAAAACGTGTGTTTTTATTGTGGCTCCACCAACCTGTAAATCGGTTTAGGTCTTTTTTGTGTGCATGCCGTTCGTGTACAAAACAACCTGCTAAACTTCCGGGGCCAGAGTTTAAATATTTATAAGTACACCAGGCTGCGAAATCTGCTCCAGAATCATGGAGGTTTAATGGTACGTTTCCTGCCCCATGTGCACAATCAAAACCAACGGTGCATCCATGTTTATGTCCGAGTTGCGTAATACGTTTTAAATCGAAAAACTGACCTGTGTAATAGTTCACACCTCCAATCATTAGCATTGCAATTTCATCGCCTTGTTCCTCAAGAATAGTTTCTAAATCTTCATAATTCAATAGTTCTTCATTTTTACGAGGTTCCCAAAGCACTAAGCCTTCTTTATCATCGAAACCATGATGTCTTAATTGAGATTCAACAGCATATTTATCAGAAGGAAACGCATCACTTTCAATTAAAATTTTATAGCGCTTCTTTGTAGGCTGATAAAACGACACCATCAAAAAATGAAGGTTTGCAGTGAGCGTATTCATCACAACCACTTCAATAGGTTTTGCGCCTACAACTTTTGCCATGGCGTTAGTTAAAAATTCATGGTAGCCCAACCATGGGTTTTTAGCTTCAAAATGACCTTCTACACCCAAGTTTGCCCAATCTTCTAATTCTTGGTTTACGTAAGCTTTGGTTTGCTTCGGTTGTAAACCTAAAGAGTTTCCCGTCATATAAATCAAATCATTTCCGTTTTTATCTTTCGGAATATGAAACTGATTTCTGTAAACTGCTAATGGGTCATTTTTATCTTGTTCCTTGGCGAATTCAAGACCTAATTGATATTTGGACAAAGTGTGTTGATTTTCGGTTTCAAACAAAAATAAGAATTAAAAGTGTAGAAAAGAAGCCTTAAAAGTGAGATAATAATGAGAGCGGATTAAAACCAAAAATTTCTTTTTTTTTGCCACGAATCTCACTAATATCTGAAAAATCTTAAGATTTTTCTATTCGTGTTATTTTGAAGTATCACTTTACTGATTTTAAATGGTTTTCAATTATTTATTCGTGGTCATTAGTGAAACTCGGGGCGTATTGTTTCCGTACGTAGCCTTAGAATGTAAATGATTTTCAACTCTATTTTTTTCGTATATTTAGTAAAATATTTAAGTTATGGGAAGAGCAAAAAAAGAATATACTAACGGAGAGGTAACTATTGTTTGGGAAGCCGACAAATGCATCCACTCAGGAATTTGTGTAAAAGGTTTGCCAAATGTGTTTAGACCAAAGTTAAGACCGTGGGTGGATATTAATGCTGCGGAAACCGGGGCGTTAGTAAATCAAGTCAAACAATGTCCTTCTGGTGCTTTAAGTTTTTATATGAATGATAAAGATGACAAAACGGAAGAAACGCTTGATACTAAAGTAGAAGTTTTAGAAAATGGGCCATTATTGGTTTATGGCACTTTAAATGTGGTGCATAAAGATGGTACTGAGGAAACTAAAAGCAAGACCACGGCATTTTGTAGATGTGGTGCTTCTAGTAATAAACCGTTTTGCGATGGTGCTCATGTAAAAACTGAGTTTAAAGGCTAATATTATACTAAAATTCCAAAAAGCAAATACTAAATTTCAAAAAAAAGAAAGGGAGGAGAGTTTTTGGGTATTACATCTTAAAAATAAATTATTTAAAAAGGAAAAAGCGCTTCAATTTATAGTTGAGGCGCTTTTAATATATATAGACGCAGATGCGGAAAAAACTATTTATTATATTTACGATATAAGTCGTTCGACAGACGTTTAGCTTACAGAAATGGATTCAGGGAAACTATATTTTAATACTAATAAAGCCACTTGGAATGATAAAGTCAAAGTTCATGCCAAAAGTGAGATGTATGACCTAGAAGCGTTTAAAAATGGAAAATCTTCTTTAATGCCTTATGAATTGGATGCTTTGGGAAATGTAAACGGAAAATCGTTGTTGCACTTGCAATGTCATTTTGGGCAAGATACGTTGAGTTGGAGCAGGCTAGGCGCAAAATGTACTGGCGTTGACATAAGTGATGAAGGCATTGAGCTAGCGCAGGGCTTAAATGATGAATTAAAGTTGGATGCCGAATTTGTGTGTTGCAATGTTTTAGATACTTCGGAGTTTATAAAAGATACATTTGATATTGTGTTTACCAGCTATGGCGTTATTGGATGGTTACCCGATTTAAAACCTTGGGGCAAAATGATTGCTGAACGTTTGAAAAAAGGTGGCACTTTTTTTATAGCAGAATTCCACCCCATAGTTTGGATGTTTGATTATTTAGGGGATAAGCCCGTTATGAAATATGGCTACATGCAAAGCGAAGTGATTTATGAGGAATATCAAGGCACTTATGCTAATCAAGACTCAAAAATGATAAGTAAGGAATATGGTTGGAATCATGGTTTAGGCGAAGTGGTTTCTGCTTTAACTGAAGCTGGATTACATATTGAGTATTTAAAGGAATTTGATGAAAGCCCTTATGATGTGTTGCCTAATTTGATACAGAATGAATCGGGCATGTTTGTGACAAAAGATAAATTGTATCCTTTGATTTTTACTTTGAGAGCGATGAAGGTTTAGGGTTGAGTTTTTGAAAGTGGAGTAAATTTTTGTTAGTTATGCGAATCAAGGGTTGAAAAATCAGGGCTATAAATGCCGCAGCCAGTCTTCCGTATGCATGCGGTGTCAGTCCTTTTGTAGCCCTGACCTTGCTAGTTCTCTGTATCTCAGATTTCTCAATAAGCCAACTGAACAAGGTTTCAATGGGCTGTCTAATTCTAGATACAGATCTTGAATACAGGTCATTCCAAGCTCTGTCAAATTTCTTTACAAACCTCAGCATTCCTTTTACAGCCTTTACGGGGGTCAGCATTTTGGAGTTGAACTTGCTGTTCATATTTTGAAAAAAAGCAGTATCATTATACATTTTGTCCCCAAAGAACGTGCGGCCTTTGATTTCAGGCCAAGCCTCTTTATAAAAACTGAGGTCATTGATACAAGCTGGTGTAAATATGATCTGCTCTGGATGTGGCAATTTGCCCATATTGCAAAACCCCAAAGCATGAAGCTTCATGCCATAATAGTACATCCTCTTTGTAGAACAATAGCCTTTGGCCGCAACCTCTTTTGGTCATTTTTCCTTCGCGTTTCCCGAACAGGTAAAAATGGGCATGGAATCCAGCGCGCTATAAGTCCTGGAACACTCTTGTGGGACAAACTCGCCCAAGAGTGCTTCCACAAGTGAACCCATTGCACAGGAAATACTGTTGAGCCTATTGTTAAAGGCATGATAGCTGCCTAGGTCAGGAAACCAGTCCAATAAATACTCCGTTGCAAATTGATGTATTTTGCTCATTTTAAAAATCCCTTGGTGCTGCATGACAAAAAGATATATGGTTGTAATTTCTTGGTCTGTTAACTTGGGTACTTTATTGTTGCTAAAGCGCTCACATCTATATTGTAGGTTGTCCTCGAATTTTTCACAGACATAATAATATATTTTCATTAACTTGTAATCCTTGTTATTGGTTTTTGTATTCAAAATAATCTTGTTGAAGTTGATTATTAAGATACTGAAAACCAATGTATTAAATGAGTTAAAGGCGTTGTTTTCAACTAATTAAGCTTGTTTTTTTGTTGTTCTCAACCCTTGATTCGCATTAATTACCTCTTAACAATGAATAAAGAAAGCGGAGATTTAAAATCTAACTATAATGTTCCAAATTTAAAGCGTGGACTATTAATTATTGAATTATTGGCGGAACACGCGCAAGGGTTGACCCTAGCGGAAATTATCGAAACACTATCAATTTCAAAATCAAGTGCGTTTCGGATAGTGAGCACCTTGATCTTCAAAAATTATCTTCAAAAAAACGAAACCACAAAGAAAATTACGCTATCAAGAAAACTGCTTACCCTTGGCATTTCTTCAATGAACGAACAAAGTATCGTTGAAATGTCTATTGATGTGATGAGAGCCTTACGTGATGAACTAAAAGAATCAGTAATGCTTGGTGTGATTATCGATAACAAGGGTATTATTTTAGAACAGGTATCTTCATCTTACCCAGTAAAATTATATGTAGAACAGGGCACGCATTTCCATTTGCATGGTTCTGTTGGGGGCAAGTCTATATTGGCATTTCTTCCAAAAGAAGAGTTGAATGCGGTTTTAAAAAAAATGGTTCTCAAACCTTTGACTAATAATACCATAGTTTCTAAAAAAGCGTTTAGAATAGAATTGGAAAAAATTAAACTACGTGGTTTTGCAATCGATAATGGCGAGGATATAGAAGGGATAAATTGTCTGGGCGCACCTATTTTCAATGAATATGGCTACCCTCTGGCTTCTCTATGGATTGCAGCTCCGCATGGCAGATTGCCGAATGCCAATTTTAATAAAAAAGGAAATATTGTAGCCAAATACGCTTTGGAAATATCCTCGAAATTGGGATACATCAAGTCCTAGACTTTTTCAGGTACGTTATTGTTTTTGTTTCCTTTTTTGAGGGCGACGACATGTTTGTTTATAGCCATGAAATCCATTGGGATTTAGGACGTAATTTTCTTTTTTTTTAAAACATAACATTCAAAATATTTGTATATTTGGTTTCAAATAAGAAACAAGTTTATTATTTGAAACTAAAATTTATAAAATGAAAGCAACACAGTACGAAGGAAATAAATCCTTTACAGTTTTCGAAAAAGAGCAGGAAGCACCTGGTCAAGGTGAAGTAAGAATCAAAGTAGCCTATGTTGGAGTTTGTGGAACTGATGTGCATATCTATCATGGTATGATGGATAAGCGCGTTAACATGCCAGAAACTATTGGTCATGAAATGTCTGGAACTATTGATGCCATAGGCCCAGGTGTGTCAGGTTATGCTAAAGGTGATAAGGTTGTGGTGAGGCCTTTGGACGATAGAAAAGTAAAGCCTTCAGATAAAGGTTTCAATCATATATGTGAAGAATTAAAATTTATAGGGATTGACAGTCCTGGCGCCATGCAGGAATACTGGAATGTTCCGGCGTTCACACTTCATAAACTAAAAGAAGATACCGATTTAAAATTAGCTGCGTTAATCGAGCCGCTTTCGGTAGCAACTCATGATGTGCGTTTAAGCGGATTGGTTGCAGGTGAAACAGCCGTAGTTTTAGGTGGAGGGCCCATTGGTCTTTTGGTGGCTATGGTTGCGAAAGAAGTAGGTGCAAATGTGATTATTTCAGAAGTAAATGAAAAACGTATTGCCAAGGCAAAATCCATGGGGTTAAATGCTGTAAGCCCATTAAAAGTAGATTTAGTTGCATATGTTCGTGAACAAACCGAAGGGCGTTTGGCAGACGTGGTTTTTGAAGTTGCAGGAGTGCAGCCAGCATTGGATATCATGACTGAAGTAGCTGGCATAAGAGGAAGAATCTTGATGGTAGCCATTCATGGGCAACCAAAACCAGTTAATTTATTTAAATTCTTCTGGAAAGAATTAAAATTGATTGGTGCACGTGTTTACGAAAAGGAAGATTATGAAAAATCAATCCAATTAATTACAGCAAATGAATTACCGTTTGAAGATATGATTACAGATGTACAACCATTAAGCAATATTCAACAAGTATTTGAGAATATAGACAATAATCCTGATGGCATGAAAGTGCTAATGGATTGTTCATTATAACATAAACCACCAAAAAATTTAAGACATGAGTATTTTAAACACATTTAGTGTAGAAGGAAAAACAGCCTTAGTAACAGGTTGTAAAAGGGGCATTGGAAAAGCTATGGCTATTGGTTTAGCTGAAGCAGGAGCCAATATTATTGGTGTTTCGGCATCTTTAGAAAATGGAAGCGAGGTAGAAAAAGAAGTGAAGGCAGTTGGTAAAAACTTTAGTGCTTACCAATGTGATTTTTCAGATAGAAAATCATTGTATAAATTTATTGAGGCAGTAAAAGCAGATCATCCACAAATTGATATTTTGGTAAACAACGCTGGAACTATTTTAAGAGCTCCAGCAGCTGAACATCCAGACGAAATGTGGGATAAAGTCATTGAAGTCAACCAAAATGCGCAATTTATCTTAACCAGGGAAATTGGTAAGGAAATGGTAAATAGAGGTCATGGTAAAATTATTTTCACAGCATCATTATTAACATTCCAAGGTGGAATTACAGTACCGGGATATGCAGCAAGTAAAGGAGCTATTGGTCAAATGACGATGGCATTCGCTAACGAATGGGCAAGTAAAGGTGTTAATGTAAATGCCATTGCGCCAGGATATATTGCAACAGATAATACGGAGGCTCTAAGAAATGATCCAGCACGTTCAGAATCTATCTTATCAAGAATACCAGCAGGACGTTGGGGAAAACCAACAGATTTTGCTGGGCCAACCGTGTTTTTAGCCTCAGAAGCAGCGGGGTATATGAATGGCGCTATCGTTCTTGTTGACGGTGGATGGATGGGTAGATAATCCCCCTAACCCCCAAAGGGGGAACTAGCAAATTTGTAAGTAAATTTCCTGCAAGGTTTCAAGTGAAGATGCAGGTATAAAATAAATAGAATAAAATGGCAGAAATAAAAGAATATCAATTATTTATAAACGGGGAATGGAAAACATCTACATCTGGTGAAACTATCGATATTGTTAGTCCTTCTACTGAAGAAATCGTTGCAAGGGTTCAAAATGGAACAGCAGAAGAAGCTATAGAAGCTTTGGAAGCTGCAGATAAAGCTCAAAAAGAATGGAAAAAATTACCTGCTCGTGAGCGCGCAGATTTGTTATATAAATTAGCTGATGAAATTGATGCAAATACAGAGTATTTAGCCGAATTATTAACTAAAGAGCAAGGTAAGCTTTTAAAGGTAGCTCGTTTTGAAGTTGCCGTTACAGCTTCATTCATTAGGTATGCAGCTGAAGGTGCTAGACGCATTGAGGGAGATATTATTCCTTCTGATAATCCAAACGAACAAATCTGGATTCAAAAAGTGCCAAGAGGTGTAGTTGTGGCTATTACTGCATGGAATTTCCCATTGGCATTGGCAGGTCGTAAATTAGGACCAGCTTTAGTGGCAGGAAATACAATTGTAATTAAACCAACTTCTGAAACACCACTAGCAACATTAGAGTTAGGAAATTTAGCAAATAAAGTGGGTATTCCTGCTGGGGTTATCAATATTTTAACTGGTCCAGGTCGCGCTATGGGTAATGCTTTGGTTGAAAGCCCATTATGTAGAATGGTAACTATGACTGGTTCTACACCTGTTGGTCAACAAATTGCTAGAAATGCAGCGCAAAACTTAACACATGTACAATTGGAGTTAGGCGGAAAGGCACCGTTTATAGTATTTGAAGATGCCGATATTGATGCTGCTGTAGAATCTGCGTTACATTCTCGTTTTGATAACTGTGGACAAGTGTGTACTTGTAACGAACGTATGTATGTTCATGAAGCTATTTATGATGTATTCATGGATAAATTTTTAGCTGCAACTAAAGCATTAAAAGTTGGGGACCCAATGTTGGAGGATACCGATATGGGACCAAAAGTTAATGGTTCTGAATTAAAGCACATGGAGCATTTAGTAGCAGTTTCTGTAAAAGAAGGCGCAACAATTGCAACAGGAGGAAAAAGACCAGAAGGTGCAGCTTTCGAAAAAGGATTTTGGTTTGAGCCAACGGTTTTAACAAACGTTACCCAGGATATGACGATTGTTCACGAAGAATCTTTCGGGCCAATTTTGCCAGTATTGAAATTTAGTTCTTTTGATGAAGTTATCGGATTTGCAAATGATTGTGAGTACGGACTGGCTGCCATGGTATTTACAAACGATATGAATACCATTATGAAATGTAATGATGAATTGGAATATGGTGAAATCTATGTGAATAGAGGGCATGGCGAACAACACCAAGGTTTCCATAATGGTTATAAATTGTCTGGTTCTGGTGGTGAAGATGGAAAATATGGTTTTGAACAATATTTAGAAAAGAAAACTTTTTATATCAGACATAAAGCATAAATTATGAGCACTAAAATTTCAAGTGTAAAAACACGCTTATTTACAGTACCACTACCCGAAGTCATGTCCGATGCAAAACACGGTGATCATTACCATTTTGAATTGGTTACAGTTACAATCACTTTAGAAGATGGTACTGAAGGAACAGGCTATACTTACACAGGTGGTAAAGGTGGTTTTTCCATCAAAGCTATGGTAGAACATGATTTCACTAATGTTTTAATTGGTAAAGATGGAACAGATATCGAAGCTATTTACGATTTTTTAGAATGGCATATACATTACGTAGGTCGTGGAGGCATAGCATCTTTCGCTATTTCGGCAGTTGACATTGCATTGTGGGATATCCGTTGTAAAAAAGCTGGTCAACCCTTATGGAAAATGGCAGGCGGACACGGTAATACCTGTAAAGCTTATTGCGGTGGTATAGATTTAATGTTTCCTATTGAAAAATTGTTAGGGAACATGAAAAATTATTTAGAACGTGGTTTCAATGCCGTTAAAATAAAAATTGGTCGTGAAAATCTTCAAGAAGATTTAGACCGTATCAAGGCAGTACGAGAATATATCGGTCCAGATGTGACCTTTATGGTAGATGCCAATTATTCCATGACGGTTGAAAAAGCCATAAAAGCTATTGAAGGTTTCAAACAATACGATATTACGTGGTTTGAAGAGCCAATTATTCCAGATAATTATAAAGGATTTGGTGAAATAGCAGATGCAACAGGTTTTCCTCTGGCAATGGGGGAAAATTTGCATACCATTCACGAATTTGAATATGCATTCGATCAAGCAAAACTATCTTTCGTGCAACCGGATGCTTCCAATTGTGGAGGTGTAACAGGTTGGTTGGCAGCAGCTCGATTAGCTGATAAACATGGAATTCCAGCGTGTTCTCACGGTATGCAGGAATTACACGTAAGTTTAGTATCTTCCCAACCAAATTCAGGTTGGCTGGAAGTGCATAGTTTTCCTATAGATGAATACACAACAAGACCTTTGGTGGTTGAAAATTATAGAGCGGTAGCACCAGATTATCCAGGTGTCGGCGTCATTTTCAATTGGGAAAAATTAGCACCTTACGAGGAAAAATAAATTGATCTAAGAACACCCAGTACATGAAAAATTAAAAAGTGTGTCACATTGAGCGCAGTCGAAATGCCTTTAAAAACGATATTTTTAATGTCTTTGACTTATTTCATAAGCTACCTTTGTTCAAAATATATTTTGATCTCGGCAATGCTTAGACTGACATTCTAAATGTTCATAATTTTTGTCATGTGCCAAATTAAAAACGATATAAATGAGTATACAGATTTCAGATTTTGGAAAATTATCAGGTGAGGTAATTAAGGAATATGCTTTAAAAAATGCCCATGGTGTTGAAGTGAAAATTTCAAATTATGGTGCAACGATTACCACTATAAAAGTACCGAATAGTAAAGGTGTTATAGAAAACATTGCTTGCGGGTTTGATACCCTTGATGGTTATTTCGGAAAGGATTATGTTGAAAATGCGCCTTATTTTGGAGGTACTATTGGTCGTTATTGTTCTCAAATTAAAGATGCTAAATTTTCATTGAACGGAAAAGAATACCAATTAGCAGACAACTGCGGCCCGAATAATTTACACGGTGGTGCTCTTGGGTTTGATAAAAAAATATGGACTGCTGAATCATTTGAAAATTCAAATGGTTCTGGCGTAAAAATGAAACTCAAAAGCAAAGACTTAGAAGAGGGCTTTCCTGGGGATGTTGCTATTGAGGTAACTTTCACTTTAACAGATGACAATGCATTAAATATTGATTACGTTGCGAAACCAGATCAAGACACACCTTTGTCATTAACCAATCACACGTATTTTAACCTGAATGCGTTTCACTCCAATGTAGAATGTCATAAAGCACAAGTTAATGCCAATGAAAAATTGGAATGTGATGATACCGGTGCTGCAACTGGAAAAACAATAAATGTTGAAGGAGCTGCTGATGATATGAGAAGCCCAAAGAAAATTGGCGATGCACATAAAGGCATGGGCGATGGCTTCGAGAATTTCTATATTCTTGATAATGAAAAAGCAGATTTTATTGAAGCTGCAAAAATTACCTGTCCAGATTCAGGACGTTCTTTAACGGTTTCGACTACAGAACCTTGCATGTTGTTGTACACCGGAAAATATACTTCAGATACTATAAAGCGTGAAAACGGAGAGCAGTACGGTAAGTACAGAGGTTTTTGTTGTGAAACACACCGCTATCCAAATGGGCCAAATATTGAAAATTCACCAAAGTCTATAACCAAGGCAGGCGAAACATTTAAGAGTACCACCCAGTTTAAATTCAACTGGTAACATTTATACTAACTAAACTAAATAATTATGATTGAAGGCGTTTTACTAGCAATTTTTGCGGGATTAATGTTGGGGCTCTATGCTCTTCCTGAAAAGTTTACCAAAGATTTTAAGTATGAAAATACTTGGAGTTTATTCTTTTTATTGACCATGTTCGTGGTGCCTATCATTGCATCAATTGCTTTAATAGATGGCTTTGGGGATATTTTTGGCAACATGCCAACAGATATTTGGATTAAAATGGGCTTGACAAGTTTCCTATGGGGAATAGGCGTAATGATGTGGGGTAAGGCCATAAACCATATTGGATTGTCTTTAGGGTTTTCATTATTTATAGGAACCATTATTCTAGTAGGTTCATTATTACCTTATTTAGAAGAAGCTTTACCTGCTATTAATGTATTAACAACAATCTTAATAGGCCTGTTTATCGTTTTAATTGGTGTATTTGCCAATGGTAAAGCTGGATTGATCAGGGAAAAAGATGAAGTTGATGCGGGCAAAGTAAAGGAAGAGGGCAAAGGTTCCATGGTTACGGGAATTTTAATTGCAGTAATAGGTGGTTTGTTGGCAACTGGTTTTAGTTATGCGAACGCGGCCGGAAGACCCTATTTACACGAAGCTTCCCAAGCAGCGGGCAATCCAGAATGGGTAACGGCAGTAGCGGTGATGTTTCCAATATTCATAAGTGGAGGTATTGTTATGACGGCTTATTTCCTATGGCAATTATCACAGAAAAAAGCGTGGGGAGAATTTAAAACCCCTGCATTTGGTAAAAACTTTGTGCTTATTTTAATTATGGCAGTATTCCATTACGCAGCTTCTGCTTTGTTTGCCTACGCGGCTTATAAATTAGGTGAGAGTGGAAACACAGTAGGATATGCCATTTTTAACACCGCTTGTGTAGTAACAGCAATAGTTAGTGGCATCATCACAAAAGAATGGGTTAAAGCATCGGGGAAGGCAAAAGGGTTTTTGTACTTCGGATTAACCTGTATGGTTTTAGGAATTCTTATCGTTGCTTACAGTAATAGTTTAAAATAAAAGAAGTTAATTATGAATAAAATAACAAAATTGTTGACCATGTGTGTTTGCGTTGCATTATTTTCATGTAATAATAAAGCAGAGTGCAATCACAAAGATCAAGATGAAAAGATGGAAGTTTCAGATGAAAAATTAGACCGTTTTGGAATTACCAACAGGGACTATTTGAGTGCCGCTTCAAAAAGAGCACTTGAGTGGAAATATGTTGAAAATGATTGGTATCGTGTATTTAACCCAATGCAACCGCTTAAGGGCGATTTGGCTTATGAAGAAGGTGTTGTCCGTCGTGATCCTTCAGCAATGATTAAGGAAAACGGGAAATACTATGTTTGGTATTCAAGGAGTACGGGAGAAACTGATGGTTTTGCTGGTGATATAGAAAACGATAAAGTTTTCCCATGGGACAGATGTGATATATGGTATGCCACTTCAGAGGATGGGTGGACTTGGAAAGAAGAGGGATTGGCTGTCCCAAGAGGTGAAAAAGGCGCTTATGACGATCGTTCTGTGTTTACAGTTGAGATTATGAAGCATGATGAGATATATTACCTGTGTTATCAAACCGTGAAATCGCCATATAATGTGCGTGTGAAAAACCAAGTTGGTTTAGCATGGTCCAATTCTCCTAACGGACCTTGGACAAAAAGTGCTGAGCCTATTTTAAGTCCAGCCGATAACGGCATCTGGAAAGGCGAGACTCAAAACCGTTTTATGGTTGAGAAAAAAGGTGATTTCGATTCCCATAAGGTACACGACCCTTGTATTATTCCTTTTAAAGGAAAATTCTATTTGTACTATAAAGGAGAACAAATGGGAGAAGAGATTCTATTTGGAGGGCGTCAAATTCGCCATGGTGTTGCTATTGCTGATCATCCAAAAGGCCCTTATGTAAAGTCTAAGTATAACCCGATTTCAAATTCAGGACATGAAATTTGTGTTTGGAAAACGCAAGGAGGCATAGCGTCTTTAATTACAACAGACGGGCCGGAAAGAAATACATTTCAATGGTCACCAGACGGCATTAATTTTGAAATTAGAGGTGCTGTAAAAGGCGCAAATATGCCACACGCTATTGGTTTGAATAGAACTTTGGATGCTCCGGACGACAATCCAACGCAGATTTTTGATTGGGGACTGTCCCATGTTTACAATAATTGGAATTACCAAAGCATTATGCGTTTTGATTCTGAACGTAAAACATCACATGCCGCTAAAGGAGAAGCAACTCCAGATGGAGAGAAAAAGAAGGATGTGCAAAAAGACAACTAATTATTAGTTAGTTTGAATTTAATAATTTTAAGACCATCTGAAAATTTCAGATGGTCTTTTTAATTGTGGAAATATTTTTATTTTATAAAAAAGTTTATAATAAAGGTCAAGATCTCTGCGAGGTATTTAAACATTACTGTTCGTAAGTTAATAATTTTTGACAAGCTGTTCCCCTCCCCATGCGCTCCGGGAGGCAGGTCGGAGGGGCTAGGGGGTGGGTTTCATTTCTTACGCCCCGTTAGTTGACTAGCCGGCTTGGGAATTAAAATGCGGTTTGGTTTTTAAATAAAAAACACACACTAACTCTTTTATATATGATCCCATTTTTTTTTTTTTGTCACTATTTTTTCTTCCGAACTCTAATGTTTTAAAATAATGAAGGTCTGTTTATTTATCCACATGTAAATTGATAAATATTAGTGTTTTAGTCTATTATATTATTTTTTACCATGTGCAGTCCCAAAAGCACTCATTTAGATTCTAAGCGTATCACTTTTTCAATTATACCATTATAGGTTATTACCAATTCCGCAGTATCTTTTTGGTTTTCTCCCAAGTGAACCACTTTTAAATAAGCACTTTCGTTGCTGCCTATTAATGTCAAGTCAAAATCATAGACAAGTTTAAACTGGTCTTTATCCTTTCCTGAAATAGAGATTGAATTAATAAAACTGCCAGTATCACCAGCCATATTTTTAATTTTAATGATTTCTAATTCACCATTTTCTATACATATTGTTTTTGGCCCCCTTAACTCACTCGGAACTATTTCTTGTCCTTTAGGAGCATCTTCATTGTAAACCTCCATATGTAATTGTCGTCCACCACCTCTCTTAGGAGAACCACCCGCAATATAAATCCCATTTCCAGAAACAATAGCCTGGGTCCCATGTCTAGGATAATTCATATCTGCTTTTGTTTCCCAAGTGTTGGTTTTTAAATTATAAGCTTCAACTATTTTATAAGCAGGTCCTTGTTTTTCTCCCTCACCTCCAATTACAAATAGAGCGTTATTAAATAATGCAACACTCGGAGCAGCACGAGGAGTAGGCAATGGTTTTATTAATGAAGACCATTGTTTAGTGTCAAAATCATAAACATCAACATCTGCTACTAAAGGTGCAAACACACCACCTTCGCCACCGGAATGTCGTCCACCAAGGGCATATAATTTATCATTTGCGGCAAGCGCACTAAAATGATCTCTAGCGTTGGGAGCATCATCTAGAATAGTCCATGTATTTCGTTGCGGATCGTATGCGTCAAACCAATTTACATAGCCACCATCATGGCCTATGGTGTTTCCGCCTACTAAATAAAATTTATCTTTATACACGACCAATCCAGCACCACCACGTCTTCTGTTTTTAGGGATTTCAGGGCCTTTAATCCATGTTTGGGTAGGTGGGAAGTACATCCAAATATAATCTGCCGGAATTTCTCTTGGGAATTTATTCGTTTTAAAACTGCCTATAACCCATACAAAACCTTCATAAAAAGTAGCCTGAAAGTGGTTAAACTCTTTTGGTGTCTTTCCACCAATGCTCCAAGTATCACTCTTAAAATCGTACATGTCTAGTTGCTGCGCGTTCTCTCTGCCACCAAACATGATGAATTTGTCTCCGGCCTGAACAAACGAACATTCATGACGCGCCGTGTAATTTTCGTTTTCATTTTTATCAATCCAGATGTCAGATTGTGCTATTACTAATTCTGTAAAACAAAAAGACGTTAAAATTAAAATGAATATAATTTGTTTCATGTTTTTTATTTGGAGATGCTCGCTTAAATGTTTCATTTAATAATTCTAGTATTTTAAAGTGAAAGTATAAAATTATAGGTAGATTTTAAAAGTAAAATATTAATTTGCTAATCACTTAACTTTAAAACTCATAAACTTCATGATAACGTTATTTAAAACCAATAGTAAACTATATGTTTTAATCGGGTTCTTTTTTTTGAATGTAGGTTTAATTCATTCACAAGGAGCTAAAACCACAATAACAGGCGAATTAAAAAAATGGCATAAGGTAACCTTAAGTTTTGAAGGTGAAGCATTAAGCGAAAACGATGAAGATAATCCGTTTTTGAATTATAGGTTAAATGTAATTTTCAAACATAAAAATAAAGTGATTACTGTTCCGGGTTTTTATGCTGCCGATGGTAGTGCAGGAGAAACTAGTGGCAAATCCGGTAAAATTTGGAAGGTTAGATTTATGCCAGACGAAGTTGGGGAATGGGCATACGAGGTGTTTTTTAGAAAAGGAAAAAACATTGCCATAAGTGATGCCATGTATGCAGGAGAGCCCACAGCTTTTAACGGAGCAAAAGGCACTTTTAATATCGTTGAAGCTGATAAAACAGGTTCTGGATTTCAAATAAAAGGGAGATTACAATATACAGGTGAACGCTATTTAAGATATGCAGACACAAAAGAGGCGTTTCTTAAAGGAGGAGCCGACAGTCCTGAAAATTTCTTAGGCTATTATGAATTCGATCAAACGCCACCTTCACATAAATACGAAGCACACGCTCAAGATTATAAATCAGGAGATCCCGCATGGCAAAACGGAAAAGGAAAAAATATTATAGGGGCTCTAAATTATTTAGCTTCAAAAGGGATGAATTCCGTCTATTTTTTAACCATGAACGTACAAGGTGATGGAAAAGATGTATGGCCGTGGACGGATGAAAATGAACGCTACCGTTTTGACTGTAGCAAGTTGGACCAATGGGAAATCGTCTTCGACCATATGGACAATCTCGGGTTGATGTTGCACATCGTAACCCAAGAAACCGAAAACGAATTGCTATTAGATATTGGAGAACTTAAAACACAGCGGAAATTATATTACAGGGAATTGATTGCGCGTTTTTCACATCATTTAGGGGTGACATGGAATTTAGGCGAAGAAAACGGATGGCAAAAATGGACGCCAAAAGCACAAACAGATGATGATAGAAAAGCGATGGCCCGCTATCTGAAAACTCACGATCCGTATAAAAATCTTGTGGTTTTGCACACTCATGCAGCAACCCATGCACAAGATTTATTTCTAACACCGCTTTTGGGATTTCAATATTTAGATGGCCCTTCTATGCAAACCCATCATCCACATGATGTTCATGATATTACTGCAAAATGGATTGAGGAATCTGGAAATTTTGGTCATCAATGGGTGGTAAGTCAAGATGAAATTGGGCCAGCAGATACAGGGGCAAAACCTGATAAAGACGATCCGGAACATAACGGTATTAGAGCTGAAGTTTTATGGGGGAATTTAATGGCAGGAGGTGCTGGGGTCGAGTGGTATTTTGGGTATAAATATGCGCACAATGATTTGAACTGTGAAGACTGGCGTTCAAGGGATGTGTTATGGGATCAAACCAGATATGCCTTGGCGTTTTTTAACACATATATTCCTTTTGAAAAAATGATAGCGCAGGATGATTTAACGGATAATACTCTTGATTATGTTTTAGCAGATGAAGGACATGCGTATGCCATTTATTTTCCGAAAGTTGAAGCTGTTCAATTGGATTTATCAGGATATAAAGGTAAGTTTTCTGTAAAATGGTATAATCCCAGAACTGGAGGAAATTTGCATTACGGAAGTAAAAAAACCATTAAAGGTGGTGCTAAAATTGCAATAGGGTTTCCTCCGTCCAAAGAAGGAGATTGGGTAGCTGTTGTTCAGAATAAAATAAGGAATAATACAAAAATAGCAACTACTGAAGGTATCGTTTTAAATGCCTTATCAGATTTTGAAATTGATGAAAGTGCCGATGTCGTTTACTATAAAGAAGCTAACAGAGCGACAGTTGCTATTAATGCAGCTAAGAAAAACCAACGCGGTAAATTTGCAGCTGCAAAAACCATTTTTAAAGGTAAAACAGGTATGTATTATGGTGTCTTACATGCAGTAGCAGAACATGATGGGGAATCTGTTTATATTCTTAAAATTAATAATGATAAGGTTAAAACTGTGGCAACTCCAGAGGTGGACGAATCTTTTAAAAGCGTAAAGTTACCATTAGGTGCTATTTATTTGAAGACGAATGATACTATAATAATGAGTTCTAAAGCACATTCCAACGGAAAAATCCCTGAAGACGATGAAACTGCTTGGTCTCGTGGCAGATGGAAATCTTTAGAGCTACATAAAAATAAAATACTTAAAAATAGGGGGTTGGAAGACGCCAAGGCTTTTGAAGAAACCAATAGTGTTTTTGAAATTGAAGCTGAAAATTATCATTTGAATAGTAATAATGGAAGTTTGCGCAAATGGTATAAACGCGTAAATAATGACAATCATAGTTTTGCTTCAGATAACCAAACAAACACAGCGAGTAATAATTCATATATTGAAGCATATCCAGATAGTAGAGTAACACATCAACATGATTTAATTCAAGGAGAAAACTTTTTTCCAGTTCCTGGAATGGGTGGTATGGTAGGGTATAAAGTCAATATTAAAAAGCCCGGGAAATATCGCGTTTGGGTTAAGGCTTTTTCTACTGGATCTGAAGACAATGGTTTGCATGTTGGTTTGGACGGACAATGGCCAGAAAGCGGACAGCGCATTCAATTATGTGAGGGAAAACATAAATGGACTTGGACTTCCGCACAACGTGTTCCTGAAAATCATTGTGGGATTCCTAAGACCATTTATTTAGATATTGAAGAGGCAGGAGCGCATATCATAACCTTTTCAATGCGAGAAGATGGTTTTAAATTTGATACGTTTATCTTGACTTCAGATTTAGAATATGCCCCTGAATAAATAATTGTTTTTTCGGTTTAATTATCAGATAATTAAAGACCTGACAGGTTTTGTGTCCGAAGTTTGGGACTGTCAGGTCTTAAATCTAAATTAAAATACTGAAATTAGTTCCCTAAAAGCGATAGGTTTTCAGTTGCAATTCTATCTCTTTGTGCTTTATTCAACCCGTGTTCATAATAATGCTCAGGTTTGTAATACACATGGTTATTTTTCATGCCGGGGTCGTTTATATTCTGGCTTAAATCACAATCAAAACGTGCTAGAACGGCGTGGTTTTTAGCCCAAGTAGTGACATTGGTAAAATGTGAAATTCCCCAAGTAATACCACGTCCGTCCTTCGTATCCGTAAATGCATCAGGAATATACGGCCCGCCGGCATTAGGTAATAAATTACTAATTGCAGCAATTTCGAAGTTTACACCGTCTTCAGCAAATTGAATGGTATTGCTTTCATTTCCATCACGAATTACTAAAGCTGCAATTCCATCTTTAAAAGGAAACATGGTTGTTTCATGCCCCGAATTCATTATGGGATTTAAAGGGTGTTTTTCAAAAGGGCCGAGTGGATCTTCGGCAATTGCTAAACCTTGCATTCTTATGATATTTTGTCCGTTAAAATCGGATTTATAGTATAAATAAATTTTTCCTTTGTAAACTATAGGATATGGATCATGGATAGAAAATTGATCCCATTCGCCTTCATTCCCATTAGAAACTACGATTTTGTTATGTGGTGTCCATGGGCCATCGGGAGAATCGGCATACGAAACGGCAACAGGACAATCGTCTCCACGTTTCCCGCTTACTTCCATAAAACCTTGGTAGTATAAATAATATTTTCCTTTCCATTCTAAGATATCAGTAGTGGTTACAGAACGCCAACCCACCTCTGGTTTTGGTGGTCTTGGAACAGCAACACCTTGCTCTTCCCATGTAAATCCATCTTTAGAAGTGGCATACCAAATTTCAGATAGGTCCCAATCTGCAGAAGGAATTTCATCCGTAGCCTTGTCGGCATTACTAGTGCCAACTGGAGGTGTTTTTGTATTCCGATAGGTATAATAAACATAGTATTTTCCGTTATAAAAGATGACTTTAGAAGGGTCTCTTCTGGAAATTGTCCCGTCATGATTACTGTAGTCAAAACCTTTTAGTTCGGTATATTTAAACTGGGAATACAACTCATTATCTTGAGGCGTTGGCCCCAGATAGGCATCGTAATTTCTTTCTAAAGCGCTACTTAAAGGGATGTCCGGTTTTTGCATGGGCAATTCATATGGAAACCCTTTGGTTGTTTTTGAAGTAGTATTTGTTGCTACTTCGTTTTCATTATTTTTTTTGGAATTTGTTTCACAGTTTAATAGAAACAAGGGTAATGCTAGAATTAAAATGGTTTGTTTTAACGACATAGTTGATGTATAATGTTTAGAATTTTTACTAATATAAATTATTTTTGCTTCCAATGTCTGAAATATTTCACATGGTATTGGCCATTTAAACGGTTGTTGTCAGGAAGTGCGCCAAACCATTTATTGGATTCACAATTAAAGTTGACTTCTAGCGGTTGGTGCCAATGGGTGTTTTTTGCTTCTCTAAACAAGATACCATCAATATAAAACCGAATGTAATCTTTGGTCCATTCCAATCCCCAAACATGGTAATCTGCTTGTAATTCTTCAGGAAAATAATACTTTTTATTTCTTGAAAAATGGGTTTTTACATCGCCTTTATCTTTGGGTGCTTTAAATACATGGATGTTTGAGTTGAGGTCATGCCGGTTATATTCTAATCCCGGAGCATTTTCGCAAATATCAATTTCTGTCCACCAGTTTGTGGAAACATTCGTCATCCAAAACCCAGAAACCCATGGGGCATCCATCAATTTTGCTTCAGCTTCAAAATAACCGTATAAAAATTTGTTTTTACTTTTGATAAATCCGGTAGAGTGCGTAAAACCTTCAGGTAGTTTTTCGTTACCATGTTTATTGACTCTAATGACCAATTCGCCATCTTCTAAACTCACGTTAGAACCATGAAAATACGTTGGCGGTCTGCCTTTCCATTTCGGATTGTTTGGATACCATTTGGTTTGGTTCAATTTTTTGGTTTCAAATTCATCTGAATATTTTTTGAGTAATTTCCATTGCCCAGAGTTGTTTTGGTCTGAAAGCGGAAATTTATCATTGTGTCTCACAATTGCTTTCTCCAGATTTACGGAATCGGTGTAATTTTTCTTCGGAATGGTTAAATCCTGAGAATAGCTAAGATTTATTAGCAGAAGAAAAAAGCATATTATAGGTAATCGTTTTGATTTTAGTTTCATTTGAAATAATTAATATGAAGTAAAACTAAATGAATTCATTTTTAATAAAGGACAAGGATGTTTTTATTTACGGAACAAAACGTTAATTTATAAAATAGTAAAATCGTTTTGATGGTTGAACTAATCCCGCTTTTTCTTCAGCGGGATCTCAGGTTTAGTTTAATGCCTTGAAGCTTGCTTCGGAATGGAAAAAGGTTTTTCCGCTGAATACCTTGTGGGCTTGTCCGGAGGATATGTATTGGTTTTGAGCGGTAGGTTAAACATCAGAGAATCATCTATAAATACAGTTTAAGTAAGCCAAATCTAAAATTTATCATAAATGTAGATTCCCCTCTTTTTTTATGCACTTAATTTCGTTACTTTTGCCGACAATTAAAAACAAAACAAGACTATGAAATTAATTAAATTATCAATCTTAGCACTTATAATGAGTTTTGCATCATGCACGAACAAACCGGGAGCGGTCTCTAAAGATGCATTAAAAACTGAAATAGATTCAGTAAGTTATGCAATAGGGATGGATGTTGGAAATAGCGTTGGAGCTAATTTTGAAGATATCAATAACGATTTGTTTATGGCTGGATATTTAAATGTAGTTGATTCTTCGGATGTATTAATGGACAAAACAGCAGCTTCGGGATTAGTACAGGCATACTTTCAGAAAAATCGTGAGAAGATAATGAAAAGACAGCAAGAGCTTGCAGCAAAAAAAGCTGAAAAAGAATTTGCACCTATTAAAGCAGAAGGTGAAAAATTCTTAAAAGATAATGTTGCTAATGAGGGCGTGATGACTACGGATAGCGGTTTACAATATATTGTGCTTGAAGAAGGTGATGGTGCAAAACCAACTCCTGTCGATAAAGTTAAAGTACACTACCACGGTACGTTAATTGACGGAACTGTTTTTGATAGCTCTGTAGATAGAGGTACACCAGCTGAGTTTGGAGTAACACAAGTTATTCCAGGATGGACAGAGGGTTTACAGTTAATGTCTGTTGGTTCAAAGTATAAATTCTTTGTGCCTCAAGAATTAGCTTATGGCGCAACTCCAAGAGGTGGTGCAATCAAACCATTTTCTATGTTGATTTTTGATGTGGAATTATTAGAAATAGTTAAGTAAAGGATAGAACTCCTAAAGAGATTAAAAACAGGAAGTATGTAGATGCTTCCTGTTTTTTTGTTTAATAAGTTTTCGTTATCGGTTTAGGTTGTAACTTTGCAAATAGAAAAGAAGTGTAATATGAATCATAAAGCAGGTTTTGTTAATATAATTGGTAACCCTAATGTGGGTAAATCTACTTTGATGAATGCGTTTGTAGGCGAAAAATTATCTATTATAACCTCGAAAGCACAAACTACCAGACATCGTATTTTAGGCATTGTAAATGGTGACGATTTTCAAGTGGTTTTAAGTGATACCCCCGGAATTATAAAACCAGCATATGAGCTGCAGGAATCTATGATGGATTTTGTAAAATCTGCCTTTGAAGATGCCGATATTCTAATTTATATGGTCGAGATTGGCGAACAAACTCTAAAAGATGAAACCTTCTTCAAGAAAATAACAAATTCTAAAATTCCTGTTTTACTGCTTTTGAATAAAATAGATACTTCAAATCAAGAGCAGTTGGAAAGTCAAGTACAACTTTGGACCCAAAAAGTGCCAAATGCAGAAATTTTTCCAATTTCAGCTTTAGAAGGTTTTAATGTTAAGGAAGTTTTTAATCGTATTATTGATTTATTACCAGAGTCGCCGGCTTTTTATCCAAAAGATCAATTAACAGATAAGCCAGAACGTTTTTTTATCAACGAAACAATTAGAGAAAAAATCCTAATGCATTACAAAAAGGAAATACCGTACGCCGTTGAAATCGATACCGAAGAGTTTTTTGAAGAAGACCATATTATAAAAATTCGTTCGGTAATTATGGTAGAGCGCGAAACGCAAAAAGGGATTATTATCGGTCATAAAGGGAGTGCCTTAAAACGAGTAGGAGTAGAAGCTAGAAAAGATTTGGAAATATTCTTCGATAAAAAAATTCACTTAGAGCTTTATGTGAAAGTGAACAAAAATTGGCGTAGCAATCAAAACCAATTGAAGCGTTTTGGCTATACTAAGAAGTAAAATAATTTAGTTGTTTCTTCTTTAAATAGCACTTTTTTGTTTTAAAATGTTGTTCATAACTTCATGGAGTTTCATCATTTCCTTTTTGCTGGAATCTCTACCTATTCTTCCAGCAAAATATAAACCAAACCACAGAATAACCATTAACAGCATTAAGCCAATTTGTATTGCGAAGTCAGTATGTAATCGCCAATTGGTATAGGCCCAAATTCCGAAAGCAATAAAAAGCGTAGCTACCATAAAATGAAGGAACATAAATAGGGTCCAAATTGTTGGATTAGGCCCAAATAATCCGTGCAATAAGCTGGAGCTTTCATCAACTTCGTCAATTTCAAGATGCAATTGTGGCGACCAAAAGTGTTGGTCTTTCTTTAGATACTTAATAAAAACATGATTGTCTATTCTTGTCACATTAAAATCCTTTTGGGATGTTTTTAAATCCTCAAAACGTTTTAAAACGGACGCATTGTTTTCCTTTAATTCAATCTTAAAACGAGGTCTTAATACAATATCATTTTTAACAGACATATCTTTGTGTTTACTTAGGGAATTTACTATTTTTTCTTCAATATTAAACACTACCTTTGCAGCCAATTTAAGGATTATGAGTAATATAGTAGCCATTGTAGGAAGACCAAATGTTGGAAAATCAACATTTTTCAATCGTTTAATTCAAAAACGGGAAGCAATCGTTGATGCTGTGAGTGGCGTAACAAGAGATCGCCATTATGGTAAAACCGATTGGAACGGCAGAGAGTTTTCTTTAATCGATACAGGTGGGTACGTTAAAGGAAGTGATGATGTTTTTGAAGCTGAAATCGACAAGCAGGTGGAGTTGGCAATAGACGAAGCAGATGCTATAATTTTTATGGTTGATGTAGAATCTGGAGTTACAGGAATGGATGAAGATGTTGCGAAATTGTTGAGAAAAGTTTCCAAACCAGTTTTTTTGGTGGTCAATAAAGTTGATAATGGCAAACGAGCAGAAGATGCAGTAGAGTTTTATTCATTGGGATTGGGCGATTATTATACCGTTGCAAGTATTAATGGCAGCGGCACGGGAGAATTATTGGATGCTTTAGTTGAAGCGCTTCCAGAAAAGGAAGAGGTTGTAGAAGAAGATCTACCGAGGTTTGCTGTAGTAGGGAGGCCAAATGCGGGTAAGTCATCCTTTATTAACGCTTTAATAGGGCAGGATAGATACATTGTTACAGATATTCCGGGCACAACACGAGATGCTATTGACACAAAATATAATCGTTTTGGTTTTGAGTTTAATTTGGTAGATACTGCTGGTATTAGAAGAAAATCCAAAGTTAAGGAAGATTTAGAGTTTTATTCCGTAATGCGAAGTGTGCGTGCCATTGAGTATAGCGATGTCTGTTTATTGGTTTTAGATGCAAATAGAGGTTTTGACGGACAGGTTCAAAATATTTTTTGGTTAGCAGAGCGTAATAAAAAGGGTATTGTGGTTTTAGTTAACAAATGGGATTTGGTGGAGAAAGACCATAAATCTGTCAAAGAATTCGAAAAAGCGATTAGAAAAGAAATGGAACCTTTTACAGATGTGCCTATTGTTTTCATTTCAGCATTAACAAAACAGCGTATTTTTAAAGCGATTGAAACAGCGGTTGAGGTCTATAAAAATCGGTCTAAAAAGATTAAGACAAGTAAGTTGAATGAGGTGCTGTTGCCAATTATTGAGCATTATCCACCACCAGCATATAAAGGTAAATTTGTAAAGATTAAATACATCATGCAGTTACCTACACCAACGCCACAATTTGCATTTTTCTGTAATTTACCCCAGTACGTACAAGATTCCTATAAACGTTATTTAGAAAATAAACTACGTGAGAATTTTGGGTTTCATGGAGTGCCTATTAGTGTTTATATGCGGAAGAAGTAGGTTTGTTATTGAGGTTTTATAAATTTAAAGTTCAGACAGAAAATTAGAGCATTCTAATCTGATATACTCTATTTCAGAAGAAGGGATTTTTATTTGTTTTTTTAAGATTTTATTGGCCATATAAACTGCATTTTTAGTTTTTCCGTGGAGTTTATAGAGCAAAAATAATTTATAATTAGGAACAAATTTTTTGGGTAACATATTAATTGCTTTTTTGTAATAAAACTCAGCTTCTTCAAAATTTTCAGTTTTTTGACAATCGCCTAGAAGTTCCCATATATAATGCTCGTTATAAAATTTGCTTGCTTTTAGTAAAATAGGTTTGCCTATTTTACATTTTCCTTCCTCACTTATCGAAGCACCGTAGTTAAATAAGAAAAACCCATTATTGCCTAAACTTTTATTTGCTATTTTAAAATGCCGAATAGATGTGTTTAAATTGCCTCCAAATGCTTCACTTTTTGATAAACTCCAAGAAGAGTAGGCTTTAATCGTATTTCTGCTCCAAAACATTCCAATTATAATCGCTAAGCTTAATACAGTAAGTTTTAAACCGTAATGTGAATTTTTAGAATAGATAGTAGAAAAATAGTTTCTTGTTAAAAATAGCAGCGTACAAAGTATAATTAATAAGGGTAGCTCATTTAAAGGATATGAAAATTGAGACATTAATAAGAAATTAAGTAATAATGCCGAAAGTAGTACCGTTTCTCTATTCTTGATTTTATACAAATTATAAAGTATGATAGTAATTAAAATTATCACTAATAAAAATCCAATGACTCCAGTTTCAACAAACAACTGTATAAATTCATTAAACGCAAAATTTATCGTATCCGCAAGTAATGCTTCCTTAGAATTATGAGAAACCAATGCAAAGTATTCACTTTGATGCTCCATGTAAACTGGCTGAAAGTTCCCAAAGCCAATACCTGTCAAAAAATTATCTTTTATAATCTTTAAAGAGATTTTCCAAATAAAAAACCGTCCTAAAATGGAATCTGTATTTAGGTTTATTAGGAATAAACTACTGATAATTCCAATTCCAGAAAAGAACAAAAAGACAAACTTTTTTTTCAGTTTATGCTGATATTTACAATAGAGGGAGTATAAGAGTACAAATAAACAACACAATACTGCTGTTCGAGATTTTGATAAGATGATTACTGCTACAAATAAAAAAGAAAGCAAAAATAAAATGTATTTATTTAGTTTTCCTATTGGGTAAAAGAGTAATAATCCACTACCAAGAGTAAAGCCAAAGGATAAAAAACAGGCAAATGGAGCTGGATTTGAAAAATGACCTTTTACGTAAAAAAAACGCTCACTAAGGGGTACTGATAAATTACCAAAATATTGCATTAATCCTACTAGGCTTTCAAAAAGAAAAGCTGTTAAAAATATAATAATTAAATCCTTAACTTGTTTATTGTCTTTAAAAAAACCACCTCCTAAGTAGTAATATAATAGAAAAAATAGGGATATAACAAAAAACTTAGTTGTATCGAAATAATTGGGTTTTAATAAGATTGTGAAGAAAATATAAATAAAAAATACACCTAGCACTATATCTATGCTCTTAATTTTTATGCAGAATTCTTTATAAAATAGACTTACTAATGCTAATAAAGATAAAGCGCCAATTAGTGCTATTTCTTTGCCTAAAAATGCGCCATTTGGAAGCCAATTAAAGTTAGTTACGAGCGTAGATAGAATAAAAACACCAAAAATAATGAGTCTAATCTTCAAAGTAAGTGCTTATATTATCGTGGTTTAAAAATAATTGTTTGCTGTTATGATATATAAACGGTAGTTCTTCTTTTCCTTTTGTGAGATTTGATAGCCAGTAAATTGTGTTTGATGGTAAGTTCTCAAATGTTAAATAGTTGTATTTTGATTTCTTTACCCTATGGGTTTTCCATCCGTTATCATAATAAGATAGTTTATAGGTGTCTCTATAATTAACATAGTTATTAGCATTTCTGAACGCAAACCGAATTTTATCAATACGTTTTGGGGTTTCAAAATTTAATCCTATCCTGAAGTTGTTGGTAAACGTTTCTATGTTTCCGTCTAAACAATTATCACGGGTGTTATTAGTGCTCCATTTTTTTGGTATATCTTCAATTTTAGAATATGTTTTTATTTCATGAGCTAATACTTTGTCAGAAGGTTTTGTAATATAAGGTCTAGTACCTAATGATATGGAATCTGTGGGTGCTTTTCTTGTAAAACACTCAAATATTGACAAATAAGAAACTGCGTTATTTTGAGTTTTAAAGCGCGCATATTTGTATCTACTTTTACTCGTTATATTAATGTCATAAACTATAGGTAGAGGCGTTTCTTTAAGTTCATATAAGGTTTCTTCATCTGAAAAGTCTGGTTTATTTGCACCAGTAAATTTTGCGCCTTTTAAAAGTTCTAACCATTTTTTTAAATGTTCCTTTTGAGGATATTTTTCATTGACCAGAATTGTAGTTTTACTGTTATTATTTGGATTAAAATAGTGTCTGTTTCCATGTTTTGATACGTAAAATGGGTTCCCTACGGGAGAAAAGACATCGTTATTAAAAAATCCAAAAATATAAGTTGCGTTTACAGGCACTTTATCAAACTGTACTGTTTTGGTCTTTTTATTTATGTTTCCCCATGCTACAGGTTTCCAATGTTGTGATGCGAATATGGACAAATACGCTAAATTTTTGTTTTGAGGCATAGCGTCTATTGGAATATTTAATGTAACTGTATTATGGTACTGGTCACTAACATCTTTTAAAAATGGAGTATCTAAATATTTAGGTACAGTCTCTTTGTTGTCTTTTATAAAATAGGGCGTGTCCTTTTGCTCTTCATAGGTTTTCTTGTAAACTTTTGAAGCCCTTTTATAAAAGAGAGAATCGCCTAAATTTTGCCATTGTGGCGAAAAAGGATGATACACTCCATTTTCATCACGAGAGGCGCACCAAGTGTGTCCGCCGTCTCTATTTAGCCAATTAGGTGTTTGATGGATTTCGGTTGGAATACCACAATCGTTCAATATATTGGCCGTCCAATTTGCTTGTGTCTCACAACTTAATTTCTCCCATTTTAACACATTGTAAAACCCTAAATCGTCTTTAAAATCTACCAAGCCAGTTAAAAATCGCACTTTAGACACATAAAAATTAAAACGCTCAATAACTTTGTTTAGTGTATTTAATGAGTCTACTGTAATAAATTTGTGTAGTAGCGTTCTATTGAAAGTAGTCGATAACTTTAATTGCTCTCCGTCCAAATATCTGTAAGGGAGTATAGTATGTTTAAACTCTTGAAAAGACATATTTTTGCAAAACCTAGAGTTTTTCCAAACATAAAAAGCATTATCTGTATGTGTAATGAGTTGATTTTTGGTTATCGTTTCAACATCATAAATAGTATCGTAGCTTACTGATAATTCTGGAGCCTTATCCAAAATTTTAGGGATAACTGTTTTGGTAGCAAACTTTAGGAAATTAATATTTGTAGTGGGTTTTGTTTGTGTTAATTCATGTTTGTAATTGTACTTCGCTTGATGGTCTACTTCATTAAAAACAGCTTGATGTACAGGAATAGGGTTTATTGTTTTAGAGTTTGCATAATGCAAACCCATATTGTTAATTAAAAATCTAGCTGCTACATATTTTAAACTATCCTTTTTTTTAAAATGATCTATTACTCTTAAAAGTTCTTTGCTGTTATTGCCTGTGCTCTCAGGTATAATCCTCTTACTTTTTGTGCAACTTAAAATTAAAAATATAAGCACTAAACCCCTTAAGCTTTTTAAGGGGTTTAGTGCTTCAAATGTGTAGGTCATAATTAATTTATTTTTAAGAATTATATTTATTACATAAATATAAACTCAATTATTAAGTTGGACAATACTCATATTTTTTAAGTGTTATTCTCAATATTGACTTATATACAACTCACAATCTACTTTCCATATGTTTTCTTTCTTTTTTAAGAAATATATTATTTCACCTGCATTACTCTTATCAACTTTTATTAATGCTAAATCAAAATTTTCATTAAATATTGGAAATGACAAAGAAACATATCTATCACCAAATGTTATCTCATTAATAGGTAGCAACTTTGCTTTTAAAGAAGATATTTTTTTAATGTCCCAAATGCTACTTTCAAAACCTTTAAAATTAGAAACTTTATTAAAATCAAATTGACTATGAATGGGGTTTGCACATTTTGTTGAGTTTACTACATGGTTTTCAATTTGCTTAAATTTTAAAATGGAATTTTTAAAATCTTCTGTACTGAATTTTAAAATAGGGGGTCTAATAATAATTGTATCTTTTTGCTTTGGCGTTACATTATAATAATTTTTCAATAATTCACATATGATTTGATATACAATATCATCTTTTTGGGAAACTATTTTTTTATTAGTTTTACAACTAAAACATAATATTATTATAATTGAACTAATCAGTACAATTATTCCCTTTTGGATTTGCTGAATTTTTCTATGGATAATTTTGCTGAATTTAGTTTTTAAGGGTATTAGGTGTAATGTGATAGGTTATGTGTTATAAAAATCTAGCTTTAGATATTATCCAATTGTCTTTGTTTTTTTTAAATAAAAAAAGTCCACTATTTGGATAACGATCTTCAAATCGGTAAATACACTTGATTATAGCCTCGGTAGTATCTTTGTTGTAAGTTATTTCTGAAAAATTAAACCTGTAATCGATATTTAGATAAGTATCTCTTCTGCTTTTTCTAATGTGTTTTAGAGGATTGAAATAAGTTATCGAGTCAAAATGAATTGAGTTGTCAGTTTTTTCTAATTTTATCTTATTAATCTCAATTTTAATTCCTCTTGAGCTATCGTAAACTTTTTGTGTTGTGGAGCGATTATTGGTAAAAATAAGTTCTTTACCAAATTGATGATTAGGTATGTAAACAGCTATACTGGTGTCAATTGCCATTATTCTATATTTATTAAGATATTTTTCAATACTTTTTTTGTGCTTGAAAGAGTCCTGTTGACTAGGTTTATTTTTAGTTCTATTGGCAGGTGGATTTACAGGCCAAAGATTCCTAGGAGAGATATATGATGAAATACTATCTATAGTCATACCTATAATTTTGTATTTATCACTATAGGTAGATGACATGTTACTTTTATTATTTTCTCCTTCAATGCAGGAAATTATACCCAAGAATATTAGTATGAATGTAACTGAAACGAAATATTTATTTATCACAATTTTTTCCAACATCTGTTGTATTTATAATATTTTTCTTTTTTTCTTCAAAATTATTGTCATTATTATCAAAAAACACCCATTCAAGATTTTCGTTGTAATAACCATCTACTCCATAGGCTCTTAAACCATCCCAACCAAATCCCATGTAATGACTAAGTGGAAACCTATTGCCGTCAACCTCCCGCATCGCTCTAGCTATAGGATATACATATCTATCCGCCATATGCTGATGTTGAGCGATATCAGTATTGTCTAAACTTCCTGACTGAACTCTGTAATCTTTGTAATGATTATATAAATTAACTCTATCATTAGGGTCTATATTTCCACCATTCTCATGAACATATCTATATATTTCAGCATGAATTCCTTCGTGTAAAAAATTTGCTATTTGTTCTATTACAGATAGTCCTGTATCAGCAATTTTAATAGTTATGTTGTTATTGCCCAAATCACTAGCATCTGTACAGGCTTCTCCTCCTGTGGAACATGTGCCATACTCGAATTTTAAATTATATGAAGAACCGTCGACATCAAACTCAGCAATTGTCTGTTTAAATAAATTGCCATTAGTTTTTTTTAGTTTATCATAGGCACATTTTTCCTTGTCTTTTAGTTCGGAAGTGTCAACTTTTTCCTCATCTTCATTATTATTGTTGTAAGTATTGTTATTAGTATTGTTGTTATTAGTATTCGGCGGTCCACCACAACCATAAGGGTCATAAAAACAACTCGGATAACCAGCATAAGGATTGGTGTCTGTATTAATGTTTCCAGCGGTACATTCTGGACATGGATCCCATGGTGGGTCTTCAACTGGTATATATGCTGTAATAATTACAGTCTCCAATTCGCCTCCCATTTCCCAGTTATCTGGTTCATCGCTACTTTTTTGCAAATTACGTGTTACATCCCTAAACTTTTCTCCAATTGGTTTTATTGCCAATAACCTTTTAGATAACGAATATAACTTTATATTTTTTTGTGCATCAATCTCATACACAAAAAACTGTTTTTGGGATACACTTTTTTTACTTGTTGCTCCAGTTCTTTTAACATAATTTAAATAGGTGAGGGTATTTGTACTTTCGCTTGCCTTAATAGGTACAAATATAATTTCTAGGTGGCCATGCTTTTTTATGGTTGCTCTATGCCATTGTGCATTTTTATAATTTATCCCACGTTTATAGCCAAGTGCCAGCTGTTCTCTTCTGTTTGTTAAGGTACTTCTTAGTTCTAATAAATGCCTATCTCCTGTTTTTAGCAAGGTGTATTCGCTATGGTTTACTTCTTGTTGTGCTTTTGGGGAGTTAATAATATCGTCCTGTGCACAACCTACGGCGATTAGAACTGTAATTAATAATACAGCCAACGCTTTTATGTGTATTTTATATTTTTTTTGCATGGTTATAAATTTAAAATGGAATAGGTTAAAGTGCTTCAATGCTTACTTGGTCTAGATAATAAGTGCCCTTATGCTTAGCAAAACCAAAGGACAGGGCTATGGCATCAAAATCTACTGGCGAGTTCTTATATGCACTTTTAGCTTCAAATTCTATTTCTAAATTTTCCCATGTATTATTATTTTGTAAGCTCAATGTTTTAGAAAGAATACCTCCCCAAGTGTTGAAACTGCCTGTATAGAAATCAGAATATAACATGACGTTTATCGAACTGTCTTTTGCATCGGTCTTAACCCAAAACGAAAGCCTGTAGCGTTTGCCTTCCTCTAATTGTACTCCTAAACTACGCAGGAATATCTTATTAGGATTTGCGGTTGTTTTATCTACCTGTATGCGTGCGGAACCTCCAAAAGCGTCTTTTCCTGTGCTTTCAGCACTAATAAAACCACCTGGTTCATCGGTTTCAGAGGCCCAAGTGCCATATTGCCAAGTCTCCAAACCATCTTGAAAACTATCTGTGCTTTGTAGTTTGTTTTGCGAATAACTTAATGCAGTAAGCATAAGCGCAGCTATTAATACAGTAAATCTCATGTGTTATTGTTTTAATTTCCGTCTCAAATGTAAAAAAAAAAAAAATGAATAAGAAAAATAATTCGTTATAATTTTAAATTACCATTAAAAAACGAAGTAATTACATACATAAATATTATAATTTACCCCAGTACGTACAAGATTCCTATAAACGTTATTTAGAAAATAAACTACGTGAGAATTTTGGGTTTCATGGGGTGCCTATTAGTGTTTATATGCGGAAGAAGTAATATTTCAAAAAGCATTTCCTAAATTATAGTTTAGTATCCATTAATATTGGTTATTTTTAAACGTTAAAAACAACCAATCGATGAATCAAATTATAACATTTGGAGAGGTAATGATGCGCATATCGCCAAGAGGCAATAGAAAATTCATTCAGTCTAATACAGTAGAATTCTATTTCGGAGGCACCGAACTGAACGTAGGGCTTTCCATTGCCCATTTTGGGGAAAGCGTAAAGCATATTACATGCATTTCAGATGATTTTATCGGAAACACAGCCTTAGCTTATCTTAATAAATTTGATTTAGACACCACGGCTATAGTCCGTTCCAATAGACCTTTAGGGGTTTATTTCTTGGAAGTTGGAGCTGTTATGCGTCCAAGTTCAATTTCATATAATCGCTCTCATTCTGCTTTTTCTGAAATAAAACCAAATATGGTAAACTGGGAGAAAGCACTTGAAAATGGGAATTGGTTTCATTGGACGGGTATTACGCCAGCATTAACCCAAGGTAGTTTTGATACCTTAAAAGAAGGATTGAAGTTAGCAAGAAAGAAAGGCATGCAAGTTTCGGCAGACCCAACGTATAGAAGTGGTTTATGGAAATACGGTGCAAACCCTAAAGAGGCATTAACAGAATTATTGCATTGTTCTACTATATTTATTGGTGGTATCAATGAAATGAATGAAGTGCTGGATACCAATTTTGATTATAGTAATGAGGAGTTTATTGAAGCCAGTAAATTGCTCATGGAAAAGTTTCCAACGATCGAAAAAGTATTTGATAAAATAAGAACTTCGATAAATTCCTCATGGCATAAAATTCGTGCTAGAATGTGGAATGGTACTAAATTTTATGAAACCCAAGATTTTGACATTACCCATATTGTAGATCGCATAGGAACTGGCGATGCATTTGCTGCTGGTTTAATTTATGGTTTGCAGCATTATGATGATACGAAGTCTATGGAATTCGCAAGTGCAGCTTGTGCGCTAAAACATACTTATGTGGGCGATGTTAATTATGCCACTATTGATGAGGTTATTCGTATTGTCGAGGGAAATGTGACTGGGCGTTTTAATAGGTAATTTTTATTAAAGTGAATTTAAGAATTCTGATTTAATTACCAGCTACCACCAGCACCTCCACCGGAAAAACCGCCACCGCCGAAACCACCACCAAAGCCACCGCCGCCACCTGAAGACCAACCGCCTCCAGAAGAACTGCCGCCCCAACCACTTGTAGATCCTCTGCGATAACTACCACGTCCCATATTACTTAGAATGATAGCTTCTAATAAATCAGACCCACCAGACCTGTTGCCTCTATTGCCACCACCACCTCTTCTATTTTTAGAAATAGAAATGAGTATGATGATGAAAATAAAAATGAGTATAAAAATAAATCCAATGGGGAAACCACCTTTTTTATTCGGTTTTCTTGAGCCCTTATATGTTCCTTTCAATACTTGAAAAACAGCATCAGCACCTTTATCCAATCCGCTATAGTAATCCCCACGTTTAAATTCTGGTATAATAACATTTCTAACAATTTCTCCAGTAATACCAGCGGTTAGTTTATGTTCCACACCATAACCTGGGGAAATCCAGATTTTTCGATCATCTTTTGCTAAAAGTACAAAAACACCATTATCTTCTTTGGCTTGGCCAATACCCCATTTTTGTGCCCATCTGGGAGCCAAAAGCCCTATGTTTTCTCCTTTGGAGGTGGCAATAATAGCTACAACAATTTGAGTAGATGTGGTATCGGAATATTTTATTAGTTTATTTTCAAGGCTGCTTTTTTCAACAGAAGAAAGTAGGCCGGCATAATCATAAACACTAGTTTGGAATTTGGGTTTTTCGGGAATATTAAATTGTGCATAAGTGAAGCTAGTAGATATTATAGCAATCAGTAATGTAAGTGTAGCTATTTGTTTTAAGTTAAACTGCGACTGCGACTGAATACTGAATACTGAAAACTGCATACTTAAATTCTATCCTTTAGAAATATCATTAGAAAGTTCATTAACATCACTATGTTGCCAGGGAAAGAATTTTTCAAGTTGTTGACCTGCTTTTAAAATGCCTGCTATCAATCCTTTTTTAAAATTTCCTGCTTTGAAATGATGTTGCATTTCATTTTTCGTGCTTTCCCAAAAATTGTCTGGAACAACATCATTAATGCCTTTGTCACCATAAATCACGAAATTTTTATCTTCAACCGCCACATAAATCAATACACCATTTTGCTGTTTAGTATTGTCCATTTTTAGATAATGAAATACTTCCATGGCCCGATTTACGGCATCAACTTTTGCTGTTTTTTCAATGTGAACCCTAATTTCTCCAGAAGTGTTTTGTTCTGCAATTCTAATCGCTTCCACGATGTCCTCTTCTTCTGCAGTAGTCAGGAAATCTTCAACTTTTGACATCCTTTCTATTATTTAAAGTCGAATTCTACATCTACAGGTTTATCTGCTCCTGCTTCAGAGTCAAAATAAGGTTTTTTATCAAAATCAAGGATTCCAGCAATTAAATTCCCTGGAAATTGTCTTACATGATTATTATAAGGTTTTACAGCTTCGTTAAAACGCGTTCTCGCCGTCTGAATTGTGTTTTCTGTACTAGTTAATTCATCTTGCAATTTTAAGAAATTCTGATTTGCCTTTAACTCTGGATAGCGTTCTACAGTAACCAATAAACTTTTTAGGGCACCAGATAAACCTCCCTGTACTTCGTTATATTTTGCTAATTGCTCAGGTGTAATATTAGAAGGGTCAATATTCATGGATGTTGCTTTAGCACGAGCGTTAATAACCGCTTCTAGAGTGCTTTTTTCAAAATCTGCTGCGCCTTTAACAGTATTTACAAGATTTCCTATTAAGTCATTTCTGCGTTGGTAAGAGGTCTGTACATTACCCCATGCTTCATTTACAGATTCGTCTAGTGTTACGGCAGTATTATTGAAATTTTTTCCCCAAGAAAAAAGACCAATTACTAAAATTCCGATAATAATTAATGGTAAAAATTTCTTCATGATAAATTAATTTAATAAGTTGTTTTAATAGTTATTGATAAGACACACATTTTATATAAAAGTTACTTATTTTAAGTACTTTTTATAGTGATTATAAACTTCGTTCAAAGGCTTTATTTTTATATTTTTAAAATAAGTTTCAGCAGCTTCAGACTACAGGTGTAATTTTTATTCAACCATCGGTATTAAATGATGCATAAAAAAATCTGGATTGTTTATAACGGAAAGATCAACTAAAGATGCGCTTTTATCTTAATCAATTGACTTTTTATGTCCTCTAATTTACTGATGATTTCAAAATTGCTTAAAGCTTCTTGCTTTTCTTCTTTTAAGTGAATTTTTGCGCCTTCTAAAGTAAAGCCACGTTCTTTTACCAAGTGATAAATAAACTTAAGATTCTTTATGTCTTCGGGGGTAAACTTACGGTTGCCTTTGGCGTTTTTCTTTGGTTTGAGGACATCAAATTCTTTTTCCCAAAACCGAATTAAGGATGTGTTTACTCCAAATGCCTTGGCAACTTCGCCAATACCGTAATATCTTTTTTCTGGTAGGTCTATATGCATTAATCGAGGGATTGGTTTTCTAAAGTAGCGTGTTCTAAAAGTTTACTAAACTCTTCAGCAGTTAAACTTCCGTAGTAGAAATTTATAGGATTAATTCGGTCTCCGTCCTTAAAAATTTCGTAGTGCAAATGTGGTGCTTCAGAGCGCCCAGTACTGCCAACAAAACCTATTAAATCGCCACGTTTTACTTTTTGGTTTTTCCTCACATTATATTTGTATAAATGCGCATACAAACTTGTGTAACCAAAGCCATGGTCTATTCTTATATGGTTTCCGTAACCGCTAGAGCCAGAATCAGCACGTACAACAACTCCATCGCCGCTGGCATAAACCGGAGAGCCTCTAGGCGCTGTAAAATCCATGCCCCAATGCATTTTTCGTGCTTTGGTAAATGGGTCCGAGCGCATGCCGTAACCAGAAGCCATACGTGTTAAATCTTCATTGCTAACTGGTTGTATGGCCGGGATTGCAGCCAATAGTTTTTCTTTTTCCTCCGCCAATTGTGTGATTTCATCAAGCGATTTAGATTGTACAACAATTTGTTTCTGTAAAATATCCAACCGTTTACTGGTTTCAATAATTAGGGATGAGTTGTCATAACCTTCTAGGTTTTTATAGCGATTTATACCACCAAAACCAGCACGTCTTTGTTCTTCTGCAATCGGGTTCGCTTCAAAATAAACACGATAAATGTTATTGTCCCTATCTTCAATATTTGCCAAAACGGTTTCGGCTTCCTGCATTTTTTTGTTTAATAAATCAAACTGCAATTGCATATTTGTAAGTTCTCTTTTTAAAGCTTTTTCTTTTGGCGATTCAAAATAATGACCCGCAATAAAAACAAACAAAAAAGCGAATAAAGCTGTAGCTAATAAAAAAACAGAGATAAACTTAAACGTATTTCGTTTTTTGCGCTCAATTTTTCTATAGGAAAGCGATTCTGGATCGTAATAAAATTTTACCTTACTCATTACCTAAATTATACTATTTTTGCAGCTTACAAAACTCAATTTTTAATGTTGATTTTTTATGCTAAACGATAAAATGGTCTTAATATTTTAACCATTTTCTTGATGGCTATAAAAAATTAGGTTATCGAACACCAAAATTTAAATTGGTGAGTAAATATAAAGATTGTTTTGCAAATACTATAATTTAACTAATAAGAGAATATTTATAGCAATGAAATCTCAAGACATAAGATCTAAATTTTTAAGTTTTTTTGAAGGCAAAAACCATAGTATCGTACCTTCAGCGCCCATGGTTTTAAAAGACGATCCTACCCTAATGTTCGTTAATGCTGGTATGGTGCCTTTTAAAGAATTTTTTCTAGGAAACGGAACACCGAAGAATAATAGGATTGCCGATACCCAAAAATGTTTACGTGTTTCTGGAAAGCATAACGATTTAGAGGAGGTTGGTTATGATACGTACCACCATACTTTGTTTGAAATGCTTGGAAACTGGAGTTTTGGAGACCCTGAGCGTCCGGCAGGCGGGTACTTTAAAGAAGAAGCCATTGCTTGGGCTTGGGAATTGTTAGTGGACGTTTTGGGCGTTGATAAGGATATTCTATACGTTACTGTTTTTGAAGGAAGTGACGAGGATAAGTTGGGAATGGATACCGAAGCGTATGATTTTTGGAAACAACATATTAGTGAAGACCGAATTTTAAAAGGCAATAAAAAGGATAATTTCTGGGAAATGGGAGATCAAGGCCCTTGTGGCCCTTGTAGTGAGATACATGTAGATATTCGCTCCGCGGAAGAGAAAGCTAAAGTTCCTGGAAGAGATTTAGTGAATATGGACCATCCTCAGGTGGTGGAAATTTGGAATTTGGTGTTCATGCAATACAACCGAAAGGCTAATGGGGCTTTGGAAACTTTACCCAGTAAACATATTGATACCGGTATGGGATTTGAGCGACTTTGTATGGTGTTGCAGGGTGTGAAGTCCAATTATGATACCGATGTTTTTACACCTATAATTCGTGAAATTGAAACAATTACGAATAAAAAGTATGGACAAGAGGAAAAGCAAGATATAGCTATTCGTGTCATTTCAGACCATGTTCGCGCAGTGGCGTTTTCTATTGCCGATGGACAGTTGCCAAGTAATACAGGCGCGGGTTACGTGATTAGAAGAATTTTACGCCGTGCAGTGCGTTACGGTTTTACATTTTTAGATAAAAAAGAACCGTTTATTTACAGGTTGGTGGATGTGTTGAGCAATCAAATGGGAAAAGCATTCCCGGAATTGAAAGCTCAAAAACAGTTGATTGAAAATGTGATTAAGGAAGAAGAACAATCGTTTTTAAGAACGCTAGATCAAGGTTTAATTTTATTAAGTAGAATAGTTGAAGAAACAAAAGGAGATACTGTTTCTGGAAAAAAAGCTTTTGAGTTGTATGATACTTACGGGTTTCCTATTGATTTAACTGCTTTAATTCTGTCTGAAAAAGGGTTGAAACTCGATGAAAAAGGATTTAACGAAGAACTTCAAAAACAAAAAAACCGCTCTAGGGCAGCAAGTGAAATGTCAACCGATGATTGGACAATTTTAGTTGACGATGCAGAGGAAGAATTTGTTGGTTATGATACTTTAGAGGCAAATGTAAAATTAACCAGATACAGAAAGGTAACTTCTAAAAAAGAGGGGGATATGTATCAGTTGGTATTCAATTTAACGCCGTTTTATCCTGAAGGGGGCGGGCAAGTTGGCGATAAAGGCTATTTAGAAGATACCCACGGCGATGTGGTTTATATATTGGACACAAAAAAGGAAAACAACGTTATCATTCATTTTGCTAAAAACTTGCCAAAGCATATTAATGAATCTTTTAAAGCGGTAGTTGATGCAAAACAACGCCACAGAACTGAATGTAACCATACTGCAACACACTTATTGCATCAAGCGTTACGTGAGGTTTTAGGAACGCATATTGAGCAAAAGGGGAGTGCTGTTCACTCTAAATATTTGCGTTTTGATTTTTCGCATTTTTCCAAATTAACAGTCGAAGAATTACGGGATGTTGAAAATTTTGTTAACCGACGAATAGAAGGGAAATTACCTTTGATTGAAAAAAGAAATATCCCAAAAGAAGAAGCGATTGCAGAAGGCGCAATGAGCTTATTTGGCGAGAAATATGGAGATACGGTAAGATCTATTCGCTTTGGAAAGTCTATTGAATTGTGCGGAGGGACACATGTTAAAAACACCTCTGATATATGGCATTTTAAAATTGTGTCTGAAGGCGCAGTAGCTTCTGGAATTAGAAGAATAGAAGCCATTACAAACGATGCGGTAAAGGATTTTTATTTTGAAAATAACCGTGCTTATTTCGAAATGCGAGATTTATTGAATAATGCAAAAGAACCTGTAAAAGCACTTCAAAATTTACTGGATGAAAATGCGAGCCTGAAAAAACAAATTGAAGGCTTGCTAAAAGATAAAGCTGCAACTATTAAAGGTGAACTTAAAAATGAGTTACAAGATATAAATGGCATTCAGTTTTTAGCAAAGAAATTAGATTTGGATGCTGGCGGATTAAAAGACGTCGCTTTTGAATTGGGGAGTCAGTTTGACAATCTATTTTTAGTATTTGCTACGGAACAAAATGGGAAAGCGTTATTGTCTTGTTATATCTCGAAAGAATTGGTTGGGAGTAAAGGTTTAAATGCGGGACAAGTGGTTAGAGAACTTGGGAAGTATATTCGAGGTGGTGGTGGTGGACAACCGTTTTTTGCTACTGCGGGTGGGAAGCATCCTGCCGGGATTGAGGAGGCTTTGTTGAAGGCGCAAGAGTACTTAAAATAAGCTCGCAAAATAAAATGGTCTCGCAAAGGCGCGAAGACGCAAAGAGTTTTAGCTGAAAATGAAATTGCTTGGATATTGTTTATAAATAGTTAATTGAAAGCAGGAGTACTTACAATAGTCTCAAAAGGTTGCTAAGACGCAAAGAGTTATGGATGAAAATGGAATTGCTAAAATAATAGTTGATAAATGTTACCATATTCATGTTGCACTTGGTCCCGGGTTATTGGAATCTGTTTATGAAGAAGTACTTTGTTATGAACTTACTCAAGAAGGATTGGATGTAAAACGTCAGAAAAACTTACCGGTATTTTATAAAGATGTAGTAATGAATGTTGGTTTTAGAGCAGATTTAATAGTTGAGAATAAAGTAATAGTTGAGTTAAAATCTATAGAGAAAATAGCACCAGTCCATCAGAAACAATTGCTGACTTATTTAAAGATTTCGGAATTGAAATTAGGTTTACTCATCAACTTCAATCAAGTATTAATAAAAAATGGCATCACAAGAATCGTGAATAAATTGTAAAATAAATTTCCGTATTTTACAATTTATCGGAAACTCTTTGCGTCTTCGCGCCTTTGCGAGAAACATTTTGCGAGATTAATCATGGAATTACAAACGAAAATACCACTAAAAAAACAGTCTAAAAATCAAATAGACTACAATTCGAGTATCTTACTAGTTGGTTCGTGTTTTTCAGAAAACATAGCAAATAAGCTAGAGTATTTCAAGTTTCAAAACCTTCAAAATCCATTCGGAATCTTATTTCATCCTAAAGCCATTGAAACATTCATCAAAAATGTTATCGATAAGAAGGTGTATAATGAAAAAGATAGCTTCTTTCATAATGAACAATGGCATTGTTTTGATGCGCACTCAAAATTGAGCAACCCTTCAAAAGAAAATTTATTAAAAGCTTTAAATGAAAATATTCAAACGGCTCATAAGCAAATCCAAGAATCTACACACATTATAATTACTTTAGGTACAGCGTGGGGATACCGCTTTTTAAAATCCGATACTATTGTTGCGAATTGCCATAAAGTGCCGCAAAAACAGTTTGAGAAAGAATTACAATCTGTTGACGATATCTATAATTCATTAAATACAATTGCAAAATTAATTGAAAGTATTAACCCAAAAGTTTCAATTTTATTTACTGTTTCTCCAGTACGTCATTTAAAAGATGGTTTTATTGAAAACACACAAAGTAAAGCCCATTTAATCTCGACTATCCATAAGTTCTTAAATCAAAAATCGTTAATCGTTAATCGTAATTCTTTTTACTTCCCGTCCTACGAAATCATGATGGATGAATTGCGCGATTATCGTTTCTATAAAGAAGATATGATTCATCCTAATGAAACCGCCGTCAATTATATCTGGGAAAAATTTAAAGACGTTTGGATTTCTGATGCATCTTTCAAAATAATGGACGCCGTTGATACCATTCAAAAAGGACTTCAGCACAAACCCTTCAATCCTAATTCTGAGGCGCACCAAAAGTTTCTTCAAAATTTAAACCAGAAGCAAAAACAACTTCAGAAAACATTTCCTCATTTCAAATTTTAAGAATCCTTTTCTCTATTCTCTTTGTTCTCTTCTCTTTTTTCAAAACAATTCACTTTTCGTAAATCGTAATTCTAAAATCGTATATCGTAATATACGTAATTCATCGTATTGATTCCCTTTCCTTATTGTTGCAGTTTTGTTGAACTATTAATCAATAAAATTATTCAACAATGAGAAATTTAAAACAAATTATGTTATTCGTAATGATGGGATCATTACTAACAATTACGTCGTGCTCAAAAGACGATGACAGTAGTGGCGGGGGAGAAGTAGGTTCTGGCACTATGACTGCTAATGTAGATGGTGCAAGTTATAAAAACTTCAACAATTTGGGGCAAGCAACTTTAGCTACCACAAATGGAAAGAAAAACTTGGTAATTCAAAGCAGTAATTCTAACGGACAATCCATAAATATTGTGATTTGGAATTACACCGGCCCAGGTACATACAAAATTGAATCTACGGGGCTAAACGCAAATACTGCAATTTATACTGAAACAGATGTAAGTAATCCAACAAACACTCAAATATGGAGTGCGCCTTATAAAGATAGCGCAGTAGAATCTATTAAAATTACAGATGAAACGGATAGTAACGTTGAAGGAGAGTTTTCATTTAAAGGAAAAAATAGCGGTGACGATTCTGTGAAGAATATTACCGATGGAAAATTCAATTTATCAAAAGTTACAGTATAACACCCTAACTGGCAGTACTACACTTTTTAATATAAGGTGTGGTACTGTTTTTAAAACAAAATCAACAATGAGACATTTAAAAACAGTTGTTTTTCTATTGGCAGGATCGCTAATGTTAAACGCACAAAAGGCAGAAACTCCAGATCAGAATTATGATTTGGGCGCAAAAATAGGTGAGATGACAATTACTGATGGTGGTACCGTTTTGGTAACAACAAATGATGGATTGGCAGCAATAAAACCAGGGCAAGATGGTTTGTTATTTAATTTTACGGACTATGGTAAAATAAACCCAGAAACAGAATTAGAGATTGTTTCAGGGTCACCTTATGTCATTGTAAGTAAAGCAGGTTTTGGGGTAGGACTGGTGAAAAAAAGGTCTATAATAGATTATATGTCTGGTAAAATAATTTTCAATGCTGAAGAAAACGGCTGGAAATCTATAAGTAAAACTCAGATGTTATTATCTCAAAATAGACTTCTCGTGACAGGACAGCGAAAAGTAGGGATGCTATTTCCCCAGGCTTTAGCAATATACGATTTGGCTTTAGGTAAAGAGCTAAGTCAATACATTTTTAAAGGGACTAAGACTGTTATGGGAACCCCTCTAGTGCTTTCGGATGGGATTATTATTCCGACCACCAAAGGCTTGATGAAGGTAGATATGAATTCTGGACGTATAGTTTGGGAAAATGAACTGAAGAATATTGGTTGGATGGTTGCAGATAAGACCGAAAAAGATATTTATGCCTTTGCACAAACTTCAAATAGGAAAAACACAAGAATCTATAAAATTGGAGCAAATGGCACGCCGTCTTGGTCTGAAGAGCGCAAAGTAAAAGGAAGTGTCTCTAATTTTGAAATTTTACCTCAAGGATTGGCAGTTGTTAGTGATGTAGCACCATCAGCAAATAAGGGTATAGGCAAACTAGCTGCTGCAAAAGCTGAATCTAGAATTACGATGTTTAGTGCAGCTAATGGTACAGATCTTTGGGAAAAAGCACCAAAAACTAAAGGTTATGTGCAGCATTTTTATATTATGGACGACGGTATTCTCTTCGGAATTAAAGAAGGAGGGATCAATAAGGTAGCTTATGATGGTACTACGTTGTTTAAAAAGCCTTTAAAAACTGGAGAAAATATCCTTACCATGGCAACAACGCCTCAAGGATTGATTTACATCACTTCGGAAGATGCTAATATTGTTAATTTGAATACGGGAGATCAGGTATGGAAAAAACCACTAAAGTTTAAAAGAGCCAATAGGGTAACTTCAGATTATGATAAGAAAAATGATAAATACCTAATTGTTGCAGATGAAAAATTATTTAGTATCGATGCTAATTCTGGAACTTCCGAACTATTAATGGAAGCTGATTTTGATGGTAAGGAAGACCCAACTGATATTGAAATTAGAGACAATGGAATTTTGCTATCATCAGATCAAAATATGATGCTTTTAGATTGGGACGGTAAGGTAAAATGGCATGAATACAAAAGGGCACCAGGGAAAAGTGCCTTTGGAGCAGCATTGGCAGGAGCAATGGCTTTGGCTTCGGCAGCAGCATCAGCTTCTGCATCCTATGAAGCAGGTGGCGAGCGTAATTATATTGGTCAATATACTGCAAGAGGCGATCGTTTAAATAATATGGCTCAAGGTATGGCTAATGTTTCTAGCGCATCTGTTGCTGAAATGTTAAAACGTTTTACAGCTACATCTGCATCGCAAGATGCGCAATTTGTTTTAACAAAATTAGACGATGGTGTTGGTTTAATGAAATTGAACAAAGACACGGGGAGTATAGAGAAGGAAATTCTTCTAAAGGATAAAAAGCCTGATTATGAGGTGGATAAATTTGGGGGTTACCTGTATTACAAACTCAACGATAAAACAATCTACGCGTATAATCTTACAAAATAAATCTTGTTGTTGAGATTTGTTGATTGGGCGCAGTAATTTAATTATTGCGCTTAATCTTTTTTAATAACACTTTGTCGAAAATTTAATTAACATATCACTTTTAATTGTAGATTGACATTGCTATTAATCAGTTCATACAGAAAACATCAGTCACTTGGTTCGTAAGAATACATAAGTGATTGGTGTTTTTTTTGTGGGTTAATTTTTATCACAATTTAATCTTTTTTAACACTTGTTTTAAAGTTGGTTTTTAGAGCAATGTTGCAATATATGGTTCATTTTAAAAACATCATTTCTTTATTTTTTTGTTTGAATGCTTTATGTGGTGTTCTAGCACAGAATACTTCAGATGTCAACATACTCCAAAACAATTTTAATGAATTTACAGTTTCAAAGCATTTCACCTATAGCAATGATAAGCGTGCGCTTGATATTCATGACCTTTTAGAAAATGATACGCTATTTAAATTTCAAGAAAAAACCTTTTTGAATTCTGGTATTTTCAACTCCTACAATTGGATAAAAATTAACGTGTTGAATACTTCTAATGAAAGCGATTTTATTTTTGAATTTAACCAAACCTACATCGATTCTCTGCAGTTTTACATTGTGAAAGATAAAAAGATAATTAAAGCTTTTTCCAAAAAAGGGTTGCATTTTGAATCTCATAACACACCTTCCTATTTAGCCAATAAATACGCTTATACCTATCCAATAAATATTCCTAAAAACGATACCCTAAGCTTTTATATCCATGCCGTAGTTAACGATGGTGCTTTTAGGGCCATGAATAAAATATGGAGCAAGACAGGATATCAACAACGAAAAAAAGACATTCAAATAAGATCTACCTACTTGGTGTTCTTTGCGGGTTTTACAGTTTTGGTAATTATAATATCAATTGCAATGTTCTTTTTCTCAAGGCAACGGTTGTATCTTTATTACGCTGGTTTTGTGGGAGTTATTTTTTTAAATCTATTAGGGTTGCGCTATTTTGTGTCGCCACTTTATTTTGAAAAATACTTGTTTCTAGGCAATAATTTTTTGGAGATGTTTACGCTATTACAAACTTTTTTTGTGATCCAGTACTTAAAGTATTTCTTTTCACTTAAAACCTATTATCCAAAGTTGTTTTTCATCATAGAACGCGCTGCCTTAATTATTTTGGCGTTTTTTGTCCTAGCCCTGTTTTTAAGACGCTTTGAGTGGTTTTATACGCTTTCGTATTATTCGGCTAAAATACTGCTATTGCTGGTTACAGTTGGTTTTTACACCATCGCAATCAAACTGTGTTTTAAAAAGGAAATAATGGCATATTATTTCGTAATCGCCTATTTTCCTTTAATGTTTGTCGTGGTTCATTATATATTGACAGCGTTAAAATTAACATCAGGCTACAGTCCTTTAGAGTGGGAGTTCGTTATCTTTTTCGAGATTTTTGTATTGACCATTGCAATGTCACACCGTTATTATTTATTAATGCAAGAGAACATCGCCTATCAGAAAAAACTATACGAACAACGCTTAAAAATATCCCGCGATTTACATGATAATATTGGAGCGCAGTTAACCTTTATTATTTCTTCAATAGAAAATTTACCCTATGGTTTTAAAATCACCAATGAAAAACTGACCCATAAATTACAAAGCATCAGCACATTTACCAAGGATACTATTTATGAGCTTCGGGACACCATTTGGGCCATGAACAAGAGTAAAATATCTTTAGAAGATTTACAGGTAAGAATTTCAAATTTTGTTGAAAAAGCAAATGCACATTCAGAAGGTATGGTTTTTACGTTTAACGTTGATGATTCTATTTCTAATGCTATTGAGTTTAGTTCTTTAAAAGGAATGAACATTTATCGCATCATCCAAGAAGCTGTAAACAATGCGTTTAAATATGCCGAAGCAAACAACGTTTTAGTAAGTATTTCAGAGAATGATTCAGGAATTTTTGTTGAAATAAAAGATGATGGTAAAGGTTTCGATTTACAAACCATTGAAAGCGGAAATGGATTGAATAATATGAAAAAACGTGCCAAGGATATTGGGGCAGTTTTAGAAATTGAAAGTGAATTACATAAAGGAACAAGCGTAAAACTGTCATCACTACTATAAAATACGATAGGTTGCGTATTGAATTAGAGAAACAAAATGATGATTTTTACGTAGATTTAAAAAAGATATGAATATTAAAATAGCGATAGCAGACGATAATTCCTTTTTAATTACGGCAGTAAAGGAGAAATTGTCTTTTTTTGAGGATTTAAATGTGAAGTTTTCTGCAATGAATGGTTCCGATTTATTGGAGAAACTTCAGGACAATCATAATCTTGATCTTATTTTAATGGATATTGAAATGCCAGTTTTAAACGGTATTGAAACTACCGAAATTGTCAAACAAAAATACCCTCACATTAAAATTATCATGCTTACTGTTTTTGATAACGACGAAAATATATTCAACGCCATAAAAGCAGGAGCCGATGGTTATTTGTTAAAAGAAGTGAACCCAAAAGATTTGCATGACGGGATTGTTGAAACCTTAAACGGTGGGGCAGCAATGAATCCTTCCATCGCCATGAAAACGCTAAAACTGTTGCGTAACCCTATCCAAATACAAAGTCAAAAAGACAAAGAAGACATAACATTGACCAACCGAGAAACCGAAGTTTTAGAACATTTAAGCAAAGGGTTGAGTTATAATGCCATTGCCGATAATTTAATTTTATCCACAGGAACCATCAGAAAACATATTGAGAACATCTATAAAAAACTGCAAGTTCATAATAAATTAGAAGCGGTTCAAAAAGCCAAAAGGAACAACTTAATTTAAAGTTTCTTTAATCTTGGGGTAATATATTGCTTTGAATATCATCCTAAATTTGTCGTGTACAATTTAATGACTCAAATGCATTGGTTAGACTTCATATGTCGGAGGAAACTAATGTTTTTTTTGTTTTTGCCACGAAAGCACGAATAAAACTAAAAAGAAGACGTGAAAATAATTATCACTAATAAAAAAATCTATAGATTTTTTAAAAATTAGTGCAGATTCTTTTTATGAAAATCTAAATTAAAGAAAAAATTAGTGTACCTGCCTTGCCAGCAGGCAGCTTCATGGCATTTTCATAAAGTATGATTTAGCCCTTAATCTGTTCTTAAAAAACAGTTCCCATTCAATAAAATTACTACCTTTAAAATATTATTTTATTAAACCTATGCGAAAAATTTTATTTGGTGTCATTATCACGTTGATCGTTCTTTTCACTTTTAAATATTGTGATGATAAAAAAGACGAAAAGGTATTTCTAAAAGAAAGTTCAACTTTAATTCAAGAACAAATCAACAATGTTGGGAAACTCATTGTTACCGAAGGTCATTTTAGCGAAGTGTTCACCTATAAAAATTCAAAAGATGTTTTTGGCGATTTAATTTCCGTAGAAAAGAAAGCTTTAGTTGTCGTAAATGCCGAAGTAACCATTGCCTACGATTTAAGTAAAATTGAATACACCATAGATGAAGCAAATAAAACGCTAACCATAACAAACATTCCAGAAGAAGAGGTAAGAATAAATCCCGATTTGGAATACTATGATGTGCAAGCCGATTATTTAAACCCCTTTGAAGCCAAGGATTATAACGACATAAAAAATACCGTAAAACAATCGTTAACAAAAAAAATAGAGGTTTCAGATTTAAAATCGAATGCAAAAAACAGATTGATGAGCGAATTGGCTAAATTTTATATCCTCACAAATTCTTTGGGTTGGACGTTGTTATATAATGAAACCCCAATAGAAAATCAAGAAGCTTTACAGAACATTAAACTATAAGTTTCTGTACATCTCCAATACCTCCGCCATTTATAGCATCAATTTTATAGAACTTCAAAAGCTTTGTGGCTCTTGCATTTGCTATGTAGAATAATAGGTTTATACCCGTTGAGCATTTAGAAAAAGTTGTGCAAACTGCAAAAATGGAGTAAATTTTAGTAAACACACTATAATTTATATCTACAACTTTCAAGCAAATTATGATAAAATACTCAACGTTTTAAAATCATTAAATTCTAAAATGGATTATTTACACCAAATACGTAAGCCGAAATTACCAGATAAGGAATTCTTTGCGATTGATTTTTACTTCAGAATATATGAGTGTTGATAGCGAAGATCAGCTTTTTGGAGTTTTAAATTTTTCTATAACAATAGCATCTGCTTTAATCCGATCAATAGCATTCAGTTCAAAAGTTACTGAGAAGTCGTTGTTCGAATTAAATAACCTATTTTGTACATTTACTGGAAATGAAAAAACTATTGAATTCCTGCAACATTACCTAAAATACCAATTATTTGTTTCGCCCTGGGGAAATATATACGAAGGCATTAAACAAAGAAACAGAAAAAACCTTTTCATTAAAACAGATTTAGATTGTTTTGAATTTTATTCTTTTTTTAGTGTTAAAGTACCTGTGGCCTTATTTTTCCACCCTGCAGTACCGCCACCTGTATATTCAGACTCATATTGACCAATAATGGTATTGGTATTCTGGTCTAAAACACCCGAATATTTAAAAGTTCTGGTCAAAAAGAAAAACCCATTACTATTACTTCTTATATCTACAGTGACATTAGTGCCATCATACTCCCATTTGTTAATTACTTCACCATCTGAATTTCCATTTCTTATATTATTAAAATCCATTATTCCGCAAAGTAATTCTTGACAAGAACCATTTGGAGTAGGTATAAATACGTAAGGTCTCGTGTTTTGATGGTTTAAACAACTAGTATCATTACTTGTTGCTGTAGGTTCGCATGTGGTTAATTCCCATGTGGCAATCCAATTACCGTCAAGTATGTTTTGATTTGTAACGCCCCTTCCGGTAATGGTTAATTTATTGTTTGTCTCATCTATATTATTAAGCACCTCCAAAACACCAGAATATTCAGTGGCCTGTTCTGGAGAAAAAGTAATGCTAACAGGCTGCCGCATAGAAGGTCTTATTGTTCCAGATGTCCAATCTGCTACATAACCTTGGGGTAAGACTATATTATTTACTATGATGTCATCATTTAGGTTAGGGTTCTCAATATCCAAAGACAGGGTTTTACTTTGTCCAACAGATACCTGTCCGAAATCTAAATCCCCTGCCAAACGGATTTCCAATTTCTTACCCTTTCCATAAATAGGGATTTTATTATTGACATCATCCAAGTTATTGTTAACCACAACAAAACCATTGTATTCAATAACATCACTCGGTTCAAAAACAACTTCAATTTCCTGTTTTTTTCCAGGTAAAATATCACCACTTTTCCATCCGTTTACAGAGAACTTATCCGAAGGCAAATCACCAAAATTAAATTCTATGGATTGAATGTTCAGTATGTCATTAAGATTTGGGTTTTGAATGTCAAAGAATTCAGAATGTGGCTGATTAACGGTTATCCCGTTATAGTTTAAAGTTCCATTTAATTTAATTTTAGCTCCATCTTCATTAATTGCACTAGCCGTAATCGACTTGACATCAAAGGGTTCATATTTGTCATTCGAAATTTTTATGAAAGTGTTAAAATTACCAGATGAAGTTTTAGGCGCAAATGAGACACTTATTTCAGCACTAAACCCATCACTTCCTGTAGGACTCAAAGTAAAGGGAAAAGCGGTATTTACTTTAAATTGTTCAATATTATTATTAATCTCTAAATTGGTAATAGTAACAGGTTCGTCACCTCTATTAAAAATTTGTAAAGTTTGTGTTTTAGTTTCATCAAGTTCTACTTCCCCAAAGTTTAAGTTGTCAAGAATTACTACTTCCGCAGAACGTTTTTGTATTTCTTCTAATTCTTTTTGTAATTCTTCGGCTTTTCGTTGTAACTCTTCCAGTTTTAACTGTAATTCTGTAGCCTCCGCCACTACGAAAGCAGTACAACCAATTAAACCTGTTCGGCATGTTAAGACATCGATAAATCCATTTACTTTATCCAAGTCGTTTGCAATTGCTTTTCCTATTTCAGTATCTCTTGCCTCAAGTATGCCCTGAGTTATTTCCAAGACCACGGGAGTGCATTTGAACGTGGCAAGCCACCCCAATGGTATAGTGCCTACACCAACCGATCCTATAGAGCCAACCCCCCAAATTGTCAAACCTTCTATACAACTAATTACGTCTGCTACCTGTTCTATGGCAGAAGCGGCATCGCGTATTTTTTCCTTATCTGTCTTTTTTAATGCTCCATTTTTATTAGCGATTAAACCAATAGTAGATGACATGTCAAGATTAGTAACAAAAGAAGTTTCTCCATTTAGTGTTATGGCTAGGTCAACTATTTTATTGTCCTCCTTATAATTGTATAGAACCGAAAGTCCCTCATTATTCTTTTTTGATTTAGGCAATCCAGTTAGCTCATCAAGTAAAATGTACTCCTCATAAGTACCATTTTTGTAGAAAACACCATCATAATTGCCGTTTTCATCTAAATCACGTAAAAATAAACGCTCTCTGTTCTTATGCACAAAAACATAGGGAAATTGAGCGTCTTCTGTTTCAAAAATTAATAAATTTTCAAGACTATTATTAGATGGTTCAGGCTCGTCATTCTTAGCAGTATCAGGAATACAAGAAAATGTCAAACAAAAAATGACAAGAATGGATAAAAACTTCTTCATAACACATGGTTTGGTAAATACTTTGGCAAGTTAAACGATTTCATTAATTAAAAAAATACCCACCTCAGGGTATTTTTAATTAAAAAACAGGAACGTATCTTAATAAAGTATAAATTTTTCTTGCAAAAAAAGCAGTACGTAGCCAATAGAATGCGATTTAAATTTTTTTAAGATGTTTTTGGCGATTTAATTTCCGTAGAAAAGAAAGCTTTAGTCGTTGTAAATGCCGAAGTAACCATTGCCTACGATTTAAGTAAAATTGAATACAACATAGATGAAGCAAATAAAACGCTAACCATAACAAACATTCCAGAAGAAGAGGTAAGAATAAATCCCGATTTGGAATACTATGATGTGCAAGCCGATTATTTAAACCCCTTTGAAGCCAAGGATTATAACGATATAAAAAATACCGTAAAACAATCGTTAACCAAAAAAATAGAGGTTTCAGATTTAAAATCGAATGCAAAAAACAGATTGATGAGCGAATTGGCTAAATTTTATATCCTCACAAATTCTTTGGGTTGGACGTTGCTATATAATGAAACCCCAATAGAAAATCAAGAAGCTTTACAGAACATTAAACTATAAGTTTCTGTACATCTCCAATACCTCCGCCATTTATAGCATCAATTTTATAGAACTTCAAAAGCTTAGTGGCTCTTGCAGACCTTACGCCACTTTTGCAATGAGCAATAACAGGTTTGTTCAGTTTTTTAATGCCTTCTATTTTATCTTTTAAGTCACTTAGCGGAATATGAATCGCATTCGGTAAATGTCCTTCGTTCCATTCAAGGTCGGTTCTCACATCAAGAATTACGGCATCACGTTTTAAAAACGCCTTGATGTTTTCAGGTTTACTTTTGAAAAAACGACTTAAAAACCCCATGAACTATTTTTCTTTAAAATTAATCATTATTTCAATAACTTATGAAAGTGTTATCTATTCTATTGCACAAATTTTTATGTATATTCATCGTTTATAATTTATAGTTTTATGCAACCTTACGTAACCCTTACAATAAAAAATAATGTTGGATTTATTGAGTTTTTTCATCCCAATAAGAATGCCATGCCAAGTGAAGTTTTATCTCAATTAGAACAAACTATTAGCGATGCGGGTAACAATGATGGAGTAAGAGTAATTGTTTTAAAAAGTGGTGGCGACAGAACCTTTTGTGCAGGTGCAAGCTTTAATGAATTAATCGCTATTGAGGATGCTGAAACGGGTAAACAGTTTTTTTCAGGGTTTGCCAATTTGATTAACGCCATGCGAAAATGCCCTAAATTAATTATTGGACGCGTTCAAGGAAAAACAGTAGGTGGCGGTGTTGGTATTGCCGCGGCAACCGATTATTGTTTGGCTACAAAATACGCTTCCATTCGGTTAAGTGAATTAAGTATTGGTATTGGCCCGTTTGTGATTGAGCCGGCAGTATTTCGTAAAATTGGAAAAACAGCCATGACTCAAATGACCATTGATGCAGAAACTTTTTTTACTTCGGAATTTGCCAGAGATAAAGGGTTGTATGCTGATATTTTTGATACAGTTGAAGCATTAGATCTTGCTGTAAAATCCTTAGCCGAAAAATTAGCTAGTTATAATCCTGATGCACTCTTTGAAATGAAAAAAGTGTTTTGGGAAGGAACTGAGGATTGGGATGATTTACTAACAGAACGAGCTGAAATTAGCGGAAAATTGGTGTTGAGTGAGTTTACTAGAAAGATGCTTAAGCGGTTTAGGTAATCAATATAAAGGGAAATTCTTATCGACTAATTGTAAAATTCAATTATGAAAAACAATGGGCATTTATTCGTTTTATAGGCACACATGCTGAATATGATAAAATAAATGCAGAAACAATTTAAAATTAATACAATGAAATTAAAGCCTATTAAGACGGAAAATGATTATCGAAATGCACTTGAGCGTTTGGAAGTTATTTTTGATGCACAGATGGACACAAAAGAAGGGGACGAAGCAGAAATACTATCATTACTCATTGAGAATTATGAAAACGAACATTATCCGATCGAAGCACCTGATCCTATTGAGGCCATAAAAATTCGAATGGAGGAATTGAATATGAAACAAAAAGATTTAGTAGGAATAATTGGTGGAAAAAGTCGGGTCTCAGAAATCTTGAATAGAAAAAAGAGACTGACCGTTGAAATGATACGGGAATTGGAAAAATTACTTCAGATTTCAGCTTCAGTTTTGGTTAATAACTACCAACTTGAACCGAAATAAAAAAAGGTAATAGTGCATATGAAACATAGTGCGTGTTGTTGTTAAATAAAGGGTTAGAGTACTTTTGAGAAATTGCCGAATTTATAAATTTAGCTCATTGCCGAAAAATCCTCAGCCGAAAAATTAGCAAGTTATAATCCTGATGCACTCTTTGAAATGAAAAAAGTGTTTTGGGAAGGAACTGAGGATTGGGATAATCTTTTAGCTGAACGTGCTGAGATTAGCGGAAAATTGGTTTTGAGTAAGTTTACTAAAAAGACGCTTAAACGGTTTAGGTAGTTATAAAGCCACCATATCTTTTTGATTTGGCTTTTAGAAAAATAAGATAAAAACAAAATTCAAACGCTTTGGCTTGTGGCTAACCCGAAAGGATATCGCTTCTTTATAGTTGGTACTGAACTTTGGCAACATGCAGGTAAAATTGTTACCAATTTGGTAATTTTTTATTATCTTTGTAGTAATTAGAATATTTTTGAGAGTAATTGCAAAAAGAACTTTACGAGAATTTTGGGAATTAAATCCAGATAGCGAACAACAATTAATGGTTTGGTATCGAGAAGCTACAAAAGCAGATTGGAATAGTCCTCATGAAATCAAATCGCAATATAAATCTGCAAGTATTTTAAAAAACAGTCGAGTTGTATTCAATATTTGTGGAAATAAATATCGATTAATCGTCGAAATTAACTTCCCAAGAAAGTGGGTTTTTATAAGATTCATTGGAACTCACAACAATTATGATAAAATTGACGCAAACAATATTTGATATGGAGATTAAAGCAATTAAAACAGAACAAGATTACAATCAAGCTTTAGAAAGATTGGAAGTTATTTTTCACGCAGAAATTGACACACCCGATGGAGATGAAGCGGAGGTACTCTCTATCCTAATTGAGAAATACGAAGATGCACATTATCCAATAGGAATTCCGGACCCAATTGAGGCAATTAAATTCAGAATGGAACAGATGGGAATGAAACAAAAAGATTTGGCAGAAGTTGTTGGTTTTACTAGTAGAGTAAGCGAAATACTTAATAAAAAACGTAAACTGACATTAAATATGATTAGGAAATTAAGTGCTAGTTTAAATATTCCTATAGAAGTATTAGTTCAAGAATATTAGAGAAAAAGCCAGTTGCCAACATGCATATATAACAACTAAAACAAAATCAACTTCAACTAATTTGCCTTGTCCCAACAATCCCCAACCCATCATCAATTAAATGCCCAAACTCGGGTTTATTTCGTTTGACAGTTTCCAAATGTTGCAATATCTTTTCAGAAAGCTCAGTTTCATTTCCTAAGCGTGCCAATTCATAGAGTTCCACAGGTAATAACCAATCATTAGGATGGTTTTCAATAAGCTGCTCTAAAACTTTGGTTCTGGAAATGGTTCTATTTTCACCTTCCCTATAATCCCTTACCTGCTGATAAAGGGTTTCAAGTTCTAAACGTTTTTTTGATTTTTTAATGTGAATAGTTTGTGTCGATGGCACATGGGTCATCAAGTCAAAACTGTTTAAATCGGCTGGTCCTGAAAAAGCCGAAACAATATCTTTTCCTACCGCCATATCATAAGTGCCCCATTCTGGTTTAAAAAGTAGGTCGTCTTTATGGGTTACCGTGCAATTTTTAAAACTGATCAATATTATTTTTCCCTGAAGATTGCGTTTCCCTGTAATAATTTCACCTGAAACTTTTATACCGCCTTCAAATTCTAGCGTCACATTTTTTTCCTCATAAATATCATAAGCCGCTAAATCCCGCGGACTCATATCTTCAATGGCTATATTGATACCTTTTAGTTTCCCAATGGGCGACCCAAAACCTTTAGAATGGGTGTTTTTACCATGACCAACCAGTTCTTTTTCTCTGTAAGCTAAAGCTGTTGCTCCCTTAGTTTGAATATAAATAGGTTTGCCTTCATATTCGGTAACAGTATTAAAAATGCCAGAAATTTGGAGTCCAGTACTCAATTCAATAGTTCCTAATGCGTTGGAAATTATTAGCTTATCAACGCCAGAAAGCCCCCCTTTTCGTAACGCCATGGTATTGGCAAATTCCTCCAAAATCAAACTTAAATGTGCAAAATCTGGTGTGACATAAAGTTGGGGTTGTGGTTTGGTAATATCAAAATCTTTGTAAGCTGCGTTTATGTTGTATGGCAATTTTTTAACCTTATCAGTCATACACCAGGCACTTTCTCCTATAGACGATAAAAGGCCCGCGCCATAAATCTTAGGGTTTTCAACGGTCCCTATTAATCCATATTCCACAGTCCACCAATGCAGATTTCTTATCAATGCCATTTCGCTAGGTTCGCCCATATTCTGCTGCAAATCTTCAACTTTTTTTTCCGCGGAAGCGATAGCATCTTCATCGGAATTGGGAGCTTCTTTGACGATGGATAAATAGCGGACAGCTTCATACAGTTCATAATCTTTAGCCGATGAAATGGCTTTACAGCCAATTTCCCCAAAACGTCTTAAATATTCCGCATATTCAGGGTTTGCAATAATAGGTGCATGTCCTGCGCCTTCGTGAATAATATCCGGAGCAGGAGTGTATTCAATATGTTCCAATTGCCTAATATCACTTGCAATAACAAGAACATTGTAAGCTTGAAATTCCATAAAAGCATTGGGAGGAATAAACCCATCTACAGCAACGGCAGCCCAACCAATATCTTTTAAAATGCGGTTCATGCCGTACATATTGGGAATGCTTTCTATGGAAATCCCCGTTTTTTTTAAGCCTTCCAGATAAGATTTATGTGCTACTTTCCTTAAAAAGTCCACATTTTTACGCATCACATAGCGCCATACAGCTTGGTCTATTGCAGAATAGGCCTCATAATTTTGAGGTTTTATAAACTGCTTTAAGTGCTTCGGTAACTTTTGCAGTATTTCGTTTGATTCAAATGAATGCGACATCTTTAAATTTTACGTGTATAACTTATTTAAAAATACGAATAATTCATTAAAACGATAAGTATTTAACGTTTCTTTCATTAGTTGGGCAATGAAATATGGTGGGTTCTAAAGAGCATTAAAGATTTGCCTATATTTAGTGTTCTAAAAAACCAATCTAAAATTTATGTACACAAGACGTATATTTCCCGTTATGGGAGTTATTAAATGGACGAGACGCCATATATTCCTGTTTCTTTTTCTAGCGTTAATTCCTGTATTTTTATTTGATGTTGTTGGTTTAAAATGGTTGCATGTCCCATGGTTACCCTTGGGTGTTTTAGGTACTGCGGTGGCATTCATTATAGGGTTTAAAAACAATGCATCTTACGATAGGCTGTGGGAAGCCAGAAAAATTTGGGGAGGCATCGTTAATGCATCCCGATCTTGGACTATTATGGTAAAGGACTTTATTGATAATACCCATGCTAAACAAAAAAGAACTGACGCTGAGTTGCAAGGCATAAAAAGAGAACTGGTACATAGGCATGTGGCTTGGTTAACCGCATTACGCTATCAAATGAGGGAAGAAAAGCCATGGGAAATGCATTTAAAAGCGAAAAAATCTAATAGAGAATTTAGAGAAAATTACTTTAGGGTTTGCGAAGATGAAACAACATTGGAAAGTGAAATAAAACACTATCTGTCTGATGCTGATTTTACAGAAATATTTGCAAAAGGGAACAAGCCCTCTCAAATCTTGGGGATTCAATCCCGGAGATTAAAAACATTAATGAATGACGGTTTAATTGAAGATTTCCGACATATGGAAATGACAAATATGCTTGTTGAGTTTTATACGTTGCAGGGTAAGAGTGAGCGTATTAAAAACTTTCCTTATCCCAGGCAATTCGCAACTTTAAACTATCTTTTTGTATGGATTTTTATCATTCTTTTACCGTTTGGAATCATGGAAGGATTTGATAGTATTGGAAGTCATATCTTAGAAGATTTGGCGAACCACGAATCACATACCTCAATTGGGCATTTGATTCAAGAGTTTATTGCGAAACATTTTGTGTGGTTTTCCATACCATTTAGTGCCTTGATTTCTTGGGTGTTCCATACCATGGAGGCGATTGGGGAAAATACCGAAAATCCGTTTGAGGGCGGGCCAAATGATATCCCTATTACAGATATGAGTAGAGGGATAGAAATTGATATCAGACAACTCATAGATGATACCAATATTCCCGAGTCTTATGTTTGGAAAAATGATATTGTGATGTAAAATAAAAACGACTCAATTGAGTCGTTTTTATTTAGTTTTATTTTTCAGCATCCGGAGGATATTGTTCCATTATTTTAGAAACAAATTTCTTAATGCGTTCTTCTTTTTTCTCCATATTTCTACTCAAGAACCCTGTGCCCATACCTTGCCAAATCAATTCCTTTTTCTTGGCATTGATTAAGTCCACAAACAATACACCTTGAGTACTTGTAGAAACAGCAGGTTGGTTCCACCCCCAACCCCAGCCCCAACCAGGACCAAAACCTCCATAAGGGCCCCAACCGCCCCAGCCCCAAGCACCCATGCCCCAAGCATTATTGTAAACATCTACACGTTGGTTAGATTTTGTAAAAATACTTATCAGTAAATCTGGGTCTTCAGATTTTGTAAAGCCCTTTGCTAAAAGTTCAGCTTCAATAGCTCGTAAAATACGGCGTTTGTCAAGGTCGCTAATTTCAGCTTTATCAATGCCCGTTTTAAAAAACGCAAAGGTTTTATAAGAGTTAAAATCAGCTTTTCTGTCATAATCGGTAGATACTTTAACTGAGGAACAAGATGTTGCTACAATCAGTAGCGCGATAAAGGGTAGTGTTTTAAATAATTTTTTCATAGCTGCAATATTTTATTTTTAACAATAAAGTGGAGTATTAAAATTTCTTTTCTTTAATTCAATAACTATAAAAGTATCAATAATCGTACCACATCCTTATATATTAGCGCTTTATGGAATTGGTGCTTTTGTTGTATCCATACGGACAATGTCTGCATCCGCTTTCACAACAATAACCTCGTTTTAAATGGTATTGTTCTGTAAAACAGCGGTAACCTTCGGGTGTCAGGTAATAGTCACCTTCTTCAATGGGGATGCTCTTTTTCATCTCATACAAAGATATTTAATTTTAAAGAATTAATTTGTGGTTTGGTTTTTGAATTGTTTTAAGTAAGGTTTTCCAAAAAATGCCACGTCCCGATAGCTATCGGGATCACGATTTTGTTTATCATAGATTAGCAAAAAAATAATCTACACAAATATTTAAAAAATCTATGGATTTTTTATTCGTGATAATTAACTTTAGATCTGTTTTTAGTTTTATTCGTGAATTAGTGGCTTAACTTATTTTAATAAAAATATGAGTTTTCCCTGGGTTATTGAATTTTTAAAATTATGATTCTCATTTCAAAATATCTAGTGCCAAAAGGCTATGCCGGCATTTCAATTTTCCCGTTTATCTTTTTAAGAAAGCAAGAATTGAAATTGAGCAAGACCTTGGTTAATCATGAAAAAATTCATTTAAAACAGCAGTTGGAATTATTGGTAATCCCTTTTTATCTCTGGTATCTTATTGAGTTTTTGGTACGACTGATTCAATATAAAACATGGCAAAATGCTTATAGAAATATTTCTTTTGAACGTGAGGCTTATCATAAGGAATCTGATTTGAAGTATCTCAACAATAAACCCTTTTGGAGCTTTTTAAAGTATCTTCGCATATGATGAATTTTGAGTTTGAAAATACCAGAAATATACAAATTGTACTTCCGAAGGAAAAGGACATGGAATTATACCTAAAACGTGAAGACGAGTTGCATGCTTTTGTGTCTGGAAATAAATATCGAAAATTGAAATACAATCTTAAAGAGGCAGATAAACAGGGCTTTAAAACATTGCTAACTTTTGGTGGTGCGTTTTCAAACCATATAGCAGCGGTAGCTTCCGCAGGACATATTCTTGGTTTTAAAACTATTGGAATTATTAGGGGGGAGGAATTGCATGATAAAATTGAAACCAACCCTACTTTAAAATTTTCCAGACAAAACGGTATGCAATTTAAGTTTGTGTCTCGTGAGGATTATCGCAGTAAAAATACTGAACATTTCTTAAAAACTTTAAAGGAGGAATACAGCGATTTTTATGTAATTCCCGAAGGCGGTACAAATACCTTGGCTGTTAAAGGTTGCGAGGAAATACTAACTCAAAAGGATGCCAGTTTCGATTTTATATGTTGTCCCGTTGGCACAGGTGGCACTATTTCTGGACTTATAAATTGTTCAAAACCTAGTCAACAAGTTTTAGGATTTCCAGCCTTAAAAGGTTCGTTTTTACATCAAGATATTAGTAAATTTGTCAACAAAACCAATTGGGACTTGATAACCGATTATCATTTTGGAGGCTATGCTAAAATTGACGCCGAATTAATCAATTTTATAAATCAGTTTAAATTGGAAAATAAAATACAACTAGACCCAGTTTATACCGGGAAAATGCTATTTGGAATTTTCGATTTGATTGAAAAAGATTTTTTTCCAAAAGGATCAAAAATACTGGCAATTCATACTGGAGGTTTACAGGGAATTGACGGAATGAATAGCGTGTTGAAAAAGAAAAAATTACCTTTAATTAAAGTTTAATGAAAAGAATTCTGATTTTATTATTTATAAGTGTTTTCGTTTTTAGTTGTGGTTCTAAAAAGAATGTAGTCACAAAAAAGAATAAACGAAATAAACCTACTCAGGTAGTCAAAAAAAATGATCCTATAGAAGATAAAGATGAGGTTAAAGAAGTTGTTGCTGTACCAATAAACACCAGCTTAAGTACCACCCAAAACTATATAAATACATACAAAACAGTTGCCCAAAAGGAAATGACGTTATATAATATTCCTGCTAGTATTACTTTGGCGCAGGGTATTTTGGAATCTTCTTCTGGAAAGGGAAGACTTTCGGTTGAAGCTAATAATCACTTCGGGATAAAATGCCATACATGGACAGGAGCAAAAATTTATCACGATGATGATGCAAAAGGGGAGTGTTTCAGAAAATATAATAACGCCAAATACTCGTTTAGAGACCATTCATTATTCTTAACCTCAAGAAAGCGTTATGCTGGTTTATTCGATTTAAAAATCAGTAATTATAAAGGGTGGGCTAGAGGATTAAGAGCCGCTGGATATGCAACCGACAGGAAATATCCGCAAAAATTAATTTCCTTAATTGAGCGTTATCAGTTGTATAGATATGATGATGAGGTTTTGGGCGTGAATTCGTCTGCTAGAAATTTTTCTGAAGATGAAGTCACTCATATAGTTGCAAAAGGAGACACGTTGTACTCCATATCTAGATTGCACAATGTTAGTGTTGAAGAATTACAGGCTCAAAATGATATAGATGGCACTAACATTTCCATCGGACAAATACTTAAAATAAAAACTGAATAAATTTTAGGATGATTTATAAACGAAGTAGCGCATTGTTTGCAGATGCGGAAAGAGTAATTCCAGGAGGTGTAAACTCACCAGTTAGAGCATTTAAAGGTGTTGGAGGTACTCCAATTTTTGTAAAAGAAGCAAAAGGCGCTTATTTATATGATGAAGACGGCAATCGGTTGATTGATTATATCAACTCTTGGGGGCCAATGATTTTAGGGCATGCTCATGAGCCGGTTGTAAATGCCGTTATTGAAAAAGCACAAAAAGGAACCTCTTTTGGAATGCCTACGGAAATTGAAACTCAAATTGCTGAATTGGCAGTTGCGATGGTGCCAAATATTGATAAAATCCGTTTTGTGAATTCTGGAACGGAAGCCTGTATGAGTGCCGTTCGTTTAGCACGTGGTTTTACAGGAAAAGACAAGATTATAAAATTTGCAGGGTGCTATCACGGCCATTCAGATTCGTTTTTAATTCAAGCAGGAAGTGGTGCAAGTACCTTTGGAACGCCCAATAGTCCTGGTGTTACTAAGGGAACTGCAAAAGATACCTTGTTGGCAAATTATAATGATATTGAAAATGTTAAGCAACTTATAGAAGCTAATAAAAATGAAATTGCATGTATCATTATAGAGCCTGTTGCGGGTAATATGGGCTGCATTCCTCCAAAAGAAGGTTTTTTAAAAGCATTGCGAAACTTGTGTGATGCTAATGGGATATTGCTTGTTTTTGATGAGGTAATGACTGGCTTTAGATTGGCAAAAGGCGGTGCTCAAGAATTGTACGGTATCAATGCCGATATTGTTTGTTTTGGAAAAGTAATTGGTGGCGGTTTGCCAGTTGGTGCTTTTGCTGCGAGAAACGAAATTATGAACCATTTAGCACCTTTAGGGCCAGTTTATCAAGCAGGGACTTTAAGTGGGAATCCGTTGGCTATGGCAGCTGGTTTAGCGATGTTGACAGAATTAAACAACGATGTAAAAGTATTTAAGCGTTTAGCTGAGAAAACAGCATATTTACATAAGGGCATTTCTAAAGTTTTAATTGAAAATGAAGTGGTTCATACCATTAACCGTGTAGGCTCCATGATATCCGTTCATTTTGATGAAGGCGAAGTGATTGATTTTGCAACCGCAGCCAAAGGAAATAACGGGACGTTTAAAACTTTTTTTCATAGTATGTTAAGCAATGGCGTTTATATTGCGCCAAGTGCTTTTGAAACTTGGTTCATCACAGATGCATTATCTTATGAGGATTTGGATTTTACCATAAATGCGGTACATAAGTTTGCTAAAACGATGTAAATGAGTTCAATAAAAAAAAGCATCTCTAATCACAAGAGATGCTTTTCAACTAAATAAAAATCACTAAACTAAATAAAACTCAATCTATTTATCTCTTTTGCCGGCATGCTTTTTCTTGGCTTTACCTTTCATTTTAGCATGTCTTTTGGCTTGGGCTTTTTCCCATTTGGCATATTGTTCATCATTTAATATGTTTTTCATCTTTGCTTTCATGGCAATTTTGTGGTCCAGCATTTTATTGGCCATTTCTAAACGTTGTTCTTTAGAAGGTTTTGTAGCTTCTGCATGCTCTCTTTTGGCTTTTCTTTCTGCCATGTGAGCTTTTCTCAATTTGGCGTTCTCTAAATTTATCTTATAGATGTCGTCTTGTTGAGACTGGTTTAAATCTAAAAGCAAGGTCATTTTCTTGGTCTGTAAGGTTGCCATTTCCTCAGGAGCTAAATCCATAGCCTTTTGACCTCTGTTGTTCGCTTGGGCCGATGTAATTTGAATGGCGCAAATTGCCAACGCAATCATTAATATTTTTTTCATGGTTTTAAATTTTAAGTTTCTTTATGCTAGGACAGGCAAAAAAAAGAATGGTTTAAAACCGTTTATGTTTTTAACGGGAAATTAACAAATGGGTAATATGGATAGTGCTGTAAAATAATTGAATAACCCGCCTCTTAATCCCCTCCGGCCTGGCAGGCAGGCGAATGGAAACTGATACGTAGCTGTTTCATTTCTACTGGGATTTATTTTTTAAAAACAGGAACCTCAAGATTAATTCCTGTCTGGAAATCTGGAGCATTATTTACCACTAAATCCTCTTTAAAGAACAGCGATATTTTGTAGTTAGGTCTTCCGTAAGTATAAATAAAATTCCAATCTGTTAAAGTTGCAGATAATGTTGCGACACCATTTTGCCAACCGCCATTTATTTCACGCCACTTGCCTAAGAGCTTAAAATAATCTGCTTCTTCTTTTTTGTTGTAACGCGTTTGCAGATGATAATTTACGCTAAAAGCATGGTAATTCCCTTTTTTGGTATATTTCGTAAATTCTAAATTTGCTTCAAAAGTTCCCAAATACGGATTGTTTCCTAAGTCAATATTATTTTTGGAAGCAATAAAGTTTTTATGAAGAATACTTGTGCCAAGACCGACATTAAATTCATTTTTATTTTTTAGGATCATGCGCTTCACGGCGTTTAAGGATACGCCATAATCGAGTGACTTATTAAATTTGGAAGTGTTTATCCCTAGATGACTTCCAAAATTCGCGTAAATATGTCTGTCTTCATTTTTTAAAAATGAAGGATAATAGAAATGGTTGAACTCAAAACCTCCGATAAAAAAATCATTTTCATCCAGTTCCAGAGTTCTTCCGTTTCTGTCGGTATATTTAAAATTAACTTGATTAAGCCCATAATACCGTCTGCCATATGGGTCTTCGCCACCAGCGACATTGGTGTGGAAATACTCAATACTTTCATCGCTGGTGAAAAAAGAAAACGGATATTTTCCCCTTGAGATAGTATAAGACCTGATTGTAAAACCAAGTTCATGCTCTTTATTAATTGGGATATTATAATTAATACGAAATTCTTTAATCACTGCGTCAATAACAATGTTCATATAATCGGCAGGTGTTGTTTCTTGGTCAATAAACGTATAATTTCTGGCGTACCAGATCACCTTGCTCAATTCTTCCCTGACTATGGGGTCTTTGGGGAAATAGGACTCAACAAATGGATGGAAATTGTTTCCGCTAGTATAATTTACAGAAAAGGTTTTGTGCTTAGGAGGTGCTAATTTAAAATTCTGATTAATTCTAGAGCTAAAAACCCCAAAATGGTGGGTCGCTAAAATACTGGGTCTGTCTATGCCGTTTTTAAAAGGAATACTGTCTTTTTCCTGTGCATTTAAAAAAATGCTGAAGCATAAGCAGGTAAGAAGAAAAAGGGTTTTTCTGGGCATGGAGCAAATATATGCTATTTTTAATTTTGGAGCTGTGTCATTTTTATGAGACCTGCGAGGTTTTGAAAACCTTGTAGGTCTGATTTTTATTTACAATTATGGTGTTGACTATCATTTTTTTGAAATATTTAAATTATTTTTTTCATGTGTTCTTGTGCTTTTTATAAGTTCCATAGTCGTAAAATATATGGATTCCTTATGCATTTTGCTTTTTAACCATGCATAAAAACTCATTACGAATATATCTTCCTGCTGTGGTTCAATCCAATCAAATGATGTTTCCACTAAAGTTTGAAATTCAATTAAACCGACGTTTTCCGGATTCTTATAATAAACGTTTACAAGCTCTAAAAAGGTGATAACTCGATGTTGGTCAATGGATTTCAGATAGTTGTAATGATTTCTTTTAAAACTCAAAAGTTTAGATGCTACCAAGTCAATATTCCCTAATTCTATGTGTAATAATAATTCTATCAAATTCTTTTTTATAACCCATTCTACGCCTGCTTTTTCGGTGTACCAATTATCACTATGATAAAACTTTGAAAGGATGTGATGTGCGCTTTTAAAATCTTCCTTTTGAAAATAAAACATGACTAAACTTAGATGAAGGTCTAAAAGCGATTCAATATCGGGATGTTTTGTTTTTAAGAAAGGCCGAATTAATGAGATAGCTGTATCCTGTTTATTCGTGAAATTGTAATTTAAACTGAGCAATAAATGATATTTTAATTGGAATGTATTTTGATACTTGCCTTTTTGTTGTAACATCTGTTCGTTCATCAACTTTAAATAGAACTGGGAATCGTCAAATTTTTTATTTCTGAATAATGTGTTCGCAATGAGATATAAAATTTGAATATGATAAAAAGGTTGTTTTTCCCTGTCTTTATAGGATGCAATAGAGGTATAAGAACTGATTAAAAACGATTCAATTTTAAGATAACCATTAGTCGCAAAAGCGGAAACACTAACAATACTTATGAGCTGATATAAGGCTTTAAATGATAATTTATCAATGATGTCCAAATTGAATTCCTCAAGTGTATTTTTTAGAATCGTCTGAAAATCGGATGTGTCATCATGTGCTAATCTGTGTTTTATTTTGGAATACGCAATATTTAAATGCGCTTCTAATTGATGTTTTTCTTTATTACTGTTGAATTTAGAAATGAGTTCATCTAAATCAATTGAAGGGCATGCATGCGCAAACTGGATTTGAGTGTGATAAATTTCATTAAGTAGCGCAAATAAATGATGCTCCAGAGCAATTCCTTCAGCTTTATTTAAAATTTTATAGGCGGTTTTGTAATGTTTCTGTTGTAAATAATTTCGGGCTGCTAAAATGTATTTTATAATTTCCATGTGAATGGAATTTTCATCTTCTAAACTAGAATTGGCAGAAAAACTGATAATGGATTGAAACAACCGCTTTCTTAACGCATGGTATGCTGCTTTGTTAGGGCTTCCGTAAAGCTTAAAACAAATGTCTTCCGAATTTAAATTACCATCTTTTAAAAGTTTGAATAATTGCGTGTTTTTAGTATCCGAGCGTTTGTTCTTTTTTTCTAGATATGTAATAAAACGCTGCTGTTCTTCTTTTGAAAACGCAGAAACGATACTGTTTAAATCATTCATTTAATCGTCATTAAAATATTTAATAATCCAATAAAAATAGTAATAATAGAATTAATGGTATAAAATATATCGTCAGTTTTAGTTAAAAGTTGTGTTTTGGCAACACTAAAAGTTTCGGAGTTTTGCCTCATAATCATTAAAACAAAAATTATGAATTATCAAACAACAGTTTCGGTAGATGACAAAATAAAAAAAACCGATACCAAGAAAGAAGTTAAAGTTTACGACCAAAAACCAACAGCTGCATTTATTGGAGCTTCTTGGTCTGCCTTATTAATAGGGATGACGTCTTATTGTATTGGTTTATGGAATGCCGATATGCTATTAAACGAAAAAGGCTATTATTTTACAATTTTGCTCTTTGGGCTCTTTTCAGTAATCTCCGTTCAAAAAGCGGTACGGGATAAAATGGAGGATATTCCAGTAACCGATATTTATTATAGTATCAGTTGGTTTACGACATTAGCATCAATTGTATTGTTGGTTATCGGACTTTGGAATGCAGATTTGTTATTAAGCGAAAAAGGGTTTTATGGCATGTCTTTTCTGCTCAGTTTATTTTCGGCTATTGCGGTACAGAAAAACACTAGGGATGTGCAGTATATAGATAGAAATGTAGAAGAAGATAAATAGGCTTAAAATTAAATCAAAACAAAAAAAAAGGGTTGTTTTGATGGTTGGTTAGTAACCCAAAACCTCGTGACTATATTGGTTGCGGGGTTTTAAATTTTTGTAAAGTATCTATTGGAATTAAGTTTCAGTATTTATCGTATTTTAGTATTCAAACTACTTTTAAAATGCCATATTGGTTATACATCCTGATAATTGCACTTGTTATTTACGTAACAACTAGTATTGCATTGTATTATTTACAAGATTATATGTTGTTTAAGCCAGAAAAGCTCCATAAAGATTTTGAGTTCCACTATGAAAACCAAAATATAGAAGAGCATAATTTAGAAACCAGAGATGGGGCCGTTATTAACGGATTGCTTTTTAAACCTAAGGGACCATCAAAAGGGATTGTATTATATCTCAAAGGAAATTCAAAGAGTATTAAAGGCTGGGGGAAATTTGCGGTAGATTTTACGCGCCATAATTACAACGTATTGATGGTAGATTATCGAGGCTTTGGAAAAAGCACGGGCAAGCGTTCACAAAAAGCCATAAAGCGCGATTTACAGGTAGTGTACAATAAAATTAAGGAGCATACTACCGAAGATAGAATTATATTATACGGGCGTTCGCTAGGTTCTGGTTTTGCATCAAAACTGGCTTCTATGAACCAACCAAAACTATTGATTTTGGATGCGCCATACTATAGTTTAACAAAAGTAACCAAACGTTATGCGCCCTTTATGCCATTGTCAATTTTGATAAAATATCCGTTGCCAACTTATAAATGGCTAAAATATGTGCAATGTCCCATTCATATTATCCATGGTACAAATGATAAGCTGATTCCTTATAAAACAAGTGTGAAATTATCAAAAGTAAATCCGAAACTCACCAAATTACATACCGTTATTGGTGGCGGACATAAAAACTTAAATACCTTTGAATCCTATCATAAAATGATTCATGAGATAATAAACAGTAAACCCCAGGATATAGATTTATCCACTACCAGCATACATGTTAAACACAGTTCAAAACCCGATAAAGCGAAGACTTAAAAAGTTAGGTCTCGTTTTAATAAGCCTTTATGTTATGATTACAGCCGCATTATATTTTATGCAAGAAAAACTGTTGTTTTTTCCAACGGTTTTAGAACAGAATTATGAGTTTCAATTCAACCATAATTTTGAAGAATTAAATTTTGAAACAGATGATGGTGCAAAGCTAAGCGCCATTCATTTTAAAGTTGAAAACCCGAAAGGTGTCATTTTATATTTTCACGGCAATGCAGGCGATTTGTCGCGCTGGGGAACTGTAGCCGAGTTTTTTGTTGAAAAGCAATATGACGTTTTGGTTATGGATTACCGCACTTATGGTAAAAGTACAGGGAAATTAAGTGAAGCTGTATTTTATAGTGATGCGCAACTGTTTTATAATTATTTAAAAAAGCATTATGATGAAAACGACATCATAATATACGGACGTTCTCTTGGGACAGGAATTGCAACCTATGTAGCGTCTAAAAACAATCCAGAACAACTTATTTTAGAAACACCCTATCACAGTATTTCAGATGTTGGTAAATCTCGATTTCCAATATTACCAGTAGCACAGTTATTGAAATATAAGTTTCCTACTTATCAGTTTATTGAAAAAGTGGATTGTCCAATTACAATTTTTCATGGGACAAACGATTTGGTGGTACCTTATAATTCAGCAAAAAAACTATACGAAGTAGCTCCAAAACCAAGCACAACTTTTATAACTATTAAAGGAGGCAACCATAACGATTTAATTAATTTTGAAGACTACCACACCCAACTCGATAAGCTTTTCTCTTAAAAAATTAACATACTGGGGCATCATCTCTTAAAGAAACTATAAAAAAATAGTTCGCGCTGTTAAACATTTCTAAATTGATGTAATGATTTGGGTTAATTACCGTCTATTTGTATAGAATTTAGATTTACATAGATTTAAATTAAAGTTTAGTTTGGTTAGTTTAGTTAAAGACAAAAGCCAGTAATCGATTGATTGCTGGCTTTATCTTTTTTGTGGAATTTTCAAATTAATCAAAATTTATATAATTACCTTCTTCTAAATTTATATTGTATTTTACTTTGAATTCTTTCTTTTTAGTAGAAGCACTAGCTTGAACAATTCGTCGCTTATGTTTAAAACAAACAAGCGCATTTAATTTGTAATCTTTAGGGAATTCTATATAATTTGAATAATATTTAAAGGTGTTTTCTATTTGTTTGTATGCTGTTTTTCTATGATTGCTTCTATTATCTTGAGTGCCTTTAATTTCTACGAAATATAGCTTTTCTTCATTTAGAATTAGTAAATCACATTGACCACCTTCTGAATTAATCATCACACAATTATCATTTTGTATAGAATAGACAACTGTTTTGTTAGTTTTTTCAACATATAAATGATAAAAATCTGTAGCATTCACTATAAGAACACCGTTTTCCGTGTCAAGTAAAAAGTTGTGTTTTTCATTTAATTCAGAAATACATTTGTTTTCAATAGTATTAGGAATATTGTCTCCAATTTCTTGAATCATAAAGACAAAATTTTATCGAACTCATCAGCGAAATTTTCAGATGCGTTGTCTATCATGTTATTCTTTATTTGCCCAAGTTTATCATCCATTATCTTTCTCGCTTTTCCATTTTTAAGTTCGTAAGCAATGAAATTATTTGGGTTCAACCACGAACCTTTTGGAATTATTCGCTGAACCTCTTTATTGAAGGTTTTACCCTTTTCAAAAGCCAATAATAAATTATTTATTGAAGCAAGAACATATGGACTGTGGGTTGTTAGAATTAAGTTTTTTCTATGGATATGATTTTGTTGGTTATCCTGACAATTCTTTATTAAATACTTGATTAATTCGTGCTGTGTTTCTGGATAAATATTTAATTCGGGTTCTTCTATAACAAAATTATAGTTGTGTGTTTCAGTTTTTGATTTAGCATATTCAACCAACAATAATATTGGAAGAATACTTTGAAGCCCAGAAGCAGATTCTAAGAGATTTACCTTTTCATCATTATTATGATAGATGTATGACGTTTTTCCTTCTCTTTTGTATGTGTAGTTTTTATCAATTAATTTTAAAGGAAGTTCTTTTATGGTACTAATAGCTTTTTCGTATTCTTGACCTATGTCCAAAATATGTTTGGGAATTGAAACTTCATTATTAATTAAGCCTAAAGTGTTTTCAGCAATTAAATGAAGAAAGTTTCTTTCAGAGGGAATGTATAAAGAATCATCGCTAAAAGGTATGCCAAATTTCATTTTAGACAATCTTTCCAAATTGTTTTTGGAATATGATACTTCATAATTGTCTCGCTTGTAGTAAATAGATGTTTCGGGACTTAAAAAAGCTCTTAAATTATATTTGCTTAATTCTGAAATAAACTTTGAGTTTCTGTTTTTTCTAAAATTTTCATCTTCAAAAATGGCCAATAGTTTAGCCAAAGTACTTTTTCCTGTAGCTTGTTTTCCAATAAAACAGACAGTTTCGCGTACTTCAATATTAATGTCTTTTAAAGGACCAAAATTTTTGACTATCAGTTTTGCTCTTTGCATAAAACAAATGTAACTTTTTTATTTAAACAATTTCCACAAACAATCCTTCATCAGTTTTTTTTGCTTTTTAGAACTGTGCCATCTTTGAAGACAATTGCTGTTATATCATAGCTCATTTTTAGTTGATTCTTTGAATTTCGAGCCTTTTCAAACTTATAATTTTCAGAAGAATATTTGTTGTAGGTTAAATTGTAATTGAATTCATTACTAGAATAAGTTTTAACGAAGATGCTGTTTTGAAATTCAACAGGCGGGTTTAATTTGATTTTAAGATTCTTCAATCTAAAAATTTCATCATTAAATATATCTGAGACTATGATGTCAAATTGAAAGTTGGTAATTGACCTTAATTCCTCTCTAGTCTTAGAAATAATTCTTTTTATTTCTATAGACATATTTGTGTCATAAGTACTATTGTTTTCATGAAAATTCTTCCAAGAAGGGTTGTGTATTTTTAATTTTAATATATCATTTGGGGTCAATAATTTTTGTATTGAATCACTAATTAGCTTTATATTATTAATTAGTGAATTAGATCTAAACAACAAATAGGCTTCCTCATATTCATTTATTAAAGAATCATTTTTTTTTGTGTCTTTTTCTAATTTAGTATATAACTCAATCGTATAATCATCTTTATTCCAAACTATGGAACCAGGCTTTTTCTTTAAATTATAATATTTTAAGAAATCATTTTCTGGATGTTTTCTGTCAAAATCACCTTCATTATTAATGAATTTTTCTAAATTTAAGAAAGTACCCATTCGACTTGTGTCCTTAACTTTATAATTAGCATTATTAATGGGGTCTTTTAAATTTTTGGGAATAATAAATATGCCAAAGGTGTCATCAGGTTTTCCATATAATTGGATTAAACATTCTTTTAAGTTGAGAACGTCAGTTACAGGAGTTGCTCCATAGCTTCTATTAAAATATTTAGTGCCATCATATAGGTAGGTTGTGTCTTTTCTGAGATCAAATTTTACCGATCTAAGATTGCCAAAAGTATATTCATCAGCATTATAAGTGATGTCTGATTGAATACTATCTTGACCGATTTTGAAGTAGTATCTATAAATTAATTCTTCTCTGAATCTAAATTTGTCTTCTTTAAATTCATATTTATTCGTTAATATTTTTTGATCAACGAGTGAATCAATTTTATTTTTCCATTTATTTTCAGAGTCATTGATTCTAATTCCAGATAGCGGATCAGCTATTGGTGTTTTGTCATTAGTACATGATGTAGATAGAAGTATTATTATAGCACAAAAAATATATCTTAAATAGTTTACGAATTGGAAGCACATAGCTAAAAGTTGTATTTATTAGTTGAATTTAAGGATGTAAATATTCGTTTTCCAATAGAAACAGATTGATGAAACTGGAGCCAAATCATAAACAAGTATTGATTAATCTTTAAATAAAAATATATTTGACATCAAAAAGTTTATAATTTAAACAATTTCCACAAACAACCCCTCGTCAGTCTTTTCAACCTTTGCTAAACTGTTTTTAGTCAATTCCTTAATAGACTTATCCCATTTTTTATTGGATAGACCCGATTGTCCTTTTAAAGCTGCCAATTCTAATTTTTCAGCTTTGGTCAATATTTCAAGAATAGCTTTGGCATCATCACTAATCGCTAAAGGTTTTTTCTCTGGTTTCATTTGAGGGAAGAACAATACTTCCTGTATAGATTGATTATTGGTTAAAAACATGATTAACCGATCCATCCCAATGCCCATGCCTGATGTTGGTGGCATTCCGTATTCTAAAGCACGTAAAAAATCGTCATCAATAGTTGCCGTAGCTTCGTCGTCCCCTTTTTTAGCCAATTCTAATTGATGTTCAAAACGTTCGCGTTGATCGATAGGGTCATTTAATTCACTATAAGCATTTGCAATTTCTTTTCCGCAGACCATCAACTCAAAACGCTCGGTTAATTCTGGGTTCTCACGGTGTTCTTTACATAACGGACTCATCTCTTTCGGATAATCCGTAATAAATGTGGGTTGGATGTAATTACCCTCACATTTTTCACCAAAAATCTCATCAATTAATTTTCCTTTGCCCATGGTGGCATCAACTTCGATACCTAAATCTTTAGCAGCTTGTCTAATTTCATCTTCAGATTTATTTGTAATATCAAAACCTGTAAAATGCTTTATCGAATCTGCCATGGTTACTCGGGCGTATGGTGCTTTAAAATCTATCTTGTGTTTGCCGAAAGTGGCTGTTGTAGTGCCATTTACTGCCATAGCACAATGTTCCAATAATTGCTCACAGAAATCCATCATCCAATTGTAATCTTTATAAGCCACATAAATTTCCATAGCTGTAAACTCAGGATTATGGGTTCTGTCCATCCCTTCGTTTCTAAAGTTTTTAGAAAACTCATAAACGCCATCAAAACCACCAACAATTAAGCGTTTTAAGTACAATTCATTGGCAATTCGCATGTATAATGGCATATCCAAAGCATTGTGATGCGTTACAAACGGACGCGCAGCAGCACCACCGGCAATAGGCTGTAACACAGGGGTTTCTACTTCAAAATAACCAGCGTCGTTAAAAAACTGGCGCATCGCATTGAACAACTTGGTACGTTTAACAAATACGTTTTTAACTTTTGGGTTTACCACCAAATCTGCATAACGCTGTCTGTAACGTAATTCGGGGTCGTTAAACTCATCATAGATATTGCCGTCGGCATCGGTTTTTGGAAGCGGTAATGGCCTAAGTGCTTTACTTAACAATGTAAAATCTTTAACCATCACGGTTTTAGCACCTACTTTGGTCGTGAATAATTCGCCTTCAATACCCACAAAATCGCCGATATCCAAAAGCTTTTTGTAAACATCGTTGTATTTGCTTTTATCATCTCCCGTACAAATTTCATCTCTGTTAAAATAGACCTGTATGCGTCCTTCGCTATCTTGAAGTTCAGCAAAACTAGCATTTCCTTGAATTCGGCGCGACATTAATCGACCAGCTATAACCACCTTTTTTTGCTCTTCAAAATTAGTTTTAATATCCTTTGAAGTTTGTTTTACAGGAAATAAATCTGCCGGATAAGGGTTTATGCCTAAGGCTCTTAATTTTGCGAGTTTTTCGCGTCTTACTAATTCTTGTTCTGAAAGCTGCATGCTAATGTCTATTTTTAATACCTTCCTTTTTTTTTAGGTAGGAAGCTGCAAAATTACATTATTTGAAAAAATTAGCAGGTAACTTTAATGTTGAATTTGTATAAAAAGAATTCTCCGTTATAGAATGTACGGAGAATTCGTTTACTTTCTAGTAATTGTTATCTCCTGCAATTTAACACAAGGGAAAGTAAATTATAGCGTTTAGTTCGTTTTTTGACTGACTTCAAATAAAAATGAAACACATACTATAATTTCAATTACTAGAATTAAATGAGGTTTTTGTGGCTTTTAACAACACACCCCTTAGTCCCCTCTTTTTAGAGTGGAAACTCATGCGTAACAGTTTCCCTCCTAATAAGGAGGGATTAAGGGAGGTGTAAATGCTATTTATTCAAGCCTTATATTGAAAATTGAGTTATAAAATAGGGTTTTGAATATCTCTTTTTTTTGCTTAAAGAGGACCTTTTAAAACCTCGCCTTTTATTTTCAAAGTCTGACTTTTGTTACTGGCATTGGAGAATACAGTAATTCCTTTTGTAAATGCTCCAATTCTACTTGTAGCATATTTTATTTTGATTTCTCCAGAATCTCCTGGTAGAATTGCCGTTTTTGGATATTCTGGAACTGTACATCCGCATGTGGTTTTTACTTTCGAGATAACTACCGGAGCATCTCCAGTATTGGTAAACTTAAAAATACGTTCGCCATCTGCGTTTTGTACAATTTCGCCATAATCAATAACTTCCGTTTGAAATGTGAGTTTACCAACCTTAGCGTCTTGTGCATAAATAGTGGTGCAAAACAATAAGCTGAATACTAAAGCTACTACTGATAAACTGTTTTTTTGTTTGATGATTTGATACTTCATAGTTGTAAATTTTAAATGATTAATACAGCTACAAACATCAGCATAAGATTGAAGAAAACGTGAAATACATGGGTTGAAATCGGTACTAGTCCCTAGGTTGAATTTTGTAACTACTTGTTAAACAGGGATTTTAGTTCTTCTCTGGAATTCACTTCTAGTTTTTTGTAAACATTGTTTACATGGGTTTTTACGGTACTTACACTTACAAAAAGTGTTTCAGCAAGCTCTTTATTTGTTTTATCCTCTAAAATAAGCTCCAATACATTTTGCTCTTGCTTGGTTAATTGCGCTTTGGCATCAGCTTTTCGTTTAGCCTTTCTTTTTTTTGAATTTAGAACAAACCAAAGATTCAATAAGAATGAAATTGCTAATAATCCAACTAATACATACGTCCAATTAAAACCCGAAGTTTCAGCGGAAGAAGCAACCATATATTTATCTGAAGCAATTTCTGATGCGTATTGTTTTGTGTAAGAAGCATTAGGATACTTCGTTTTCAACCGCACTAACAAATCATCGTAATAGGTACTGTTTTGTAAATCTTCAATATAATAATTGTGAAACTGGCTGCTTCTTTCTGATAAAAACGCATAAATATATAATTCTGCAAGTGGTTCATTTAGACTTTCCCCAAAATCTTGAAGCTTTTTAAACCATTTTTTATTGTTTAACTCCCTATTTGCTTTACTTCTGAATTCAGAATAGGCAAATTTCATGTCTTCTTTTAGTGAATCTATTTTTATAAACGCAGCAGTTTTTTGATTTGTAGAATTGATATCACAAAACATTTGTGCATCAAAAGACAGCGGGAAGCTAATAGTGTCGGTGTTTTTTGCAATAAATAGAATGTCTTTACTATCGAGACAATGCCCTTCAAAATGATTGCTTTCTTGATTTATAGAAGCACAATTATCAACATGGAGCTTATAAATTTTTTGTTCAGCTTCTAATTGGTTTCCTGTAAATTGAAAATAGCCTTCATCATCTGGAGAGGCTTTGGAGATAATTTGTTCATTATTGATGCTTTCAAGTGTGCGATAATCATCAATCACAGATAGATAAACATCACTCTGCCAACGTTCATTATCAATATAACCATTAAAATTATGTTGCGCATAAGCATAGCTTCCACAAAACATAACACTAAAAACGTAACCTAAATATCTCACAGTACTAAACTACTATAATTTCTTTTAAAAATAAATTTGATGAGGTAGTTATTAAAATGTAACAAATAAGTTTTTGAAACGTCAAACAAGTAAATTAAATACAAAATTATGAGTATTTGGAGAGTTTTACTTTCTATTATTTGTCCGCCCCTTGCCGTCATCGATAAAGGCTGTGGCTCTATAATCATCGTTTTTCTACTATGGCTTTGTGGCTGGGTTCCGGGTGTTATTGCTGCTTTGGTTATACTTAATAATCCGAGGGGCTAGTTTTCAGTTTTCAGTAATTCAGTATTCAGTAAACAGTCGCAGTCTCAGTAAACAGTCTCAGTAAACAGTTGCGGAAATTTGTTTACATTGATAGATTTATAATTTTGTTGAAATTGGAGGAGTAGTTTACAGTTAAAAGTATTCAAAACTTTGTGCCTCTATGCGACTATTTTAAGTACTACTATTTCTTCAATTAGCATTTATAAATTTATAGACAAGCAATTTCATTTTCAGCTATAATTCTTTGCGTCTCTGCGACTTTGCGAGAAAAAAAAATACCGTAATTTTACCCCTATGAATAAGAACATCGAGCTGCAAGATTTAGGATTTAAAGACTACAAAGCTACTTGGGATTACCAAGAAGCATTATTCAAAGCTATTGTTGCTACCAAAATCAAGAATAGGAGAGAAGAAGCGCATCTTGAAACCAAAAATTATTTTTTGTTTGTGGAACATCCACATGTTTATACGTTAGGCAAAAGTGGCGATGTCTCTAACTTACTGTTGAATGAAGCACAGCTTAAAGCAAAGGGCGCGACATTTTACAAAATAAATAGAGGTGGAGATATTACCTATCATGGCCCAGGACAAATTGTAGGTTATCCTATTTTAGATTTGGATAATTTTTTTACCGATATACATAAATATCTACGATTTTTAGAGGAAATGATAATTCTTACCCTTGCGGAATACGGTTTAAAAGCCGAAAGAAGCCCAGGAGAAACAGGAGTTTGGCTGGATGTAGGAACGCCATTTGCTCGAAAAATTTGCGCTATGGGCGTTCGTGCTAGCCGATGGGTTACGATGCACGGTTTTGCATTGAATGTAAATGCAGATTTAGGTTATTTTGATCATATTATTCCATGTGGAATTCGTGGAAAGGCAGTCACATCTTTAAATGTTGAATTAGGTTTGGAAAAAGTTGATGAAGCTGAAGTTAAAGAAAAGTTGTTGAAACATTTTTCGGAACTTTTTGAGGCTAAGTTTTTTGGAGATGGTTGAGGGATAAAAAAACTCGTTTTAAAGTTCTTATAAAAGCTTTATTATTTTTACAAAAATTTGTTTTTTAAATTAACATCAATAATTATGAAGTTCTATAACAAAATTAAGTGGATACTTGGTATTTTAATAGTTTTTGTCTTAATCATTACTACAAACTTAGTGGATAAAAACAATTTCACTAGAGTAAGAGATGCTGTGGTAACTATTTATGAGGACAGATTAATAGCCAAAGATTTAATATTTGAAATGTTAAAAGCGGTTCATGAAAAAGAAGTTGCGGTGGCCTTATCAGATTCATTGTTTTTTTTACAAGAAAACGACAAGATCAACAATGATGTCCAAAGTCTGATATCTAGATATGAGCAAACAAAACTTACGAGTGAGGAAAGCAGCGTTTTTGAAGATTTAAAAGACAACTTTCAATCTTTAAAAATTGCTGAAGGCAGTTACATTGCGTCTTATCCAAAGGATGAAAATAACCTGGTTGAACAAATTTCCGAAGTTAAGGAAAACCTTTCTGAATTGTCTAAAATTCAGTTGAATGAAGGCAGAAGACAGATGTCAATCAGTAAAAAAGCCTTAGAAACTGTAGAGTTGTTTACGCATATAGAAATCTATCTTCTTATTTTTCTTGCGATCATCATTCAAATAATTATTATGTATAACCCCAAGAAAAAGTAAAATAACAGCGTGATTTTGAGATATGAAAATAAAACAAGGTTTAAAAATAGTGCTTTTAATTTGTAGCGTAAGTGTTGTAGGGCTTTTAATGGCGGCACTTTATTCTTTGGTAATAATTGAAGATCAAAAATTTGAATATAGTATGCTTATGGTTTATGCTGTTGTGCTTTCAGGAATATTGAGTATTATCTACCATATCAAAACTTTAAAATATTATAGGACGACATCTACTTTTGAAGCATTTAGCGGTTCATTGTTTTGGATAGGAAATATAGTGTTTTCAATAGTATTGTTCTGTTTTTCTCTATACATGCTTTACTCTTTTTACCTCATAATCGATACTTTAAGAGATCCAGTAAATTTAGATTATTTGCTTCCATTCGGCATTTGTGCCTTTACTTTATTATTAGGAGTGTTTTTAGCTTTGGAAGAAAGTGCGCTTTATAAGTACATTCAGAATTATAAAGAACAACAATTTGTGGATTCAATTGATGATATAAAGGGGCATCAAAAAGGTGATTTTGAGTGAAATTTAATAAAATTTCCCTAATACTTCTCAGGCACAAAAGTCTGATAATTCATAGGTGGGCGCACATAGGCTTTATAATCTGGTAACTCAGGAAGCTCCACAGATTTTATGTCCATTTTCTCGTGTGGAATCATACTTAAAACATGGCTAATACAGTTTAAACGTGCTTTCTTTTTATTATCTGAATTCACTACGTACCATGGCACTTGTTTGGTATCGGTATGTGCAAACATCGTGTCTTTCGCCTTAGAATATTCAAGCCATCTGGAACGGGACTCTAAATCCATCGGGCTAAATTTCCATCGTTTTAATGGGTTTTTAATACGGTTTTTAAAACGTTTTTCCTGTTCTTCGTCACTTACCGAAAACCAATATTTTAAAACTACAATTCCAGAGCGTACCAACATTCGCTCGAATTCAGGACAGGATCTTAAAAATTCTCGGTGTTCTTCCTCAGTACAAAAGCCCATTACTTTTTCCACGCCAGCTCTATTGTACCAACTTCTGTCAAATAACACAATATGTCCAGCAGATGGTAAATGTTCTACATACCGCTGAAAGTACCATTGTGTTTTTTCTTTTTCGGTAGGCACGCCCAATGCTACAACTTTACAAACACGTGGATTTAAAGGTTCGGTAAAACGCTTTATGGTGCCCCCTTTTCCAGAAGCATCCCTTCCTTCAAAAACAATGACCACTTTTAATCCTTGTTTTTTAACCCATTCTTGAAGGTGTACTAAATCTGTATGTAATTCCTTTAATGCACTTTCGTAGTCTGAAACCGATATGTTTTTGCTCATTTTTAATCAATTTTTGCTACTCAAATGTATAAAATAAATATATTTATTTAGGATTGGTTTTTAAGAAAACTGATTTCAGCTAAGTTTTTGATTAAAATGACTAGAATATAACTTGACATTGACACTTTTTACCAAAGAGATGTTAAAAAAGAGTTATTTTTATAAATCAACGTAACTGCTTTTACTATGAAAAAGATATTTACTCTATTATTCTGTTGTTCAATTTTTGTATGTTCTTCACAAGAATGGAGCGCAATACCGGTACCTGCAGATCCTGGAATAGGAAAAGAATGGGATTTACAGGATAACGTGTCAGATGATTTTAGCTATGTAGCACCCGCAGCTAACAAAGGCGCTACTTTTGAGTCCAAATGGATTGAATTTTATCATGAAAATTGGCAAGGTCCAGGACTTACTGATTGGGAAGAAGATCATTCTTTTGTTGACGGGGATGAATTAAAACTTATAGCTTCAAGAAAATTACCAAATAAAGTATATGCAGGTGTTATAAGTTCTAATGAAACTGTGGTATATCCAGCTTATATAGAAATTAGTGCAAAAATCATGAACTCCGTTTTGGCTAATGGTGGCTGGATGTTAAGTCCAGATAATACCCAAGAAATTGATTTTATGGAAGCTTATGGAGCTGTAACTTCTGGAAGTGCAGGAGGCTCGCCAGGAAATCATAATTTTTATGCAAAACGTATGCATCAGAGCCACCACGTTTTTATTAGACCTCCTAATTTCCAAGATTGGCAACCTAGTGAGTATAATAGTTTTGGAAGTAACCCCGTTGATTCTAATCAACCCACTTGGATACTGAGAGATGATGGTGCTGGTTATATCAATTGGAAAGACGATTATCATCGCTATGGCGTGTATTGGAAAGACCCAACGCATTTATATTATTACATAGATGGAGTAATGGTGACGTATCGAGAAGGCATGGAAGAAATTGATCCTTTATATTACACAAATTCTGGGACTCAAGGAGATACAAGTAATGATACAAGAACTGGATTAAGTAAGCCGATGGATATAATTTTTAGTGTTGAAGATCAAGACTGGAGATCAAATCCAGGTTCAGGGCAACAGTCTGATACATTTACACCAACAGACGCCGAATTAGCAAATACAGCAAATCATACATTTAGTGTAGATTGGATAAGAGTTTATAAACCTGTAGATGTGGCATCAGTTGATGACTGGTTTACAAGCAATCTTAAGGTATCTCCAAATCCATTTCAGGATGCTATTCAAATTAAGGCAGATGTGGTATTAAACAAGGTTGAAGTATATAGTATTGACGGTACTAGAATAGTTGCTAAAGAAGGTATTAATCAATTGGCGCATACTATTTCTACAAAACAACTTGCTGCAGGCTTATATATTATAAAAATTGAAAGTGCTGAAGGTTTACAGGCTTATAAAAAGGTTGTTAAGGAGTAAGTGTTTAGTTTTTAGAAATTTATATGCTTAAAAAGCAAAAATAGTTTGGACATTAACCAAACTATTTTTGCTTTTATACATCTTTCTTAAATGCAGCTTTTTAGGCTTGTGGTTCAACGCTATGGCTCTTAAAAAATTTGCTCATTTTTTCTCCAATTGGTTTTACGTGCTCAGGTTTCCAATACAAGTCGAAATGTCCTGCGCCTTCAATAAACTCTAATTCTTTTGGGCCAGGAACTTTTTCGTAAAAGTCCTTACTGTTTTCTACAGTATAAGCTTCGCTTCCCAATGCCATAAAAAATGGAATATTCTCCATGAGATGCAACACATTAAATGCTGAAAAACTAATCAAGGCTTCAAAATTGTAAAGCGAAAGTCCGTTTTTCCAGTTTGGACAATTTTGTGTTCCTCCAGGTTTTCCGGGAAGATAATACGTCATCATGCCGTGTTGAATTGGCAATGTGCCTGGTTGCTCCGCTTCTTTTGCATCTTTTGGTACGGGTTGCATTATGATGTCCTCGCCATTTTCAAAATACTGTTGTCTGGCATTTCCCGTCATTTGTAAAAGTGTGTTCCTAATCATACCAACCCCACCAGCAGCATCTATATTCTGTTGTGCGGCGTTCAAATACGGACCTATCATTCCAATACCTCTTACCCTGCCATCAAGTGCAGTTGCATAACTTGCATATCCTGCGCCCATACAAACTCCAACGCTAAAAACATTGTTTATATCCACGCAGTCTAGAGTTCTCATATAGCTGACAGAATTTTTGGTGTCTTCACAAATGTTAAAAGGATCTTCAACGCCTTGGTGTCCTTCGCTCTCGCCGTAGCCTCTTGCATCAAAAGCTAAGGTTACAAAACCGTGTTTGCAGAGTTCTTCGGCATAAATTCCTGCCGTTTGTTCTTTTACTCCAGAGCCTGGGCGCGTGAATACTAGGGCTGGTCTTTTTTGTCCCTCTTGATAATCAGAAGGCATAAAAAGGTTTGCTGTCAGTTTTAAACCATCACTCATATAGGTAACCGTATTTTTTCCTGTGTTGAAATTTTTGTTGCTCATTTTTATATGGATTTAATGATTAATTATATGTTGATAATACATGTTTGCGCGTTCTTCTGAAAAATGGTCAACTACATAAGTAGCCAACATTGTTAGAATTAGGGCAATCCCTATTGCTCTACCTATTGGTGTTTCCCAAAATATGAAGATGCCAATACCTAAAACCCCCAAACCAGCCATAATCCATCTTGTAATTGGATACCAACTCGAGAATTTTTCAACTCTTTCTTTTTCGGTTTTAATAAACTCAGTTTCATTTTGTCCGAACAATTGAGCATATTCGGTAGAACGTTTAGGGTTTGAGTATAACATGCCACCTCCAATTCCTAGGAATAAAATCCCAACAAGTAGTAAAGGGAATACTAATGCCTTAGCACTTGGTGTAGAACCTAAATAGTAGAAGAGCAATGCTATTACGATAATTATGAATGCGAAGGCAACAATAAGTCTTGCTTCAAATAACTCGCCCTTAATCCATTGATTGGTGTAGTCTATAAATTTCATAGTATCTAGTTTTTATGTTAAATGAATGTTCATTCGGTTTTATGATCAAATTTTTTTAATTGTTTGACATGCTATTCCAAGTCATTTTTATGGCGGTATTTATCATATCTTCTGTTATCTCAACTTCTTGTGATAATTTTATTTGAATTAGTGTCACAACAGAGTTGTAATACCATCGTATCAAAATCAGAATATCGGTTTTTATAAAAACATTTTTGTCAATTGCTTCTTGTATAAAAGCAATGGCATCTGTATAATTTTCACGTGCAATTTCACGAGTTTCATTCGAAATTAATGGTGAATAATTGTGCGTGTCTTGAAAAATGAACTGCTGCGGATTATGATCGTAAAAATTGTATGCCTTTCTCCATAAAATTTCAAACCTTTTTTTAATGGAGAGTTGTTTTTCTACATCAGAAAACTGAACGGCATTCCCTAAATTTTGTTCAATCTCAAGAAATAAACCATTTATCAATACATCCTTACTGGAAAAATGATGGTACATCGTGCCAACGGCAACACCACTTTCTTTAGATATTTGTGCCATAGATGTTTGTTGCAAACCTTGTTTTACAAATAATTCTAAAGCAGTTGTTAATACCTCACTTCTTTTATCAATAGTTTGTGCTTTCATTTAAGACTGAATGTTCATTCGGTTATAAATGTATCTTAAATTGTTTTAATCTCAAAATAATGGTGGGGTTTTTTTAAGTTGTCGATAATTTCCTTTTGGCTTATTTGATTCAACGATTGAAAGTGCTGAAGATTTATAGGTTTGTGAAAAGGTAATTAAGGAGTAGGGGCCTGTTTTGCCAGAGTCTTTCGTATAAATAATTTAGTTGTAAGAGTGAATTTCTAAATAAAACAAGAAAATATTTAGAAAATGAAGTACCCCAGATTATTTGCTAAGCTAAAAAAGCAAGTTTTTTATATCCGATTAAAATTATCAATCCATTCAGAAAAAGAATCAGATTTTTTCTCAACCGTATTGAAATCATGGTCAAAAAAGTAAACTGAAACACTTTCTTTTCTTTCGTTTAAGTCAGAGGTTAAGAATCCGAAAATACTTCCCATACAATCTGAAGCAAATGGAATTATGTCAGTTGAAATTTGCGAAGTCCATTCGTTTTTTTTATCAAATATGATGCTTTCAATATTCCAAAATTGTTGAACATCATTCAAATCTATTTCATTATCAACAACTAGATCAAGAATATCTGGCGTCCATAAATCTCCAAAATTTAAAATGAATGTTTTAAAATCACTTGGTAAGTAAATACTAAATTCTGATTCAAGATTTTTAATATCTGATTCTGAGGCTTTTTTTATATCCTCATTTTTATTGTATTTATTGGAAAATTCTTTAAATATGTCTATGTCTTAAATTGATTTTAAATTATGCGTACGTGAAATCATTCTGGTAGTTTATCTTTTTTAAGCAGATTTAATCGAAAATTTCTACAAACCCAAGCTAAGCCTCAGCATTAAAAAACACCTTATAATAATGCATTTTCTTTTCATCGTCATAACCACGTTCTAAATATTCTGAGGAAGCATCAGGCGCATCAATATCTAATTTAATTTGAATATTGGTATCTAGTTTAATATCAGTTTTAATCTTTCGCTTTTCTTTAGTGACAACCGCTTCGGCAACATCAAACTGATTGCGAATGACTAAATTTTGTTCGCCTTCAAATTCCTTTTTATAATTTTCAAACTCTCTAATATGTTTTTCGTCTTCAAATAATTCATCCTTAAAACGTGCTACATTTACAATTTCATTTTCTTTAAAAAAGTCGATGGTTTTGGCTAAAAATATATTTTGTTCTTGTGCGCCATAACTGGTTTTTAAGATTTCGGTTGAAAAGTCCTTACACAGCTCTATGTATTGTTGTGTGTGGTTGTTGGCATCATCTGCATATTTAATATTTAAAAAATGATTGATCCAATATTGCGCATCATAACTATTATTGTCCACAGTAAAAATAATATTGCCTTCTGCGTCACTTTGATTTAAAATTAAACAGCCTTTATCTACTTTTTTAGAATTGATGCCTTTTTGGACCAAAACATCGTAACTGTTGTTTTCTAAATAGGTTTGAAAGAAGTTGACCTTGCTTTCTATTTTGAAAATGCCAATAGCATTGGTTGTCATGTCCCTAAATTCAATGCCTTCAAATTGCACGATTAAAACATCACCAGTTTTTATCTGGGCAGAGCTGGACTGCTCGTATAAATGCATCACGATATGTTTTGAAACTTCAATAAAAGAAGCGTCACTATCGGCATCAAACAATTGCGCTGCATAACTATTAATTTCATTAAGCGCAACATTGGCATGATGATTAAAACGATGGCTTTGCACCAGGCTTCCAAAAGGTTTTAATAAAAATGGCAGCATTAAATCATAACTGGCTTCATCAAAATCGACTAACTTTTCCGAAAATGCATTTTTTGTGTCGTTAAACTTATTTCCAACTTTGTGGATGATGAATTTTGAAATGGAGGCGTTTTTTCTTGAAATCATGTGTTTTTTATTGAGACTACAATACTATTAAATCTTATGTCACTTCGAGTGATTTTTGATGAAAAATTTTATCGAGAAGTTTAGAGTTTTTTAAATTTAGCACAAAAAAAGAACGCCAAAGTAAAACTTTGACGCTCTAGAATTCGGGGACTTGAATCTTGGTATTAAAATTAGTTACTAAAGCTTGTAAGCTCTGAGTATCCCTGTAGTTTTCCTTTTTTATTGTAAGTTTCGGTTTTTACAACGCCTACACCTTCGGCAATCCATTCTTTAATTGTAAAAGACGTTTTTATACCCATTTTCATTTGTGAATCATAACTCAAAGCAAAGCAATTATAGGTGCCAGCAGGCGTGGTAATAGATTCTTTTGCATCAACAGTTCTATTTACCATGTCTATTGTCATGTTCATTTTCATGCCTCCCATGTTTATTGCCATAACGAGATTTGCATCCTTTAATTTTTGACCAACATCTAAATTGTTTGGCAATTCGATATTAGAACCAGAAATATCCATGTCCATATCTTTATATTGCTTCAACATATCTGGATTTATCATAGATTTAAAATCGATGGAAATGTTATTGCCAACACATGTTATTTCATATGAAGTGGTTGTAATTTCCTTGTCTTTATCATCTAAAACTGTTGTTTCAATTGTAGCAGTATCGCCGTCAATTTTAGAGACATGGTATTTTACAAGACCTTCTTTTTTGCCCTTTTTGCTGTAGTTGGTCATTTCAAATTTAGCACCTTCCTTAAATGGATAATAAACACTACAGGCATTTTGGCCCACACCAGAAAAGCTTAGCAATAAAGCACAGATTAAAACTAATAGTTTCGTTTTCATAAGGTTATATTTTTATAAATTCTACGCGTCTGTTTTGTGCTTTTCCATCGCTGGTGCTGTTGTCGCCTATTGGCATACTTTCACCTTTACCATCAGTTTCAAGTCGGTCTGGAGCAATTTTGTAAATGTTGACCAATGCATCCTTAACCGCAGCAGCTCGCGCTTTAGAGAGTTTTAAATTGGCCTCATCAGCCCCATCTGCATCGGTATGTCCAACAATATTTAATCTAATAGTTTCATCTTGCATTAAAACCTGGGAAATCTGGCGCACAATCCCCAAAGATTGGGGTTGGATATTTGCCGAACCAGAATCAAATAAAATACCATTGGTAGATATTTTTCCTTCGGAAAGTAATTTACGTCTTAAATCTACACCGCCTTCAGCCACTTTTAAATTAGAAATATAAAGATGCTCTTCGTTATCCTTTAAATTATTAAGATGGAATTTTAAATATTTAAGAACGTTTTCTACTTCTATAAATCTAGGGATATCAATGTATTTAGTTTCATTTACCCAAAGTCTATAACGTTTTTCAGTAACAGAAATAGCGATGTGCGGTTGATTTAGTATGGCTTTTCTAAGATCTGCTTTTATGTCGGTGTTAACGGCGCCGCCGCCTCTGTTAAAATAATTTTTTGCCCTAATCGAGAACGCTCCATATTGCCCTAACGGAAGTGAAACGTTTGCGTAATGTGCAGTTCCGTCATTAAATTTATTGTTATCGCTTAAAATAACATGAAGCCTTGCTGTTGATGAGGTTTGCTGGCCAATACCTTTTGTTAGGATATCAAATTCAATGGTGTAATCTTCTGGTAAATCTTCAACATCCGGGACATAATAAACACCATAACCGGTCTTCAACTCAAACCATTTCCCTTTATCACCAATTTTTACGACCTCGCCCGATGCGTTGGTGTTCCATTTACTCGGAAAATCGCCTATAAAATCTTTGGCAAAATCATCAAAGAACAACAATTTGTCTCCTGGCACAAAATCATATTTGCTGTAAACTTCTAAGTTGTCAGAGATGTTTGAGTCTTCTTTCGTGTCTTCAGTTTTACCATCGGTATCTCTACCGGTAGAATTAGTATCTTCAGAATTGTCGTCTTTTGAAGTTGTTTCATCAGAATCGTCATCTTTTTTATCCCGCTCACGTTGATTCGTTAGTAGTTCCTTAGTTGTTTTAATACTGTATTTTAGGGCTTTTTGCGCCTTGTTCATCTGCAATGTAGCCTTTGCTTTTTTAAAAGCGTTGCCCTTATCTACATCGCCCAAAATATTTGGGGCACTATCGCTTAAACCTTCCAAATCATTCAGCGCATCTTCCAAGACATCAATATCTTCATCGTCAAGTGGTGTTCCAGCTTCGGCATAACCATCATATTTGTAAACCTTATCGTATATATCGAAAGACTCCCTTACAAATTGATCTACACTATAGATGCCTACCCGGCTACTGGGGCGTTTAAGTCTTTTGGTTTGAGCGTAAATGTTTGGTGTTAAGAATAATAGTAATATCCCAAAAACTAAGATGCTTTGCGCATTTTTTGGAAATGTCATTTCTAATTTTTTGATTAATAGCGAGCTAAAGATAGAGATTAGTTTTTTATCGACAAAAAGCTTCTCATGTTTTAATCAACATTAAGATGTTAATTACAATTAAACTAATTGATTTGATAGAGTAAAACGATATTATTATCCCCTTTTACAACAAATTCCAAATTACTGTCAGCATCAATATTTTCCATATGAATAGCGGAATTACCATAAACAGGGAAATTTGGTCTTAATTGTCCTTGGCTATCATAGAGGTACACTTTTTTAGCCTGTAAATCTGTTATAGCAACGTAAATTTTATCATTGATGTAGAAAATACGCGGTCTTGAATAGTTGCCATAATCCAACTCTAAAACTCTACTTTTTATGCCCAATTTGTTGTCATGAAACGTAACGCGAGTTTTACTTGTAGTCTCTAAATTATGATTTGAGGTCAGGTTGAGATTCACTTCCGAGGTGTTTCCCCTAGTATCAACACTAATTAATTTTCCGTTACTAGTTGTAGTAGTGAATTTATTTTGATGTAGAAAAATGGGCTCTTTAGATAAGTCACTTTTAATTTTCGGAGATAAACGCATTTTTCCTGTTCTATCTAAAATATAAAGTTTGTTTTTAGTTTTTAACGCTAAATAATCTTTTGAGCCAATTCTGAAATGTTTTGGGGGACTTAAAATGTCGCCATTCGCGGTTTTAAATGTAAATCCTTTTACAATTTGTCCTCTGGCATCGTACATTAAAACGTTTTTCCCTTGAGTAATTAGCAGACGGTATTTTTTGTTTTTATCGTAATCGAAAACTGAAAGTGGTTGCGTGATTTCATCATTAAATTTCATTGGAAACGGAGACACCGTCCTTCCTTTTCGGTCTAGTACATAAAGACTATGGGGTGTTGTGAACGCCAGTTGTAATCTTCCATTTTTGTACATGTCAATTTGTGCAATAGGACCTAGAATAGCACCGTTAAGTCGTTTTTTCCAAAGCACTTTTCCCTTATTCGAAATTAAATAGAGATTGTTATTGATATCTTGAACAACAATTTCTTTTTGTTTGCTAACATGATTTGTTACGAACTGGGGCGTGTTTAAGAGATCTGCATCAAGTTTAATATTGAAAGTTTCAGAGACTGAATTTTGAACGCCCCTCTTTTTACTTTTTATAAGAGCACCATGAACATGTGCAAAATTAGAGTCGTATATAAACTGAGTTGCAGAAAGCGCATAACTATTTAAATTTAGGTTATGGTTTCCTTTCAGGTTTTTAGATGATATTTTTTCAAGAAAATCTGGTTTAGAAACTAATAGCAATGAGCTGGCACTACTTAAATTTTTGCTGAGTTCTGTATAATGGGTTCGAGAACTTAGTGTCGTTTTATTTTGATAATTGGCAATGATATTCTGTAATTGCTCGATAGAATTTGCAAACACAAAATAACTGTCTATTGTGCAGTATTTAGAAGTTTCTATAGTGCTTATTAGCGGTTTAAAAGTATCCGTAAATAAATTTGTCTTGGAGAAATTAAAAATATCAATATCCCTGTAAGTTTCTATTTTATTTTGTTCTGAAAGTAGTGCATCCTGGGTAGCAATAACGTCAACTGAGTTTAATACTACGGCACGTTGATTGTCTTCATAAATTAAACCAACTTCAATAATATTATCAAACAATTGAGTTTGAGTTGTTATTGAATCTCGATGATGATAATGTTTAAGATTAGAATTAAAAACTTCAAAATTATCGAATGTAAAACTTAGGAAACCGTCACTATTGGATGGTGCAATATGTTGTGTTTGATTTTCTTGAGGAACGGTATTTTTAAAAATGTCAAGAATCTTTTTTGAGGAATCCGCTGATTTTGCAATACCATTAATAAGGATGTCATCCTGAATGATTTCGGTATCTAGTGTCAAAAAATCAGTCAGTTCACTCGTTTTTAATGCGTCTTCAATAAAAAAAGAAGGTGTAAATGAGTTATTCGTTTTTAGGAGAACAGATACATTTTCGTTTTTACCAGATACAGCATACATCTTTTCAAATTCGGAATTTTTTTCAGAAGATATATAAAGACTATCAATACTGTTTTTAGAGGAAGATACTATAAACACACTATCTATAATGGTGCTGTAGAACTCATCACTTTCCAATTTAGATTTTGTGATGCTTTTGTTTTTATACTTAAGGGTTTCTTCAATATAATTTTGCAACGAATCTGTTTGAAAAAGTGTTTTTGAATATTTAGTGATGAAGGTATATTGAAGACTATCGTTTTGAGACTTTGAAAGACAAATTAGGGCTTCGCCATCTGCATTAAAATTTGATAAAGGTCTCAAACGACGTTCTAAATCTTTATAATTTGAAGTTTTAGAAAGGGTATTTAAAAATGCATTGTTTTCCAAGTTGTTTTTAAGACTTTCGAGATGAGTGGTTTTTACGATTATTTGAGAACTTTTAGGCACAAAATCTATAAGTTGGTTGCGCTTATCTTTAGCCTTAGAACAACTAAAAAACAGGATAAGTAGGAGGGAACAAGAAAAAAATCTCATGGATGAAGCAATTTATGCAAAAATATAAAACTTAAAACTTTAACTTCAGTTGTTCTGGTAATAATCTAAACGATTTTCTGTGGTATTTTGTAATACCATATGTCCTAATGGCCTCTCTATGTTCTTTTGTTGGATAGCCTTTGTTTTGTTTCCAGTTATACATTGGGAATTCCTCATGAATCCTATTCATATAAGCATCACGAGACGTTTTTGCCAAAATAGATGCCGCGGCAATACTTAAAAATTTGCTATCTCCTTTTATGATGGTTTCATGCGGTATTTTGAGATAAGGTTTAAATCTATTGCCATCTACAATAATAAATCCTGGCTTAGGATTTAACTTTTCTATAGCTTGGTGCATCGCTAAAATGGAAGCATTCAAAATATTTATCTCGTCAATTTCCTCTTGAAACACGTGTGAAAACGCAAAAGTTACCGCTTCATTTTCAATAATGGGCTTTAACACATCACGTTTTAACTCGCTTAATTGCTTAGAGTCGTTCAGTATAGCGTTCTTAAAAGTATCAGGTAGAATTACGGCGGCAGCGGTAACAGGACCGGCTAAACAACCTCGGCCAGCTTCGTCTGTGCCGCATTCGTAGGCGTATTCCGTTTTTTTTATCTTAAGCATGCGTCAAAAGTATAAAAATAGACACAAATCAAAAATATTATGCATACATAGTATTTTTTAAGTTTTTTATGAGGAATATTCAATTTGCATTGCGGAATAATTACATATTCCGCTTTTTTATTAAACTTTCACTAATAGATTAAAGCTATTTCTAATAAAATTCAATGATTTAAATGTTAAAAATTCATTTTAAATAATAACTTTTAAACTAATTCTTTGTTTCTTTAAGATAATATTAAGAAATTCGTCAAAGACTAACTCAAATAATTATTTATATGAAATTAAAGTTGACCTGGTTGATGACGTTTTTACTGGCGTTTTCAATTCAATTGTCCAATGCTCAAGAAAACCGGGTTACGGGAACAATTACAGATGCAAATGGTTTGCCATTAGACGGTGTGACCGTTATTATTGATGGTACCCGTAGAGGTGTAGTTTCAGATTTTGACGGAAACTATACCATTAATGCCAAATCTGGCGAGACACTAAAATTTAGTTTTATCGGTATGGAAACGCAACTGGTTACGGTGGGTGATAGTAATACCATAAACGTAACTTTAAAAGAAGATCTTGAAAGTTTAGATACCGTAGTAATTACTGGGTATCAAAACGTAAAGCGAGAGCTTTTTACAGGCGCATCGCAAACCATTAAGGCTGAAGAAATTAAGCTAGATGGTGTTGCAGATATCTCCAGGGCTTTAGAGGGTAGGGCAGCTGGTGTAAGTGTGCAAAACGTTACCGGAACTTTTGGGGCAGCGCCTAGAATTACCATTCGTGGTTCATCTTCTATATTAGGAGACACTAAGCCTATTTGGATTATTGATGGGGTTATTCAGGAGGAAATTGTAAACTTATCTGTCTCAGATTTGGTTTCAGGAGATCCTGCCACACTATTAAGTTCAGCTGTTGCAGGTTTAAATGCTTCAGATATCCAGAGTTTTGAAATTCTTAGAGATGCTTCGGCTTCTGCTTTATATGGAGCACGTGCACTAAATGGTGTAATTGTAATTACTACCAAGTCTGGTAAAAAGAATCAAAAACCTACGTTTAATTATCAATCGGAGTATGCCGTTAGAGACATCCCAAGATATACCAATTATGATTTGTTAAATTCTCAAGAAACTGTTTCTGTTTACAGAGAATTGGAATCTAAAGGGTTTTTAGATTTACCGACTTCTTTTCAAGGAAGATATGGAGGTATCTATAATATAATGTACAGAGCCATCAATAATTTTGACGAAACTACTGGTACTTACCAATTGGAAAATACGCCAGAAGCTCGTGCAAGATTTTTACAACAATTTGAATTGGCAAATACAGATTGGTTTAAAACCTTATTTAGAGCAACGCCTACTCAAACGCATACTGTGAGTTTTTCAAGTGGTTCTGAAACTTCTACTACTTATGCGTCTTTAGGATATTATACTGATGCTGGATGGACAGTTGCCGATAGAGTGAGAAGAATTACGGGAAATTTAAGGAATACATTTTTCTTAAACGATAACAAATTAAAGATAACCACGCAATTACAGGGTTCTATCAGAAATCAGTTAGCGCCTGGTACTTTTGCAAGACAGGAAGATGTGGTTGGTGGTTCATTTACCAGAGAGTTTGACATCAACCCATTTAGCTACTCATTGAATACTAGTAGAGCACTAAGACCAAGGGACAATGATGGTAATTTAGAATATTCGCGTTACAATTGGGCACCCTTTAATATTTTAAATGAATTAGAGAACAATAATATAGAATTGAATGTTGCTGATATAAAGTTTCAGGGACAAGCTGAATACAAGCTCAACGATAATTTAAATTACAGCTTTTTAGGTTCTGCACGTTATGTAACATCAAACGGTGAGCATGCCATTACTGAAAATTCTAATGTTGCAGCGGCATACAGGTCTGCTGAAACTACTATTGTAAGAAATGCGAATACCTTTTTGTTTAGTGATCCAGACACTCCTAATGCATTACCAAGAGTAGTATTACCAGTTGGAGGTATTTTAATTACCGCTAAAAATACCCTTGTTACATATACCTTAAGAAACACATTGGACTGGACAAAACGTTTTAACGATGATGTACACGGATTGAGAATTTATGGAGGTCAAGAGTATAGGTATACGGACCGTTCATCAAGCAGTAATACAGGATATGGTTACCAATTTACTCGTGGAGGTACAGTGTTTACAGATCCGGATATTTTAAGGAAAGCTATTTTAGAGGGTAATCCATATTTTTCTTCTCAAGAAACCAGACAAAGAGAAGCATCATTTTTCGCAAATGTAACTTATGATTATAATAAGAAATACGTATTGAATGTAACAGGTAATTACGAAGGGTCTAATAGAGCTGGAAAATCGAGAGAGTCTAGATGGTTGCCAACATATACTATTGGTGCAAAGTGGAACATTGATAAAGAAGATTTTATTCAAAATTCAGATGTTATCTCAAGTATGGCATTCAGACCAAGTTATGGTTTAGTTGCCCTATTGGCTGATAATGCAACTAATAATTTAGCCGTATTTAGAAATCAAATCACGGATAGATTTGATAATGATGATAGAGAAAACTTTATCAACATCGAAGATTTACAAAACAGCGAGTTGACTTGGGAAAAAACTCTAGAACTAAATTTAGGTTTGGATATTGGGTTTTTTAACAATCGCATCATGATGAATTTTGATGCCTATTTCAGAAAAGGTCTAGATTTAATAGATTTAATAAGAACTACGGGGATTGGTGGGGAATCTATCAAACTAGGTAATAATTCTGAAATGGAAACCAATGGTATAGAGTTTCAGCTAAATACCGTAAACGTTGACACAGATAACTTTTCTTGGAAATCTGGTTTTAATATTTCGCACTTTAACCAAAAAGTGACTTCGCTTAAGCAAGAAGCTAACGTTTTTGATTTAGTAACAGGAACTGGTAGAGGTAATGCTGTTGGCTTTCCTAAAGGTTCATTGTTTTCATTTCGGTTTGAAGGATTGGATGAATTTGGTTTACCTAAGTTCTTAACTCAAGATCCAGAGTTTGAGTCTAACGATCCTTACGCTTTGATAGATTTTCAAGATACAGAAGATGTGTTGGATTATTTAAAGCACGAAGGCTCAACAGAACCTAATTTAACGGGAGGCCTGGCAAACAACTTTAAATATAAAAATTGGGATTTTAGTTTCTTTGTGTCATTCTCCGCAGGGAATAAAATAAGATTGGCACCAACTTATAGTTCACGGTATGATGACTTAAGTGTATTTCCAAGGGAATTTGTAAACCGTTGGTTATTTCCCGGAGACGAAAATATAACTAATGTTCCAGTAATACCTTCTCAAAGTGTATTGCAATCATATCAACCCAACGATTTACGTAGAGCATATAATGCCTACAATTATTCTACAGAACGAGTGGCCGATGGTGGTTTTGTAAGAATGAAGAATATTACAGTAGGGTACACTTTAGATAAAAAAGTTACTGATAGGTTAGGTATTTCTAGTATGAGAGCAAGTTTACAAAGTACCAACCCATTTCTAATCTATTCAGATTCTAAATTGGGAGGTCAAGATCCAGAGTTTTTCAGATCTGGTGGTGTGGCTTATCCTATTTCAAGGTTATTTACGTTCTCTCTTAATGTTGGTTTTTAATAAATGAATACTATGAAAAAAATAAATTTTAATTTAATTAAACTTCTGGTTTTTGTTTTATTAGTGTCGTCGTGTAACGATATTTTAGATGAAACGCCAGACAATAGAACAACAATAGATTCTGCTGAAAAAATAGGCGAATTATTGGTAGGGGCTTATCCAGATGCTGCTTATGTTCCTTTCTTGGAGCCCATGAGCGATAATGCTGATGATAAAGGGCCTAGTGCCGAAAATATTAGAGTCAATGAAGAGATGTATTTTTGGAATGACATTAACGATACAGATACAGAAACGCCTACATATTACTGGAATAGAGCATATAAAGCGATTGCACAGGCTAATCAAGCTCTAGCTTCAATAGAAGAATTAGGTGGGGGTGAGGCATTAAATCATCTAAAAGGTGAAGCTCTAATTTGTCGTGCATATGCACATTATATGTTGGTTAATATATTTTCTAAAGCTTATAATCCATCTACTGCAGGTTCAGACTTGGGTATACCTTATGTTACAGAGCCTGAAACAGTTTTGTTGGGAGATTATGAAAGAGGTACTGTAGAAAATGTATATGCAAATATTCGAGAAGATTTAGAAGTTGGCCTACCTTTAATTAAAGATGATTATGATGTGCCAGCCTTTCATTTCACTAAAAGAGCAGCACATGCCTTTGCATCTCGTTTTTACCTTAATACTGCCGAATGGCAAAAAGTTATAGATCATAGTACTTTAGCTTTAGGTGTTGGAGATGCAAGCGTTCTTAGAGATTGGGAAAACGAATATAGACCAAGAACCTACTCAGAACAACAATTAAGATTTGCTTCTTCTACACAAGAACCTGCTAATCTACTATTGGTATCTGCTGTATCTATTTATTCAGTTAATGCTTACGCCACATCGAGATACCAGTTAAGCGAAGCCTTAGTGGATGTGATTTTTCCAGCGGCGAATGGAACCGGGCAACCTTGGTCCTATGTTATTTATGGAAGTGGGGATTTGGTTAACAATATTCCTAAATTTCAAGACTTTTTTAAAGTTACAAACCAGGCTGCAAACATTGGTACTTACTATACAGGATATGTGCTATTTTCAACAGATGAAGCACTTTTAAACAGAGCAGAAGCTTATGCTATGTTGGGCGAATTAGATAAAGCTACAGATGATATTAACTTATCCTATTCTGTTAAAACAAGAGAGTATATTGCTGCTTTTGATGAATTAGACCCTACTGACGTGCAAACTCGTTTTGCTGTTGCCGATACTAGTTTGTACACGCCATTTTACACCATACCAACGGAATCTCTAGCATTCGTTAATGCTGTTTTAACCATTAGAAGAACAATTTTTTATGCTGAAGGGTTAAGGTGGTTTGATAATAAACGACACAATATGGTCATAAACCATCGTGATTTTTTTGGAAATGTAGTCACATTGCCAAAAGGTGATAACAGAAGACAGTTGCAAATTCCTGAATCTGCTCAGTCTTTCGGAATTCAACAAAACCCTAGATAATAAAAATAAATTTTATCAAAATGAAAAAATACATATACATAGCTTTATCAAGCACAATTTTGCTGTTCGCAATATCTTGTAATGATGGCTCTGATGCTGTTGGCGAAAGTCAAATAGATACTAATCCGCCAATTCTTAATGATTTGGATATATGGTTACGTCAAAACTTTGTGGCACCCTATAATATAGAAGTTCTGTACAAATGGGATATTAATGATACTGATGTTGCCCGATATTTGCACCCGCCTTTAGAATCTAGTGTGCAACCAGTGGCAGAAGCTTTACAAAAAGTTTGGATAGAGCCATACACCCAAGTTGGAGGTGCAGATTTTATAAAGAAAATTGCGCCAAGACAGTTTAATTTTGTAGGTAGCTTTAATTATAACCCAAATAGTCCTACCATAACACTTGGAGTTGCTGAGGCAGGTACTAAAATCACACTTTTTAATATTGATTTTCTTGATTTCACTAATGCAGATGATATTAAGAGACCTCTAAAGACAGTTCAGCATGAGTATGGGCATATCTTAAACCAGAATATTCCATTCGATATAAACTATGGATTAATTAATCCTGCTGATTATACAGCACAATGGTTTAACCGAACGGATGAAGAAGCCAGGGAATTAGGTTATATAACAGCTTATGGATCAAGTCAGGCTGGGGAAGATTTTGTTGAAATGGTTTCAGAAATGTTAACTAATTCTAAAGAAAACTTTGATGCTATTATAGAAAGTATCACTAGTGAAAGAGCTAAAGAAATAATACGACTTAAAGAGTCTATGGTTGTAGAATATTACAAAGTTAATTTTAATATAGATATATACGAGCTGCAGGCTTTAACAGAAGCTGCAACATTAGAACTTGTAAATTAAAAACTATGAAAAAGATAAATATTAAATATTGGTTTGTTGGACTGCTGTTTGTGATCCTAAATTCCTGTAGCAACGTCGATAGAGCTGAGTCTGTATTTGACGAAGCCCCAGCTGATCGGGCTACTCAAAGAAATGCTGAACTTTTAAACTCGTTGTTATCTGAAACAAGTGGTTTTAAAGGGGTTTATTTCACGAAAAATGACGAATTTGGTGGTTTTACATTCTACATGAAGTTCAATGAAGACGGTACTGTAGAAATGACATCTGATTTTGATGAAAATCTAGATATCGAGACTTCGTCATATGATGTTAGGCTAGGGAGCGCGACAGAGTTGGTTTTCACAACAAGAAACCATATTCAAAAAGTAAGTAATCCAGAAATTACAGGATTAGTTGGTACAGGTTTTAAAGGTACTTCTGTTTTTCAATTTTTTTCAAATGATAGTGGTGTGTTAACCTTTCGTGATATCAGAAGTAGAGATACAGGGTTTCTTGTGCTAGAGCCAACTGGGTTTTCTGATTTTGAAAGTGAAAGTATTGCTAGCGCAGAAAAGTCATTAAATAGAAGGAACGAATTTGTAGATTCTGATAGTGTTACCTCTTTCCCTTTTATGAGTGTTGATGATGGTTCTTCTGTTAAAAGATATGCCCTCAATTATGACAATATAAAATTATTTGCAAACCCAACAACACAAGCTGATGATGGAACTGTTTCTGATGAAGAATTCGGAATCGCATTTACCGAGGATGGATTAACTATAAGTCCTGCCTTAGAGGTTAATGGTGTTTTAATTGAAGATTTTGTGTTTGACGATTCTTCAGGCTTTGAATATGTTTCTGTTGTTGATGGCGTTACTGCTAAAATAGGTTATGGTAGCACCCCAGTAACACCTCTCGATCCTTATGATTTTGGAGTTAGAAGAAATAGAGCTTGGGTTAATTTTGAGGAACCACTTAAATCGAGCACAGCGTATCATAGTTTCTATGCAGATTATACATCGTTTTTAGAAACCACATATGGACTTACCATAGACTTTATTCTTTATAATAATTTAAATGATGGAAACGTTCCTGTGCTTTTCTTCGGAACAAATTTTGGTGCATTTTTATTTGGAGTAGATTTTGTTGTTACTGATGGTATAGTAGTAATTACTGATAACGGCCTGTCAAATGGCGTAACTCCAGGTACAAAAGCTATATTTCAACCTTTGATAGATCTTTATATGGGAGGTCCTGAAGGCTTTTACTTAAATAATACAGGTAGCTTAGAAGGTTTTGCCAATAGAACATTCTCAATGATTAATGTTGCAGATCCAACCATAGAAATAAATTATTGGGATGAGTAATTTATGGTTTAAATTATAGTACAAAAAAAGTTCGTAAAAAATTACGAACTTTTTTGTTTGCATCAATTTGAATATCTAGTTAAATTTTTTAAAATAAATAATTTTCTCATTTTACAACGTTATCATATTTTGTATTTACATTTGCAACGTTTTAAAATTTTATGCAGAAGTTAGTTTACGTTTTATTTTGTGTGTGTTTCTCATCGGTTGTATTTGGGCAAACTATTACTGAAAAGCAGCAGCAAATCAAGGAAGCAGATACCGTTTCAATTACTGCCCAAGATAGTATTGCCGTTAATTCCAGAGGGCAAAAACCAAAAAAAAACCTACTAGACCGATTAGATCCCGAAGGAGCCCAAGGTAAAAAAGCCAATATAAAGGACTACCTCATTATATCACATAAAAACGATACCACCCATGTTGATACTACATTAACCATCCAAAAGGAATACAAGTTCAATTATTTAAGACGGGATAATTTCGGCTTAATGCCATTCTCAAATCTAGGGCAAACCTATAATAGCTTAACCCATAACTTCGAAAACACTCAGCTTCTACCAAGTTTTGGAGCAAGGGCAAGGCATTTCAACTACATGGAAGTTGAAGACATTTATTATTACAATGTCCCAACACCATTAACAGAATTGTTTTTTAAAACAGCCTTCGAACAAGGACAATTAGCCGACTCCTTCTTTACCGTAAACACATCACCCCAGTTTAATTTTTCAATAGCCTACAAAGGGATGCGTTCCTTAGGACAATACCAGCACATTTTAACCAGCACAGGTAATTTTAGGTTTACTACAAATTATAAAACTAAAGATAACCGCTATCAAATGCGAGGGCATATTGTCATGCAAGATTTGCTAAATCAAGAAAATGGCGGACTCCAGGCCGATTCCGCCGAAAATTTTGAACTAGGTGTAGACGAATTTTTAGACCGTTCCATATTAGAAGTGAATTTTGAAAATGCGGAAAGTATCTTAAAAGGAAAGCGGTTTCACCTGGACCATAGTTATAGCTTCTTTAATAGAGTGGTTAAGAAATCACTAGCAAAAACACTAAACGACTCAACATCAAAAAGTAAACTCGAACTTAAGCATATCATATCATTTGAAGATAAATCCTTTCAGTACGACGAGAGTAGTAGTGCAAACGCCTCCTTTTTTGGCGATGCATTTTCTAGTTCGGGCTTTAGAGATCGTGTGACACTAGAAAAATTATACAACCAGTTCGAACTGCACTATTTAAATAATGCATTGGGAGACTTTTATGTTAATGCAAGCAATACCCATTACAACTATGGTTATAATAAGGTAGTTGTGTTAACCAATAATACCGTTGTAAACAGATTAAAAGGCAATATTTATAGCACAGGCGGAAAATACCATAAATATTACAGGGGTTTTAATTTAGAAGGCGAATTAGGTGTCAATGTAACGGGAGATTTTTCGGGTAATTACTTTAAGGCAGATGCATCATTCAATTTTACCGAAGACATTCTAGCAAAAGCGGCAATTAATCACAGTTCAAGAGCACCAAATTTTAACGCGCAGCTCTATCAAAGTAATTATCAAAATTACAATTGGCAAAATAAATTCAATAATATAGAAACGCAACAATTGGCATTTCAAATCAAGTATAAAAAAATAGCAGACCTCACGATAGACTATTCCACAATATCAGACCATGTTTATTTCAAGCAAGACGAAAACGAAACTGCAACACAATCCATAAAAGCGTTTCAAAACAATAAAACCATCAGTTATTTAAGAGCCAAACTAGAAAACGAAATCAGCGTCGGGAAATTTGCACTAAACAACACCATATTATATCAAAACGTACAAGACGATAATAATGTTCTCAACGTACCTCAATTAACCACAAGGAACACCCTCTATTACAGTTCGCAAATATTTCAAAAAGCCATGTATTTGCAAACAGGAGTAACCCTAAACTACTTCACAAAGTATTATATGGATGCATATAATCCAGTATTGGCAGAGTTTTATGTGCAAACCGACAGAGAATATGGGGGTTTCCCAAGATTAGATTTCTTCCTGAACGCCAAAATCAGGCAAACACGCATTTTTTTTAAAGCAGAACATTTCAATTCCGCGTTCACAGGCTACGATTACTATGCCGCACCAAACACACCATATAGAGATTTCACGATAAGATTCGGAGTAGTTTGGGATTTCTTTCTGTAATATGATTTTTAGGGCGTTCCCCAAAAAGGGTCGGGCTATCCACTATATCTTTCTGCGAAGCAGTCCCGAACCTGTTTCGGGATCTCTCCAATCAATGAACATTTTGCTAAATTATAAATTATCACATCTTAAGCTTCGCACAAAGGATGCCGTTTCTATCCCTAACGCGTTTCAGTCCGCCAAAGTCCGTTTTCAGCCCAGGCCATTGGAAGGCCTGCCCAGATATCGACCAGATAGGTATTTGGGGCTTCAGGAAGCAGGCCTTAAGAGCATGCCGCTTTAATAGGGGCAGGTACAGATAATCCCTAGTGCCCAAAAATATTCGTTCGCCCTCCATATATATACAAGTATTTCCAGCCCTCCTTGCGCCTTAGCGCCTTAGCGCGATAATATTATGGAACAAATTAACGCCGCATTTTCTGCCGCCGGGCAGTCTTGCGCCATAAAACCA
>NZ_JBFDAE010000010.1:0-169681 GCF_040720935.1 Algibacter sp. 2305UL17-15
CAATGCCAATTAGAAATTGGGGAATTATATTGAACCAATTTTTAGCTATATTTGAAAACAGGATTAAACTATAAATAATTTAACCCTGAGTTTTGAAACTTACACAGATTTTAGGATAGTGTCGTCTGCTGAAGAAAATAATATCTAGAAAATATGAATACATTTAAACAACGCATAACCAATTACAGGTTTCAGTTTGCCGTCGCTATTCTCTTCGGTCATCGGTCTTCAGTCATCGGTCAATTTTCAACAAAAACATAAAATGATGCAACCAATTACAGATTTCACTTTACCGTCGCTATTCTCTTCGGTCATCGGTCTTCAGTCATCGGTCAATTTTTACTAAAACATAAAATAACATAATCCGATTATAGATTTCATACTACCGTCGCTTTCTCTTCGGTCATCTGTCATCCGTCATCGGTCAACCTTCACAAAATGAACAAATTCAAATTTGAGAAATTAATTATTTGGCAAAAAGCAATGGATTTTGGAGAAACCATCGATCAATTGTCTTTAAATTTTCCAGACAGAGAGAAATTCAATTTATCTTCTCAAATTTGTAGAGCGTCAGATTCCATAGCATTAAATATTTCGGAAGGTTCGATTGGTCAGTCAAACCCAGAACAAAAAAAGTTTATAGGATACTCCATCAGGTCGTTAGCAGAAGTTGTAACCTGTCTATTTAAAGCAAAAAGACGACACTATATCACTGAAGAACAATTTACAAATTTATATAACGAATCCTATCATATTATGAACATGATGATTGCTTTTAGAAAAAATATAAAGTAATTTAATAAAAATGACGGAAGACGGATGACGGGCGACGGAAGGGTCTGCTGAAGAAAATATTTTCAAAAAAAAAAAAAATGAATAAATTTAAACAACATATAACCAATTACAGATTTCACTTTACCGTCGCTATTCTCTTCGGTCATCGGTCTTCCGTCATCGGTCAATTTTCAACAAAAACATAAAATGATGCAACCAATTACAGATTTCACTTTGCCGTCGCTATTCTCTTCGGTCATCGGTCTTCCGTCATCGGTCAATTTTCAACAAAAACATAAAATGATGCAACCAATTACAGATTTCACTTTGCCGTCGCTATTCTCTTCGGTCATCGGTCTTCAGTCATCGGTCAATTTTCAACAAAAACATAAAATAACATAATCCGATTATAGATTTCATACTACCGTCGCTTTCTCTTCGGTCATCTATCATCCGTCATCGGTCAATTTTCACAAAATGAACTACTACTCACTTAATAAACAAGCACCAAATACAACATTCAAAAACGCAGTTATCAAAGGACTAGCACCAGATAAAGGCTTGTACTTTCCAGAAAGCATTACACCATTACCAAAGTCCTTTTTCGAAAACATCGATAATTTATCGAATTCTGAAATTGCATTCGAAGCCATTAAACAATTTGTGTCTCCAGAAATTCCAGAAGACGTTTTAAAAACGATTGTAAAAGAAACCTTGTCTTTCGATTTTCCTGTTGTAAAGCTAGACGACAGTATTTCTACATTGGAATTATTTCACGGGCCAACAATGGCGTTTAAAGATGTCGGCGCGCGTTTTATGGCACGCTGTTTAGGTTATTTTAATACAAATAACACGAATGAAGTTACTGTTTTAGTAGCAACATCTGGCGATACTGGTGGTGCTGTAGCAAACGGTTTTTTAGGCGTAAAAGGTGTAAATGTTGTGATTTTATATCCTAGCGGAAAAGTGAGTGATATTCAAGAAATGCAATTAACTACACTTGGTCAAAATATAAAAGCATTAGAGGTTAATGGTACGTTCGACGATTGTCAAGCCATGGTAAAAACCGCTTTTTTAGATGAAGAGCTAACAAGCAACATGCAGTTAACGTCTGCAAACTCAATTAATGTGGCGCGTTGGTTACCACAAATGTTCTACTTTATGTTTGCATACAAGCAATTACATAACACCTATGATGATATTGTATTTTCAGTACCAAGTGGGAATTTCGGTAATGTATGTGCTGGTATGATGGCGCAACAATTAGGATTACCTATTAAACATTTTGTGGCTTCGAATAATGTAAATAATGTGGTTACAAGATATTTAAAATCGCAATTATACGAACCAAAACCATCCATTCAAACCATTAGTAATGCGATGGATGTCGGCGCACCGAGTAACTTTATTAGAATTCAAGAAATCTATAAAAATAAATTTGAGTCTTTAAAAGAAAACGTGTCTTCCTATAGTTTTACAGATGATGAAACCAGAGCAGCCATCTTAGAGATTTACAACACATACAACTATGTAGCAGATCCTCATGGCGCTGTTGGCTACCTTGGTTCTAAAGCCTATTTAAAAGAAAACCCAAAAGCGCATTGTGTATTTTTAGAAACTGCGCATCCTACCAAATTTTTAGATGTAGTTGAAGAAGTAATTAAAGAAAAGCAACCATTACCAGAGCAAATACAGTCTGTTATGGGGCGAGAAAAAGTTTCCGAGGTTATTTCTAGGTATGAGGATTTGAAGGGTTTTTTGTTGGGGTAAGGGATTTAACTTTGCGAAGGTTTTCTAATAAATCTTTTAACTTCGGAAGTGAAAAATTAGAACAATTTCATATATATAAAGTTGTGGTTAAAGCTATAATAACGTCAGATAAAATCAAGCATCTAAGAAATTTGATTATTTTTATAATATGAAAATAAACGAGAAAAATATAAATCTAATTAAAAAGCTTTGCGAACAATACAAAGTTAAAACATTCTCTGCTTTTGGTTCAGTAACTAGAGATGATTTCAACGATGATTCAGATATCGATTTTGTTGTGGATTTTAATGAAAATGACCCCTTTGAATACACTAACTTATACTTTGAGCTAAAAGATAAACTAGAAAAATTATTAAAGCGTCAAATTGACCTTATTGAATATAGAGCTATCAAAAACCAATATTTCAGAAAAGAACTTGATGAAACCAAAGTGTTGATTTATGGACAATAGAATTAACTCTTGGCTTGAAGACGTTGAAAGGTCTATTGATGAAATTTTTGATTTCTTACCTAAACAAAAAGAATTCTTGGTGTATCAAAAAGACCTAAAAACTAAAAAAGCTGTAGAACGAAATATAGAAATAATTGGAGAAGCAATTAACAGAATTTTAAAATATAAAAATACCGATATTGAAATTAAAAATGCCCAAAAAATTATCGGCACTAGAAATCGAATTGCACACGAATATGACAGTATTTCGGATGAAGTAATTTGGACTATCATTATTAAAGAACTTCCTGAATTAAAAAAAGAAATTAGCGCATTAAAAAATAAGTAGTAGCCACAATAAAGCATGATTAATTGCTTGGTTCAGTTCTAAGTAGAAACACGCTTTGCATACTCGATCGCAAACACGTTAAACGAACTTTCCCGAAAATCACAAAATAAAAAACATATTATCTTCTTCCCCTAAAAACAAACATCAACATATTTTCAATACCTATTCATTAAGATTTTTCCATTTAAGATATCGCACACCAAACTAAAAAAACAGCCCTTTTTGGTACTTCAAACACACTACATGTACTTTATTTTGTATTTTTGGTACGTATAATAATTATATGAGACAAAATGCACCCTATAAAACCGCTTGATAAATTACCTCCGAAACGGGAAAAGGTAGAAACTCTAAAAATATTGAGGCAGTTAAGTAAATCCTCAAAAGCTTTAGGGGAATTAAAAGGGATAGCCCAAACAATGCCTAATCAAGAAATGCTTATAAACGCGGTTGTGCTTCAAGAGGCAAAGGATAGTTCTGAGATTGAAAATATAATTACAACCCAAGATGAACTCTATAAAGCGTTAAACACAAAAACAAAACAAGCCCCACAGGTTAAAGAAGTAATTAATTACCGAAAAGCTATTTTCTTAGGACATAATCTATTAAAAAAACAGGGATTCTTAAGATTAAAAGATATTGAGTTGTTACAAAAAACAATTATTGAAAATAATGCAGGTATAAGAAGTATGGCAGGAACTGTTTTAAAAAATGATAAAACAGGAGAAGTTGTCTATGTCCCACCACAAGAAAAAAGCGAAATTTTAGATTTATTAAGCAACTTTTTAGAACATTTTAACCTAAACCAAGATGATGTTCCTCCATTAATTAATCTAGCCATATTGCACTATCAATTTGAAAGTATCCACCCCTTTTACGACGGAAACGGTAGAACTGGACGGATATTAAACATTTTGTACTTAATAATAAATAAGCTTCTCGATATTCCTATTTTGTATTTAAGTTCATATATAAATGAAAACAAAGCAGACTATTATAGACTTCTAAATAAAGTAAATACATCCAACGATTGGGAAGCATACATTTTATATATTTTAAAAGCTATAGAAATTATGGCTACCAGAACAATTGATAAAATTAATTCTATAAATAATCTGCTTTCCAAAACCATAGAAATAGTACAGAACGAAGCACCCAAAATATACAGAAAAGAGCTTATAGAACTGCTTTTTGAACACCCTTATTCAAAAATTGAATATGTAGTTCAAAAACTAAATGTAGAGAGAAAAGCAGCTTCACGATATTTAAAGGCTTTAGAGAAAATAGGCATTATTACATCTGAAAAAATTGGTAGGGAAACTATTTATATCAATAAAATATTAATTGATATTCTTAAAATACACTAAGCATTCATACATGAAAAAAGCATTCTACAAACTACTAGCCTTTATTTTAATATGCTTTATCTATGTCTGCTTATCACTCTCCCCTATTTTTTTTAAAGATTTCTCCAATGAAGAAAACACACATAAAACCAAAATAATAGCACATCGAGGCGCTTCAAGTTTTGCTCCAGAAAACACATTGGCTTCAATACAAGCTGCTTTAAATCAAAACCCAGATAGAATTGAAATTGATGTGCAACAAACCTCAGATAAAGTTGTTGTTTTAATGCACGATACATCTTTGGACAGAACTACAAATGGAACTGGATTAATTAAAGAAAAAACATTTAAAGACCTATCAAAATTAGACGCTGGCAGTTGGTTTTCAAATGAATTTAAGGATGAAAGAATTCCAACTTTAGAAGCAGCAATTCAACTGATTAATGGAAAATGTCAGCTCATCATCGAAATAAAAAAAGGCAGTTCCTATTATCCTAATATTGAAAAAAACATTCTCAATAGCATTCAAAAATACAATGCTGAAGATTGGGTCATCATTCACTCATTTGACGATACTGTTTTAGAAACTGTTCATGCCTTAAATCCTAAAATTCCGTTACATAAATTGTTTGTTGGGAAATTTAAGTTTTCGCCTTTTATATATTCCAATAGCTTTGATAGATTAGATTTAAAAAAGTATAACTATATTGATGAATACAGCATCAATTATGTGTTTGCAAACAGAGAAATCATTGACATTTTAAAATCCAACGGAAAAAAAGTGAATGTTTGGACGGTAGATAATTCTGAAACAGCAAGGGAGTTAACCGCTTTAGGCGTTGATGGTATTATTACTAATAATCCAAAACTATTGGATGAATAATTTGAAGCTTCTTCTGCTTCGCCCCTGAATGACAAAAACTTATATTTTTCACTAATTGACAATCATTAATTTAAAAAATAAGTCAGTTTATTGTATATTTAATTGCTAGATTTTTAGTACAATCAAAACTTATTATACGCATGAAAACCTTCCATCATTTAAAAATATTCTGTTTTACCCTTTTAATTACTCTAATCTTTTTCAGTACTTCATTTGCAAATTTATCTGCACAAAACACCCCTCCTACGTTATCAACAACAGGACTTCAAAATGAAAAACTTTTTACAAACATTTTTCGTGGCGACTTCATCAATATTCCTTTTGATAAAGATGAGACCACATTCGTACTGCTTTTAAACGAATACATTGATGCATACGCCATAAATTGCGCAAGTAGCTTACCAGCAAATAAAGTGGAATTAATGAGACCAGAATGTGTTACCGAAAGAGTGACCAAAGATGGTTATGGTTGGGAAATTAGCAGAACCTGTGTGGAGTGGGTTGATGTACCCCGAGGGCTCTATGCAACACCAGAAATGCGAAATGCACAAATATCACTTGAAAAATCCCAAAGTGTGGATGTGTTTCGCAACATGTATAAAATGATGCAACAAAAAAATCCTATTGGAGAAGCCTTAAATATGCTGGAAACATCGAAAGCCATAAAAGCAGATTTGGCTTCATTAATTAAAATGAATGGTTGTGGAAGTAAAGGGTTAATGCGATTTCAAGAAAATTTAAGACGTTTTGCCATCAACAAACAACCGATTCCTATTTCTGGAAAAACGGCTAAAAAAACGGTCATTTCAACCACTAACCAAAACTTTGCAAAATTAGCTGAGGATTTGGTTTTTGAACATTCAAAAAAATGGGCCATGAACCGATATAGACGCGGCAGTATTTCGAACGCCACTATCACAAAAAAAGACAGTCAAGATAGACCAACAGAAATGACTGCAAAATACAGATACACAGGTTGGAACGGCGAAAGTTCAGGTTCGGTTAGAATTACATTTAACGAAGGATTACCAGAGTGTTTATACTTTTTTGATTTCCCTACAACGTGCAGATCTGCCGATAGAAGATTGGTGTCTCAATTTGCAAATGGTAGTTATAAAAAGTAGAATTCACGAATTACGGGCATTAAATTGCGTTTTTAGACTAATTTTTGTTAAATAATCTCTAATTAACATCGTTTATTTCTCCGTTTTAAAAATTCAGTCTTATATTTGTGCTTCCCTCTGAAATTTAGGCATGAAACCAAAGCAAAAACCAAATCCTGGAAAATCCCGTCTGCAATTACTGCATCAGTATTACAGCTATACTGGGTTTTACAAATTTGTGTGGCAAGCAGTAAAAAAGGCATTGCCTTATATTATTGGGATTGTAATTGCTATTTATGCCGTTAATCATTTTTTTGATATCAATGCAGCATTAACAAGACTTACCGAAATATTACCTTCTTATGGCGTTTTAAGTTTCTTTTTTGTCTCAGAAACATTATTGGGACTTGTTCCTCCAGAAATTTTTATTGCTTGGGCAGGAAAAATGTACAGCCCTTGGTTTTATTTAAGCATACTAGCACTTCTATCCTACGGAGGCGGACTTTTGTCTTATTGGATGGGACGTACAATTACAAAAACACCTTCAGTACATAATTACTTAGAGGTGAAGATGGAGAAGCAACTAAAAAACTCTAAAAAATGGGGTGGTTTTTTGATTATTGTTGGTGCGTTATTACCACTCCCCTTTTCTATTTCGTGTATTGCTGCTGGAATTATTGAGTTCCCATTTAAAAACGTAATTATTTATGGATCACTTAGATTGGTTAGGTTTGCTATTTACGGACTTATCATATTTAATGCCCTTTAAATAAATCTTAAATCATACGGTTTTTAGTCTTATGTGTTCTACTTTTGCACAAAATAAATCCCTATGTTTTCATTTGTAAATATCTTTCGAATTGTAGCACTTCTTGAAGGTGTCTCCTATATTTTATTATTGTTTATAGCAACCCCAATAAAATATTTGGCAAACGATCCCCAATATGTAAAACTTTTGGGAATGCCTCACGGACTTCTGTTTGTAGCTTATATTGCTATTGCATTTTTGATCAAAAACGATTTTAAATGGACCACCAAAGAATTTGGAATAGTGCTACTAGCTTCACTTATTCCCTTTGGCACATTTTATATCGATAAAAAATATTTAAGACCCGCAAGATGATTCAGGATAACACCAGCACCATTGAAGACATCACAGTACAGACTAAAGGTTTAAAACATGTAGTATTCGACTATTTAGTTGAAACCGGTCTGTCTGAACAAGTTGCACAATACCTAAATATGCTCATTTTACTGTTGGGTTTACTCTTAATAATCGTTATTGTTGATATCATCATCAAGAAATTATTGATTGGGGCATTTTCGCAATTTGCCAAAAAATCTAAAACAAATTTTGACGATCTTTTAATTTCAAACAAAGTCCCGCGGAATATTGCCCATATTATTCCGTTTTTAATAGCACTCGAATTTGCCCCTGATGTGTTTTCAGATTTTGGAAATTCTGAAATTATTATTGAAAAAGGACTTATAGTGTTCTCTATAATTCTAACATTATGGATCGTAAGAAGTTTATTAAATACGCTTAAGGACTACTTAAAAACACTTCCGAGATTAAAGGACAAACCCATAGATAGTTACATCCAGGTATTTATGATTTTTGCTTGGATAGGAGGCATCATGTCTGCCATTGCGATTATTACAAACATTCCGTTCTTAAAGTTTGTTACTGGAATGGGTGCTATTTCTGCGGTGGTTATTTTAGTGTTTAAAGACACTATTTTAGGTTTTGTGGCAAGTATCCAAGTCTCTATAAACGATATGGTGCGTATTGGCGATTGGATTACTTTTGAAAAATATGGAGCAGATGGCGATGTTATAGAAATCAATCTGGCAACCGTTAAAGTCCAAAATTTTGATAAAACAATCACCACAATTCCTACTTATGCGTTGATTTCAGATTCGTTTAAAAACTGGCGCGGGATGATGAATGCTGGGGGAAGACGTATTAAGCGTTCTTTAAACATCAAACAAGATAGTATTAAATGTCTTTCGGAAGAAGATATTAAAGCACTTAAAAAGATTGAGCTGATAACATCTTATTTGGAAACACGACAAAACGATATTTCGGCATACAACAAAACAAACAATATCAATAAAGAATTACCTTTAAATGGCAGAAACCTCACCAATATTGGGGTTTTTAGAAAATACATACAAACCTATATAGAAAATCATTCTGCTATTAATAAGGACATGACGATTATGGTGCGCCAATTAGCACCAACACCACAAGGTTTACCTATCGAGATTTATGCCTTTAGCTCTGACAAGCGTTGGGTAAATTACGAATACATCATGGCAGATATTTTTGACCATGTACTTTCTGCTGTGCCTTATTTTGATTTGGAGATTTTTGAATTGCCTACTAAGTTTTCTAATAGTTAAATAGCTCTGCAAACAGTTTAAATATTATTTAAAATCCCTATAGTTTTGTCGGGGTTTTTTGCTTTTTCGTAGGAAAAATTAATTATATTTACGAGATAAAAGTAGCAATAAACTTGCTGTATCCTGATTCGTTTACAAGGTATGATTAATAAAAGTTACTGTATAGCCGGTTAGCCCTCCTCATTTTAAAAAACCGAACCAAAATTAAAAATATAAATAAATGCCAACAATACAACAATTCCTAAATGACCGAAATAAATATAAAATTGATAGAACATACCAAAGACCAGTTGACGCTTGGTCTAAAACGGACAAACAATGTTTAATCGACACAATATTGAGGGAAGAACCGCTTCCGATTTTCTTTATGAATCATAAATCTGACGAAAGCAAATTTTACATTGTTGATGGACAACAAAGATTGCATTGTATTGGGCAATTTTTTGAAAACAAATTACCACTTAATAAAAAGTTTTCAGGAATAGAAAATCACGGTTTAACTTTCAATTCGGACAAAGCAATAAGTGATGACCAAAAGGAAAAATTCCTAAATTACAAACTAAATTTCCACATAATGGAGGATTACGATGACGAACGTGTCCGACTAATTTTTTCACGATTACAGCGAGGTAAGCCACTTCAATTGGGAGAGAGATTAAATGCAAAGCCAGGAACAATCGTTGAATGTATGCGTGAAATTGCAAATCATGACTTTATGAAGCATTCCGTTGGACTTTCTCAAAACAGATATGGAGTTTTTCCAGATGCTGCGAGAATGCTTTTTTACGAAATGTACGGAGCCAAACAAATGGGTTCAAATGAGCTATATAATTTCTTCGACCAACATAAAGAATTGGGTAAAAATTCGAGGGAATACAAAAACGCAATTAAAGTGTTGAATTTTCTTGAAAAATGTTTCCCAAAAGAACCGGGAAACTATAAATATCTTGAAAAGCACGCTTGGGTAATTGCAGTTTATACAATGGCTAGAGATTTAAAAATTGGTTATTCACTTAAAGGGCAAGAGGAAAACTTGAAAACATTTATTAAATCTTTCCATTCAAAAGTGTATGACGAATCATTTAGAAGTTCTAAAGCTAATTATCAAAGATTTTATGATAATGTAAGAGGTGGATGGTCAGAAAAAATACTGACGCTACGCAAGAAAATATTAATCGATGAATTTTTGACTAAACACGATGTTTCTGAATTAGATGATAGAAGACAAATAAATGATGAAGAAAAAATAACCGCTTTTAGGAAGGCAAATGCTCATTGCGAATATCCGAATTGCGAAATTGAATTCAAAGATTACAAGCAGGCTGAATATCATCACAAAGAAATGTATTCTGAGGGAGGAAAATCGGAATTGAAAAACATTATGGTTTTATGTACTACATGCCACGACAGAATTCACGGAAAAGAACACGTAGAAACGGAACTTGAAGAAGAATACGAAGAAATAGAATAAAGGGGGCAAACATCCGCATCTAAGGCAATATCTCATAAACCGTGTAAGTTTTTAAAATCTCAGGTTAATATTTAGCTTGAGATTTTTTATTTATCAAGTTTAAATTTTTCAGCTTCATATTTAACTATGAATATTTTAAGCATTAATTACATTTCCTTTAACAGGAATAGATAATAATAAAAGTAGTTTAGCGTTTTGTTTATCAACATTAATCTATATAGATGACATTAAAACTATGCTTCGCAATTCCTTTTATAATGTGCTTTTTAAACTTAGGTTTTTCACAAAATTTAGAAGAAACAAACTATTCCACAAACCTATCTTCGCAATCTTTTTTAGACAGAACCGAATTTAAAGTCAGCTATTTTGGTAATATCCTCTGGAACAATGGTTTGGACTTCGGCGCTGAATATCTTCTGATAGAAAATAAAAAAGTTAAAAATAGAAAACGCGGACAAAGAACAAACACACACCAGTTCCTTTTAAACGGAAATCTGGGTTTTACCACAAATTTTGCTAGTAGAACAGACACAGGTGTCTTTACAAATTATGGGATTACTTGGAGACGAACCAACAAAAAAGGCAAACAATTCAGTATTGAGTTCAACCCTTTAGGCTATTACCGCTCATTTTTGCCTGAAACCTATGAAGTTAATGGCGATAATGTAGAAAAGGTATTTCTTCCTGGTAGAGGTTACTACGCGCCTTCTATCTCGGTAGGCATTGGTAAGCAACGAAAAGGCAAAAAAATAACTGGTCGGTATTTTAACATCAATTTCATGTTGCGAACACCATATAACGCAACCACTTTACCTGCCTTTAACCTTCAATATGGGTACCGTTTTAATTTTAAAAAGAAAAATAGAGATGCAACAATCAATTAATACATATTCAAAAACACTACTGCTTATCGTTGTTTTCATAACTGCTTTTTCATGTTCTAAAGATGAAGATATTAGCAATTTAGACAAGACCATATTTGTCCGCCATAAAAATGCAGATATGCCTGCTTATATTCATGGTAACGGGTCTGATAAAACATTCCTTATTATATTACATGGCGGACCTGGAGGTAACGGATTAAGCTACCGCACTAATACCATTAAGAGCAGGATTGAAAAAGAATGTGCTGTGGTTTATTTTGACCAAAGAGGTTCTGGAATGGCTCAAGGCAGTTATTCTAAAAACGGAATAAGTGTTAGTATTATGGCGGAAGATGTTTTAGCGCTAGCAAAAGTGATTAAGCATACATATGGCAATGATTCTAAATTGTTCTTAATGGGACACAGTTGGGGCGGTACATTAGGTCCCGCTGCATTATTAAAAGATCAAAGCGATTTTTTAGGATGGATAAATGTAGATGGTGCCCATAATCCTAAAGATCTTTATTTTGAATATATCACAAATTTTAAAAGAGTAGCCACAGAACAAATTGAGGCTGAAAATAGTGTTGATTTTTGGGAAGGGGTTCTGGAATTGGTTAACAATGTTGATGCAACTCAATATAATGCTGAAGATTCCAATAAAATGAATTTAAAAGGGCATCAAGCTGAAGATAACTTTAGAAACGACGGTTTAACTGATAAATGGAATGATGATAACGACAAAATAGCTTTTCAATATAATATATTAACTACGTTATGGAATGGTAACAACACCCAGTCGATATTGGCGGATAAAGGACTCTGGAAAGTGCTAAATTATACTGATAGACTTTCGGAAATTACAATCCCCTCTTTAGTACTTTGGGGTAAACATGATATGGTGATACCTATTTTTTTCGCACAAGAATCTTTTGATAACTTAGGGGCTGCCGAAAAAAAGTTAGTGATTTTTGAAAGATCAGGACACTCTCCTATGTTTAATGAACCAGATTTATTTGCTGATGAAGTGATTCAATTTATCAATCAAAATAGATAACACAAATACTTCAATATTCAAATCAACATCACATTAATTAACCACTAGTCTTGCAGATTCTAAATCATTCACTTTAAGAATATATAGTCCAACACTAATATGTTTCAAATCCATTTCAACTTCAGATAACGCATTATAATTATGTTCTATAAGTTGCTTTCCTTCAATTGAATAAAGCTTTATATTGTTTATGTTATTACCTTTTACCTTTAATTTTTGAGCACCATTTACAGGATTTGGATAAAACTGGAATTCGCTATTAAATTCCTCATTATCAACAGATAATGATGTTCCTAAATTTTCATTTAAAGCTATTACTAAAGTGGTGCCTTTATCAAAATTCACAGTTTGTCCCGCAGCATCAATTTGATTGGCAACATTTCCAGAATCGGGATGTTGAATCGACATAAATAAATACTTATAATCTGGCGTAAACGTAATGCCCGTTGGCTCTGAACCGATTGGTGCTATTCCAAAAATTTCAACATCAGGACTGGCTTGGGTATGTCCGTTTTTAACCACCCAAATATAATTATTTCCTCCATCTTGCAATACCCAAAGATTTCCATCACCATCAAAGGCCAGATTATCATTTCTCAAACCCCATGGTACTGAAGTCGTATTTGTGCCATCATTGATGTCGTAATTCATGCCTCCCACAAAAGTTTCCATAGAGGTAACAGCTGTTCCCGATATAGGATCTGAATCCTGAAAACGATACACCCTTTCCTCTGGAAACCCTTTAACTGCAAAATAAACCCAGCCATCTGGCCCTATTTCAACATCTTCAATACCATTAAATACCGTTGCATCTACTCCCGACGTACCACTTTGAGCTAAGGTGCTATTTTGTTCTGCTTGGTTTGAGTTTGCTAAAAGAATCCAACTTCCTGCGCCATCTTTAAGCCCTTTGAAAACATAAAGATTTCCACTACTAAAATCTTGGGCAGTATCTGCCACAAATTTATACAAATAACCTGGATCAGAATCGGCACCTTGATAAACTGTTCTTTCATTAGCATGTATGGTTACATTTTCATGGGCAAAACTTCCCATTGCATAGTGCTTACCCACTACAGTTTTGGTTGCAGGGTTAATTTCTACATTCCAACCAAGATCGTTATAGCCATTATTTGGAGGAAATATATCAGGAATACTTGCTTCTTCACAGCTAATTACTGTACCCCAAGTAGTTACAGTACCTGAGCAATTAGCGCCCGTATTGCCCACAGCGGTAAAATCAAGGTCTTCAGATGCTGCAGTTTCCCATAATTTTGTTGTTCCATTGTAATTAATATCAAAAACCATGACACCACCGCCATTTCCAAACGGAGGAGGAACATCCTCTGAATTCACACTTAAATAGCCATTAACGCTGCTATTAGCAATTGGCACATAACCTGTAAAATCTGGTTTGGGTTTAAATACGCCGCCTTCTGTTAAAACATCTCCTACTTCTCCTATAACTTGAAACGTGTGTGAAGATGGAATCACAAACTTCTCACTTGTCGTTGTTGGATTAACCGATATAAAATCGTTAATATTTTGGGCGCAGAAATCTTGAATTCCTAAAAGAGAAATCGCTAAAAAGAAATGTAAAGTTGTTTTCATAATCTTTAAATTAAAGGATATGAGAAAGTTACTGAATTATTATTTTAAATTGTGATTTTTGGTATGAAAAAGTTTGTAAACAAAAAAGTGCAGATGATCTTAAAAGTTGTAGTGTTTTAAAAATCTATCAATGTTAAATAGTTACCCGGTAATCCTATCTTATTAAAGCCAAAAATTTTTATTTAATGAACTGAATTTTAAGTGAAAAAATTGACAATGAATGATAATTTAAAAATATTTGTATCCGATTAAAATAGTTTGTCTTTGTTTTAAGTATCGATTTTATAGTCTTTCGAGAGTTTTGTGTTTTGAAACCAAGACACCTTACTTTTTTTATAAATTACGAAGTATAAATTTATAAAGAAATTTATACTGATTTTCAATTGGTCAAGGTCAAGTCTTTATTCTTATCTCTTTAGCTAAAGAGACTAACAGCGTAACGCCTGTCTGGTAGAAGGCTGGCTCTTTGGTCTTTTATCGGACAACAATGTTTAAAAAATTTCTAAATTTTTACTGATTGGTTGTTTTTCCATATCGTAAACCATCGTAGAAATATCAACATGAAACCATTGGTTAAACAGTTTAAAATTTCGTTTTTGTGGCCATTCCTTTTTGTTGGTATGCCAATCATTTAATTCTATGGTAAAGAATTTATCGAATTTTTTTCGAAGCCATTTTGCCAGATCATCAACATTGTTATCTACTAAATAAATATTTGCTTCATCAACTTCTATAACTTTATCATCTGGATACAGATTATTTATCCAATCGAAAAAAGGTTGTTTGGGTTTTAAAATAATGGCGTAACGATTAATATAATTTTCTTCAAAATCTTCTTGGGAAGGTTCATGTGCCAATTGGCTCGTCATCATATTTTGCAAATAAGAATCTTCGTTTTCTGCTATAACGGTAAGCGTAGGCACGCCATTAACATCGGTTATTTCAAAGTCTGAAATAAAATTATGGTATTCTTTGAAATTTGAAACCTTATATGCAATCATTTTTTCCAATAATTCAAAATCTACGCCTTGATTTTTAACTGAGGCAATAACTTGTTCAAATTCATCTACGGGAATTAAAAGTCTCATATTTCCAAAATTCCAAGCATTTATTGCAAATTCAAAAATATCTTCAACATAAAAATCTTTTGGGAAATCATTTTCAAAAGGCGCTACAAATTTATCGATGAGTACCGAATACTTTACCCCTTCATTTTGATAAGTTACCTTATTATCAAATAGGTTAATTACCTTCTTACTCATAACTTATAATTATTTATGTTATCAATACAAAATTAAGATGTTATCTGATTTTCTTAAAAGAAAAGTGTTAATAGTTTTCAACACTTTTATGACTATAATATATTGGTGTCAATTTATTTCATAAAAAAGACCCTTCAGGTTAGCTACTGAAACAAGTTCAGCACAGAAAACCTCTGAAGGGTCTAAGTCATTTATACTACTATTTTTCTAGATATTAGCAGCCAACCAATCGCCAACTTCTTTAGTACCGTGCGCTTTTCCGCCATCGGCTAAATCTTCAGTAACAATCCCTTTTTCCAAAGCACTATTTACCGCATCTCTTATTGACTTACCTTCCTCTTGTAAACCAAAGTTTTCAAACATCATAGCAGCAGATAAAACCGTAGCCATTGGATTTGCAATATTTAAGCCAGTTGCCTGTGGGTAAGAGCCATGAATAGGTTCAAATAAACCAATATCTGAACCCAAAGATGCCGATGGCATTAATCCCATAGATCCAGAAATAACCGAAGCTTCATCTGTTAAAATATCTCCAAATAAGTTTTCAGTAATCAACACGTCATAGCTATTTGGCCATTGTACCAAACGCATCGCCACAGCATCCACAAACTCATAACTCACTTCAACCTCTGGATAATTTTTTTCCATCGCTTGCACAGTTTCACGCCATAAACGAGATGTTTCCAATACGTTTGCCTTATCAACACAACATAATTTCTTAGAACGTGTCATCGCCATTTCAAAACCTTTTTTTGCTAAACGTTGCACTTCTGCCCTTGTGTAAACACAGTTATCAAAAGCTGTTTCTCCCCCGTCTTTTCTACCCTTTTCTCCAAAGTAAATGCCGCCAGTCAATTCACGTAAAAACACCAAATCGGTACCTTCAATACGCTCTCTTTTTAATGGCGATTTTTCCAATAATGATGGAAATGTAAATGTTGGGCGCACATTAGCAAACAAGCCTAAAGCCTTACGCATTTTTAATAAACCTTGCTCAGGACGAACCTTTGCAGACGGATCGTTATCAAAACGCGGATGACCGATAGCTCCGAACAACACCGCATCAGAATTTTTACAAATTTCATGTGTTTCATCAGGGTAGGGTTCTCCAACAGCATCAATAGCCGCAGCACCAGTCAAGGCAGGTTTCCAAGTAATCTCATGTCCAAATTTCTTAGCAACAGCATCACTTACTTTTACTGCTTGATCTATAACTTCTGGTCCAATTCCGTCTCCGGCTAAAAGCGCAATATTTAATTTCATATATATTTATTTTATGTTCTTTAAATTTTTATTTTTTTGCTTCTGAAGGCAGGTCTAACTTGGAGCAGTTTACAGTTTACAGTTTTCAGTCAAAGCTTTTACTAACTGATAAACTTCGTGCTTCCAACTTCAAATTTCCATCTCATTAACCCACCCCTAGCCCCTCCAGGGAGGAGAACGCTTACTGCTGTGATTATGTTTTCGTAATGAAAAATCTAATCTTAAATAAAGAGATTGAATTTCCTATTTATGAACTAGCTAACTTCCGTCTTCTGTCTTCCGACATCGGTCTTTTTTTTCAACTCACAATAATATTCAGCATCTTTTCAGTCGCCTTAATTGCTGAAACCGTTTGATCCGAATCTAAACCACGGGTTTTAAATTCATTCTCAACATTCTTCCATGTAATGATCGTTTCACATAACGCATCCGAATTACTTCCCGGAGGTATTCTAACCGCATAATCTATCAAACTGGGCAAACCCATTTTCTTTTTCTTAAAAATACTTCTTATGGCATTCATAAACGCATCAAATTGCCCATCACCTTGTGCATTTTCTTCAAACGTATCATTTTCAATAGTGATAGAAACTGTTGTTGAAGGTTTTAATCCTTTAGAATGTGTCAGTACATAAGAATTTACTTTTACCTTTTCCTCATAAGTTCTATCTAAAACATCTGAAATTATATAAGGTAAATCCTCTTTGGTAACCACTTGTTTTCTATCGCCCAACTCTATAATACGTTGGGTTACTTTTTTTAAGTCTGCATCATTCAATTGCAAACCTAATTGTTGCAAATTCTTTTGAATATTCGCTTTTCCAGACGCCTTTCCTAAAGCATATTGGCGCGTTCTTCCAAAACGTTCGGGCATTAAATCACTAAAATACAGGTTGTTTTTATTGTCACCATCAGCATGAATTCCAGCTGTTTGCGTAAATACGTTAGCACCAACAATTGGCTTATTTGCAGGGATCATAACCCCAGAAAAATTCTCAACCAATTTGCTTACTGTATAAAGCATCTTTTCATTGACACCAATTTTAACTTCTGGCATAAAATCGTTAATAACCGCAACGGTACTAGACATAGGTGCATTTCCTGCACGTTCTCCCATACCATTTACCGTTAAGTGCAATCCATCAGCTCCAGCTTTTAAACCTTCCAAAGCGTTAGAAACGCCCAAGTCATAATCATTGTGCGCATGAAAATCAAAATGCAAATCTGGATAGGTATTCTTTATTTCCTTTATAAAATCGTATGATTCTTTAGGCGTTAGAACACCCAAAGTATCTGGAAGCATGATTCTAGCAACATTTTGGGTTTTCAAAAACGCTAAAAATTCATAAACATAATCTTTAGAATTTCGCATGCCGTTACTCCAATCTTCTAAATAAACATTGGTAGCAATACCATTTTCCGTAGCTAATGAAATAACTTCGGAGACATCCTTAAAATGCTGATTAGAAGTTTTTTTAAGTTGATGTGTTAAATGATTTAATGAACCTTTAGTCAGTAGGTTTTGAACCTTAGCACCAGCTTTCAGCATCCAATCAATAGAAACGCCTTTATCAACAAAAGTCAATACTTCAACTTTATCTAAATAATTGTTTTCAGACGCCCAATCAGTAATGTTTTTTACCGCCTGAAACTCTCCCTCCGATACTCTAGCAGAAGCAATTTCAATACGGTCCACTTTTAATTCTTCAAGTAAAAGTTTGGCAATAGTTAGTTTTTCTGAAGCAGAAAACGACACTGTCGAGGTTTGTTCACCATCGCGCAATGTCGTATCCATTATTTCTATGTGCTTAACTTTCATTGTTTAGAAAGGGCGCGTTTCCGTAAATGCTTCAATCTCACCTTTCATGCTTTGTAAATAGTCGATATCATCGAAACCATTAAGCATGTTTTCTTTTTTATAGCCATTAATATCAAATGATTCTTTTGAACCTGTAGCTAATAATGTGATTGTTTGTGCCTTTAAGTCAACTTCTAATTCCGTGTTAGGATCAGCATAAATAGCTTCAAAAATCTCATCAGCGAATTTTGGACTAATCTGTACCGGTAAAACCCCAATATTCAAACAGTTATTCTTAAAAATATCTGCAAAGAAACTAGAGACTACACAACGGAAACCATAATCGTAAACCGCCCAGGCTGCATGTTCCCTGGAAGACCCAGAACCAAAGTTCTTTCCTCCTACCAATATTTTCCCTTTGTAAATAGGATTGTTTAGAACAAAATCCTCTTTTGGTGTACCGTCGCCCTTATATCTCCAATCACGAAATAAGTTATCTCCAAACCCATCACGAGTTGTAGCTTTTAAAAATCGTGCAGGTATAATTTGATCGGTATCTACGTTTTCAATTGGCAAAGGCACCGCGGTACTTGTTAATGTTGTAAATTTATCGTAAGCCATAAAATTAGTATTCAGTCGCCAGTATTCAGTTGGCAGTTATTAATTTTAATTTCAAGTTATCCCTTCTTTTTTACTTCCCTTTGGGGATTGAGGGGATATTCAGTTGCCAGTCTTTAGTTGGCAGTCAATAATATATTTTTATTAATTTTTGTACAGTATCAATTTTCATTCTATGTGACTGAAAACTGTTTACTGCAAACTGCGAACTTATAAAAGTTCTCTTGGATCTGTAACCACTCCTGTAACCGCTGCTGCTGCAGCAACCAATGGACTGGCCAATAAGGTTCTAGAGCCTGGGCCTTGACGCCCTTCAAAGTTTCTGTTTGATGTACTTACTGCATATTTTCCTGCAGGTACTTTATCATCATTCATTGCTAAACATGCAGAGCAACCTGGTTCTCTTAACACAAAACCAGCTTCTTCAAAAATATCCAACAAGCCTTCTTCTTTTATTTTAGCTTCAACAACATGCGACCCCGGCACTAACCAAGCGGTAACATTGTCTGCCTTTTTTCTACCTTTTACAATAGAAGCGAATGCCCTAAAATCTTCAATACGTCCGTTAGTACAACTACCAATAAACACGTAATCGATTTTCTTACCAATCATTTGCTCATTTTCGGCATACCCCATATAAGCTAAAGACTTATCATAAGTTGCTTTTCCGCCTTCAACAGATTCTGCCGTTGGGATATTATTTGAAATTCCCATGCCCATACCGGGATTTGTACCATATGTAATCATAGGTTCAATATCGCTGGCATCAAAAGTTATTTCTTTATCAAAAACAGCATCGTCATCTGTTTTTAAAGTTTTCCAGTATGCCATAGCCTTATCCCAATCTGCTCCTTTTGGAGTCATGGCACGACCTTTTATATATTCAAATGTCTTTTCATCTGGAGCAACCATGCCACCACGTGCTCCCATCTCAATAGATAGGTTACATACCGTCATACGTCCTTCCATAGTCATATTTTCAAAAACATCACCAGCATACTCCACAAAATAGCCTGTTGCACCAGAAGTGGTTAGTTTAGAAATAATATATAAACCAACATCTTTAGGCGTCACACCTTTATTTAAAGAACCATTAACGCTAATACGCATTTTCTTAGGCTTAGGCTGCATGATACATTGCGTGGTCAACACCATTTCAACCTCAGAAGTACCAATACCAAAAGCAATAGCACCAAAAGCACCGTGCGTTGATGTATGTGAATCTCCACAAACAATCGTAGCTCCAGGAAGTGTAATACCATTTTCAGGCCCTACAACATGCACAATACCGTTATTTTCGTGACCTAATCCCCAGTGGCTAATCCCGTATTTATTGGCATTAGTCTCTAATGTTTTTAACTGATTAGCAGATAACGGATCTTGGACCGGTAAATGTTGATTAATTGTTGGTGTGTTATGATCGGCAACAGCAAATGTCTTTTTTGGATATAAAACACTTAAGCCTCTACTTTCCAAACCTACAAAAGCCACAGGACTTGTAACTTCATGAATTAAGTGACGGTCTATATAAAACACGTCTGGTCCATCTTCAATTTTTCGCACCACATGCGAATCCCATACTTTGTCAAACAATGATTTGCTCATAAATATCTATAATTTTGCGTTTAAACGACTCTAAGGAAGTTATAACTACAAATTTAAATTTTATTACAGTTAATCAAAAGTTTACGGCACATAGTTATTAAATTTTTATAAAATTGCCAATGGATGCACTATTATTTGAATTTTATGCAATAGAATAAGAAAATTGATTACAATTTTTGAACTCGTAATTGAAGGCTAAAGTGAGCTTAGACCTGTCAGGTTTTTAAAACCTGACAGGTCTTTAGAATAAAGTTTGTTGGTCATCGTCATTAGGAATGGTTAATGAATATCCCAATTCTGAATTTAACTGTTTTATAAAATAAGCAGATAACAAAGGAGATTCTTTTTCAATGTTTTGATGAATGAAAAAATCGATTTCTTTAATGCCTTGATCTTTCCAAGTTTTTAGTCGTTTTACCCAATCATCTAAACGTGAATAATCAGTGGGGTGATTTGCGCCAACATAGCGTACAAAAGCAGTTCCGTTCGTCAATCGCATGTGCATTAAATCGCGTCTTCCAGCGGTATCAACAATAACGTTTGAAATATTGTGAGTTTCCAGAAGTTGGTATAAATCTTCAGCAATGGCTTTGTCATTATACCAATTGGTATGTCTAAATTCTACGGCAAGCGGGATTTCTTTTGGCCAATTTTCCATGAAAGTGATAACCCTATCAAAATCTTTAGGCGCAAAATTGGTATTCATCTGCAAAAATATAGTGCCTAGTTTTTCTTTTAAGCTTGAAGCGTTATTTAAATAATGTTGCACAACCTCATTGGTTTCATTCAAGCGTTTCCAATGGCTTATTTCTTGGTTTAGCTTCGGAAAAAATTTGAATCCTTTTGGTGTTTTATCATACCATGTTGCAAATTGTTCCGCCGGAAAAATTCTGTAAAATGTAGCATTTAACTCAATAGAGTTGAATTGTGATGAGTAATATGCCAATTCATCTTTTGTCCCTCTTGGATAAAACCCTTTGAGGTCTGCCCTATTCCATTTGGCACATCCTACATAGATTTCTGGTATGTTATCATCTTTTACTTTATCCAAAATACGCCTTGTATCTGCATGGTCTTGAGGCAAATTGAAATCTATATCCTGAGGATTATCTACGCTTCCGAATTTCATTTTTAAATTTTTATTCCCTATGTCTTGGGAAAGACAATTATGTGGTTAGCTCAAAAGTGAGCTATTTTTTCGTATAAAGATAACAAAATCATCTAACCTGAATTGGATAATCAAAGCATAGATTTCATATGGGTTTGTTTATTCTGCGAGGTTTCAAAAACCTGATAGGAATATTTTATTTTGGAATTATACCTACAAGGTCAAAACAAGGCCTCGCAGGATGAGAAAAGATTATCTAACTATGTAAACAGTCTTTTTTTAAATAATAAGCGAAATGAGATGTTTTGAATGTTGATAACCTCGTTAACAATAATAAGTTGAAGTATCAAATCCAGTATGTATAATCTATATTTTTATTGAAAATCTTCTAAAATGGACTCAAGACAATTTAATCTTAAAAGTATTCGACCAGAAATTTTAAGTACTACAATTAATGATCACATGAGTACTGATGAGCGTTTTCAGAATTTAGTATTGCGCCCCATCATCAAATTTCAAAATGATTTATTGGTTGCTGTTTTTAGAAATTATATTGAGAAGCATAAATCTGTTTTTTATGATTTGCCATTAGAAAAGCGAATAGATTATATTGAAAATGCCATTCAAAAAGACATGAAATTGCGTAACTCCATGAAAGGGATGATTATAGGACAGTTTACTGTTGAAGAATATCTTATTTATATTGAAAATTCTTCGGCTTTAAACAAGCGTATGATGAACATGGTTAAGGAACGGTTGTTGAGCCATATTCAGTTGTTTGAGAAACCTGGGTTGTTGGCTGCTGTTTAGGTTTTTGACACGGATTTCACGGATTTTCACGGATTTTGTAATACTTATAAAAAAACTGTACTCAAAACTTAATAATCCAAAACATTTGGAATACAAATCCATATTTCGAATTAAATTTGTATTTGTTTTTTAATCTGTGTAAATCCGTGAAATCTGTGTCAAAACAAAAAATTATTTTTCAATCATAGAAACCCCATTCAAATCCGTAGTCAAAACATCGCTCATATAATCAAAAAATGGACGAATTGCTTTAAAAGCATCATCAATTTCGTTTAAAAAATTTGTATCCAAAACTTCTTTGTCGGTATATTTTTTAGTGAAGATATATTGCTTCTTTTTTATTAAATCTATGGCTTTATGTTCTTTATCAAACCCTCTTGGAGCTGACTTCACTTCGTCGCCTACAAACGAATTTCCCCAGACCGAATTGAATTTTTTATTAGCAAGAATCTTTCTAATTTCAGAATCGTCCATTTCAAATTCTTTTCTTATTCTTTGTAAATCTTCTTTAGCTGGCTCCCAAAACCCTGTAGCTATAAAACTTTCGTTATTGGGTTGAATGTGCAAATAATAACCACCTCTCAATCTTGGTTTTGTACGGTGGAAAGAACCTCCAAAATGTGTTTTGTAAGGCAATTTGTTTTTTGAAAACCGTACATCCCGATAAATTCTAAAGATCTTTAGTTTATCGATCTCGTCGTGTTTATTAAGGTTTTCGAAAATGGTGCTATAAACTGCTTTAACCTCTTTTTCTATAGCTTTAAATTCAGGTTTGTTCTCGTTGAACCAATCACGGTTATTATTCTTTTCTAACTTCCTAAAAAAATCGAAGGTGGACTTTGGAATGGTTGTGCTCATAATCATTTAGTAATTGCTGCTCTAAAGTACAAAAAGTCCCGAATTCATCGGGACTTTTATCAATATCTTAACATGAGCTCATATTATGGATTGTCTTTCTTCTTTTTATATGTTTTGGTTTTTATACTTCCAGAATCTTCATCATAATATTCAACTACAAATTCTTCTTTTTCATTAAAGTACCCAACGCCATTGTAATTTTCTCCTTTAACTACATAGCTGTCTTTATTATTAGAGCTCCAAACTTTACTAAAAATAACAAATTCATTTTTTTCAGTTTCAAGATATATATCAAAACCTTTATCACTTGGTGTGAATTTATAATTTTTGTCTTCACTTATATAATGTGTTCCTTTTGATACCAACTCATCTGAAGTATCAGAGGAGTCTCCACTAAACGTTACTGTTTTTTCTACGTTTTGAGTGATAGGTAACCTCTCTTGATTCACTTTGAGTGTGTCATTTTTATCGAATTTCACATCAGAAGTTTCTCTAGTAACAACATTTACTTTTATTTCGTCACCATCCTCATATTGTATCCTCTTAACAGTTATTTCTGTATTTATTTCTTTCGGTTTTTCATGTGCCGGTTTTTCTTGTGCCGGTTTTTCTTGTGCCATTGCAGTACCATAAATAAGTATTACCAGCACGTATATTATATTTTTCATTACTTAAATTTTAATTCTGTTTTACCGTTTATTCATATGTATTAGATTAACTGGCGTCATCTATTTCATCTGCTGCATCTTCTATTTCCTCAACAGCTTCTTCAATTTTATCTTCTTTTTCTTTTTTCTACAGCTTGTAAAAAATGTTGAAATTGTAAATAATAGGGCTAATGTTAATATTGTTTTTTCATGATTTCAATTTTTTTTAAAAGGGTTAATTGTTATTTTACTTTTTCAATAATCCATTTAATAGAGAGAGCAGAAAGAGTATGATAAATATGTAGAAACAAATTTTAGCAATTCCTGCTGATACTCCCGCAATTCCACCAAAACCTTATGCTCCTGCTACAAGTGCAACTATTATAAATGTGATCGTCCAGCGTAGTATATTTTTTAAGGTTTAAAATATTGATTTATTAACAAAATAAATCTACTCTAGCTATTGGAGAATTGTTTAAAAACTTAATTATTCAACTTCTACAACATCTGGTTTTAAACCATCAGAAGTCTTTTTTGTCCATGCATTCAACATCCAACTAGATTTTTCAAGCTCTCTAATGTATGCAACAATTAAATCTATGGTACCTTCATCTGAAGCTTCTTCCGCTTTTTTTATCACTTTACTCATTTGTTCCAGTAACAATTTATGATCGTTTAAAGTTTCCAGAACCATATCATGGTCTGTTTTGAGCGGAGTGTCTTCATTTATAGAAGATGTTTTTAAGTAATCTTCTAGTTTACTCATTGGATGAAATCGCAATGTTAAAACACGCTCTGCAATCTCATCTATTTTTACACGAGCATCGTTATACATGTCTTCAAATTTTTCATGTAGATCAAAAAAGTTTTTTCCAATGATATTCCAATGGTTACTTCTTAGTTTCTGATAATAAACGTGGTAGTCAGCTAACAAAATATTCAATTCTACCACTACAGGTAATAATTCTTCGTCATTCATATTTAAATAACTCATGATAAATTGTTTTTGTATTCCCCTATAAAGATATAGGCTATATCAATTTTTTCAAACCCTTTAACAAGGTTTAACGGATTTGAATTTCATTTAACTTAAATTATGTTAAAAAAAAACGAGAAATGTTAAGGGGTTTTAAGAAAAGAATTGGAATAATAATTTGGGCACTGTGAAGCCCCACCAAACGCCTAACCTTCTAAAAAAATCGAAGGTGCATCTAAAATACAAAAAGTCCCGAATTCATCGGGACTTTTATCAATATCTTAGCGTGAAATACTATTATTCATCGTCTTCTTTTTCTTTATAAGTCATGGTTTTTATACTTTGGGAATCTTCATCATAATATTCCACTACAAATTCTCCTTTAGTATTAAAATATCCAACGCCGTTATAATTATCTCCTTTAACTAAATAGCTACCTTTATTACTAGAGTTCCATGCTTTCCCCGTGACTTCAAATTCATTATTATTGTTATCAAAAGATATATCAAAACCTTTATCACTTGGTGTGAACTTATAATTTTTATCTTCACTTATATAATTTGTTTCTTTTAATAACAACTCATATGAAGTGTTTGGATCTCCACTTACCATGACCATTTTTTCAACTTTTTTAGTATCAGGTAATCTCTCTTGATTCACTTTTTGTGCATCATTTTCATCTAATTTTACATTAGTGGTTTCTCGTGTCACAACCTTTACCTTTTTTTCTTTTATTTCTTGACCATCATTATATTTTATGGTCTTAATTGTCGCTTCTTCTTTTACTTCTTTCGGTTTTTCTTGTGCCATTGCAGTACCACAAATAAGTAATACAAATGCATATGCTAAATTTTTCATTTTTAATAATTTTTAAGATTGATAAAATGCTTTTAGGTTAGAAGAACTATGAATTATTTGTTCTTTTTAACTTCTTCTTTCGCTTCTTTGATCTCATTTTCTACATCTTCCAATGCGTTTTCTACATCATCTGATACTTCTTCGGAGTTCTCTTTAGCTTCAATTTCAATATCCTCAATTGCTGCTTCTATTTTATCTTCAGGAGACTTTTTATCATCCCTACAACTTGTAATAACAGTTGCAATTGTAAATAATAAAGCAAACATTAATATGATTTTTTTCATAATTTTTGAATTTAATTATTTAATTTTCAATCAATTACAATGCTAAACTACCATAGCTATCTAAGAGTCATTATCTCATTTGCAATAGATATGTGCTGATATCATTATTATCCCGTTATCTTAACATTTTTTAAGAAAACAAAGCATTTGGCAGCAATTATCTAATTCACTAATTATACGATATTTCTTTTTCTAAAGCAGATTTCCTTAAATCAAACTGAATCGGCTTCTTTTAAATTGACATCAATTACCTCTCCAGGGTATTTATTAGTTTTCACCCAATTACCGATTTTCTAAAAGATAAGAAAATACGGGAAAACGTGTTAAAAAATGTTGAAATTTCAGGAAGAATGAACGTGTGTTTAATCAATAAAATCAATACTTTTAAGAATTAAACCTGAAGCTGGAGCAATATAATTCATCTTAATATTGCTTTCTGGTTTTAGACTATTCTCAATATCCTGAAGTGTTAATTTTCCTTTTCCTAAATCGATTAAAGTCCCCATCATAAGTCTGATTTGGTTACGCATAAACCCTTTTCCTTTAACTCGTAATAAATATGATTTCTCCGGAAAATAGTTTGCTGAATAAATCGTGTTTTCAACCAGCTCACATGTTAGAATTTCTCGGGTGTAAACACCATTATCCGTTGGTCTGAAACAATAAGATTTCAAATAGTTTTCACCTTCAAATAATTTCGCGCCTTTTTGCATGAGTTCAATATCCAAATCGTCAAGAATAGTAGTCATTATTGGTGCACAAAACGGATGGCATTTTTCGCCATAAGCAAATAGATATAAGTATTCTTTGATTTTTGAATGTTGAATGATATTGAATGTCGCATCAACTTCTCTAATACTTAAAGCACGAATATCTTGAGGTAAATTATAATTGAACAGTTCTAAAAATGAAATCTCGTCTTCTATTGGCTCTCTTAAAAACAATTCAAAAGCAGCACTTTCCGCCGAAACCATAGCATCTGTTCTTCCAGAACTTAGGCTTTTAAAATATTTGCCTTCCAAAATAAAATTCAATGTTCTATCCACCATTAAATGCAAGGTTTTTACATTCGGCTGCTTTTGCCAACCATGAAAACGATAGCCTAAATATTGAATATTAATAACGTAGAAGTACTTTTTCATTTAAATATAAAATAGATTTTGAAAATAGGCTATTTATTAATTGTGACAAAAAATTTATACATTGTAATACTATTTACTAACAAAAAAAAATAGAATTATGACAAACTCATCAACTATCAAACCACCAATTTGGTTTTGGATTGTAAGCGTTATTGCTTTAATATGGAACGCTATGGGCATTAGCGCATATTTAGCCCAAGCATACATGACGGACGAAATGAAAGCTGCTTTACCCGAAGCTGAAAGAGCACTATATGAAAACCAACCCGTTTGGTACACAGCAGTATTTGCTATTGCCGTATTCGCTGGAGCTTTAGGATGTTTAGGACTTATTTTAAGAAAAAAATGGTCTTATTTTCTCTTGCTGCTTTCACTTATAGCTGCAATAATTCAAATGAGCTATGTCACGTTTAGCCTAGAAATGGCAAATGCCATGACGCCAATGATTATAATTGTTGCTGTATTATTAGTGTGGTTATCTAAGCATGCCACAAAAAAAGGTTGGATCTCTTAAGGCTCAACCTGACAACATATTAATTAGAATTACAAACTACCCTGAACTCGTTTCAGGGTTTTATATACCACATAATATGAGATTCTGAATGCTCCCAAAACTTCGGGACAGAAGGACAAATCTTAAAGTATTATTTATGTCTTCCTTTAAGTTCTTCCTCAATATCTTTTAAAGTAAAACCTTTGGCCTGAAGCAACATTAAATAATGGAATAGTAAATCCGCAGATTCATATAGGAATAACTCATCATTATTATCCATGGCCTCAATAACTGTTTCAACAGCCTCCTCTCCTACTTTTTGCGCTACTTTGTTAATACCTTTTGAAAACAAGCTTGCGACATAAGATTTATTTGTGTTCTTATTAGCAACACGCTCTGTAATTATATTTTCTAAGGTTGAAAAGAATCCATAATTAGATACATTATCTTCTTTCCAACAGGTATCCGTTCCTTTATGGCATGTTGGTCCAACTGGATTTACCTGTATTAATAAAGAATCGTTATCACAATCATTTTTAATATCAATAAGGTTTAAAAAGTTTCCACTTTCCTCACCTTTAGTCCATAAACGCTGTTTACTTCTGCTGAAAAAAGTTACTTGTTTAGTGTCTATTGTTTTTTGATAAGCCTCTTCGTTCATATAGCCTAACATCAACACATTTTTTGTTGTGGCATCTTGGATGATAGCGGGAACCAAAGCCCCCTCTAACTCCCCCCAAGAGGGAGAAATAAGACCAGTATTTATTTCGTTTTTCATAATTCAATCTTTATGAGATGCTGAAACAAGTTCAGCATGACGACTAAAGTCGTACTTCTATATTATTCTTTTTTAATTCTTTCTTTAATTCTGGAATTGGAATTTCTCCAAAGTGAAACACACTTGCTGCTAAAGCTGCATCAGATTTTCCTTCTTTAAACGTATCAATAAAATGTTGCACGTTTCCTGCGCCTCCTGATGCAATTATAGGAATATTTAATAAATCAGATAGTTTAGCTAAAGCTTCATTTGCAAAACCATTTTTGGTTCCGTCATGATTCATAGAGGTAAACAAAATCTCCCCTGCTCCTCGTTCTTCAACTTCTTTTGCCCATTCGAATAAATCAATTTGCGTCGGAATACTTCCACCTGCTAAATGTACTTTCCATTGCCCATCAACTTGTTTTGCATCAATGGCAACAACTACACATTGGCTTCCAAATTTATTGGATAATTCGTTAACCAATTCAGGTCTTTTTACTGCTGAAGAGTTAATGGATACTTTATCTGCGCCGCATTGCAACAAAGCATCTACATCTTCAATGGATGAAATACCACCGCCAACCGTGAACGGGATATTAACTTGTTCCGCAACATGCAAAACCATATCCAGTACAGTAGCTCTTCCTTCCAAAGTTGCCGAAATATCTAAAAATACCAATTCGTCCGCGCCATAATCGGCGTATTGTTTTGCCAGTTCTACAGGATCACCGGCATCACGTAAATCCACAAAATTAACGCCTTTTACGGTACGTCCGTTTTTGATATCCAAACAAGGTATAATTCTCTTTGTTAGCATTTTTCAAAGTTAAAAGTTATAAAGTTAGAAGTTAGAAGTTAGAAGTTAAAAACCTTCAAACTTCGCTTTAACCACCGTTATACAAATTTTTCAAGTTCGTAAAGGCTGATTCTGTTTTCATAAATAGCCTTACCAATAATGACACCTTCGCAGCCTAATTCAATTAATTTTGGAAGCTCATCAATTTGCGAGATGCCGCCAGAAGCAATTAATTTTATTGATTGTCCGCTACTGCTATTACTGCATTCTTCAATAATTTCTTTATATAAATCAAATGAAGGACCTTCGAGCATACCGTCCTTTGAAATATCTGTACAAATAACATACTGAATACCTTTTTTTTGATATCCCTTTATAAACGGAATTACCTCTTCATCACTATCTTCTTGCCAGCCACTTATGGCTATTTTACCTGCATTACTATCGGCACCCAAAATAATTTTGTTACCACCGTATTTATTAATCCAACCTTCAAAAGTTTTAGGATCTTTAACGGCAATACTACCACCCGTAATTTGTCTTGCACCAGAATTAAAGGCAATATGCAAATCTTCGTTAGTTTTCAAACCACCGCCGAAATCAATCTTTAATTTCGTTTTAGAGGCAATTTGCTCAAGCACTTTATAATTGACAATATGTTGCGCTTTTGCACCATCTAAATCTACTAAGTGCAAATACTCAATCCCAGAAGCTTCAAACATCTTTGCGACTTCAAGCGGGTTTTCATTATATACTTTTTTAGTATCGTAATCCCCTTTTGTTAAACGAACACATTTTCCGTCTATGATGTCTATGGCTGGTATTATTCTCATTTGATTAACTTGTTAATCAACCCTGAATTTATTTCAGGGTCTTTTATTATATTTCTAATATTTTCAATTTTGGATTGGTTTCTCTAATAAGATTCCATTTCCATTCTTTATGTCAATTCTTTAGCTGTTTTTCTCTTTTTTTTTGCTAAACTACTATTTATAAAATCTTCAAAATAAATTAATTCGGTTACATTGTATTGCTTGGTAAACAAAGCTCCGTTTCCCATTTTATGTTGTTCTATTCGTTTTATTAGATTATCTCTATAACCAATATACAATACTGTTCTATATTTATTTGATAATATGTAGCAGTAATAACTCAATAAACTTATTATTTAAAATCATAGATTCTGAAACAAGTTCAGAATGGCATTATAGGTTCAAAAAATTCTCAAGAATTTTTGAACCTATAATGCCACTCTTTTCAGGGTGAAACTGCACCCCATAAAAATTTTCATGTTGTAAAGCAGATGCGTAATTAATACCGTAATCTGTTTTGGCAATGGTTTCGTTACAATGTTCTGCATAGTAACTGTGTACCAAATACATGTATTCACTTTCTTTAATGCCTTTGAATAAATCGGACTTTAAATCTTTAATAACGTTCCAGCCCATTTGAGGCACTTTTACGTCATTTGAAAATCGTTTAACATCCGTTTGAAAGATTCCAAGACCTTTAGTATCCCCTTCTTCGGTGTATCGACAAAGCAATTGCATGCCCAAACAAATTCCCAAAACGGGTTGTTTTAATGTTGGAATCAATTTATCCAATCCACTTTCTTGTAGCATCTTCATAGCGCTACTAGCTTCTCCAACACCAGGGAATATAATTTTATCGGCAGCCCTAATTTCTTCAGGATCGTCTGATAAAACTGCATCAACCCCCAAACGCTTAAAAGCAAACTGTATGCTTTTTATATTTCCCGCTCCGTAATTAATAATGATAAGAGAAGCCCCATCTAGCTTCCCCATAGGGGAAGAACTCTTACTCATATGCTTTATTTCACTCATGTCTCTAAATCTTTATATTGATTTACTTTTTGGCAAACCTTGGAATTCCCCTTATGGGGGTTAGGGGGCTTACAACATTCCTTTTGTACTTGGCAAAATCATTTTTTCAATATCTCGCTTTACAGCCATTTTAATTGCTTTTGCAAAGACTTTAAAAATAGCTTCAATTTTATGATGCTCGTTAGTGCCTTCTGCTTTTATATTCAAATTACATTTAGCACCATCGGTAAAGGATTTAAAGAAGTGATAAAACATTTCTGTCGGCATTTTACCTATCATTTCACGTTTAAAATCGGCTTCCCAAACCAGCCAGTTTCTGCCTCCAAAATCTATTGCAGCTTGGGCATAACAATCGTCCATTGGCAAACAAAATCCGTAACGCTCTATACCTAATTTATTTCCTAATGTTTTATTAAATAATTCACCTAAGGCAATGGCAGTATCTTCAATGGTATGATGTTCGTCCACTTCCAAATCACCTTCAACTTTAATCGTTAAATCTAATTGTCCGTGGCGGGCAATTTGATCTAACATATGGTCGAAAAATGCAATTCCGGTATCTATATTGCTTTTTCCTGTACCATCAAGGTTTAGCTGAATAGCAATTTTAGTTTCGTTGGTATTTCTAATCAATCCTCCTGAACGCTCATCGGCTTTTAAAAAGGCATAAATTTTTGCCCAATCATTACTTTCTAATGCAATAAAATCATCTAATTCTTCACGTTTTACGGTAATTTCGTTTGTGCCTAAATGAGTTTCATCATTAATAAAAATACCTTTTGAACCTAGATTTTTTGCTAATTCTATATCTGTTAAACGATCACCAATTACGAATGAATTTTCTAAATCGTATTCCTCTGAAAAATATTTAGTTAGCAATCCTGTATTTGGTTTTCTTGTTGGTGCGTTATCTTTTGAGAACGTTCTATCTATGAATTGCTCTTTGAAAACAATGCCTTCATCTTCAAACGTTTTAATTATAAAATTATGAACCGGCCAAAATGTGTTTTCTGGATAAACTTCTGTTCCTAAACCGTCTTGATTGGTTACCATCACGATTTCATAATCCAATTCATTGGCTATTCTGCCTAAGTATTGAAATACTTTCGGATAGAATTCCAGTTTTTCAAATGAGTCTATTTGTTCATCAGCAGGTTCTTTGATGATGGTGCCGTCACGGTCGATAAAAAGTACTTTTTTCATGATTAACTTGTTAATCACCCTGAATTTATTTCAGGGTCTTTTAATTTATACTCAATGTTTCTAAATTTGGATTTGTTTCTTTTACAAGATTCCATTTCCATTCTTTATGCGAGTTTTTCAATTGTTTTTCACGGGATTTGGCAACTTTTTTATTTACAAATTGTTCATAGTACAACAAATCAATAACATTATACTTTTTAGTGAATAATGCTCCTGTACCCTTTTCGTGTTGGGTAATTCTTTTTTTTAAATTATTAGTATAACCAATATATAATACAGTTCTATTTTTATTTGATAATATGTAACAATAAAATTTTTCGTCTTGTTTCAAACTATAGCTTCAATTTCAAAGTTCCTGAAACAAGTTCAGGATTTCGAAATTAATAAAAGGATTTTTATTAATTTCTCATTTTCCTCGCGAGTCCCAATCGTAATTCGCAAACAATTTTCACATCCTGGTTGTGTGGTTCTATTTCTAACGACGATACCTTTCTCTATCAATTGATTGTAACGTTTTGTGGCGTCATCAACTTTTGCTAAAATGAAATTAGCATCCGATGGATATATTTTGGAAATGAAATCAACAGTCTCTAATTTACCAATTAAAGCATCACGTTCTTCCAATATATCTGAAACTTGTTCTTGTGTTAACTCGTGCTGCTCCAACTTCAAAATTGCTTTTTGCTGCGTTAACTCATTCACGTTATATGGTGGTTTAATACGATTTAAAACCGAAATAATTTCTGCGGAAGCATAACAAATCCCCAAACGAATTCCAGCCATTCCATAAGCTTTTGAAAGTGTTTGCGTTACAATTAAATTTGGAAACTCAGACAATCTACTTGCCCAACTTTTTGCATTTGAAAAATCGATATAAGCTTCGTCTATAACAACGATACCTTTGAAATTGGTAATCAATTTTTCAATGGATTGAGCTTCGAAACTATTACCTGTTGGATTATTAGGCGAGCATAAAAAGAGTAATTTTGAATTAGCATTTGCTATACTCAAGATTTCATCCACTTTAGGCTGAAAACTATCATCTAATTGAACACTCTTAATTTCAATGGCATTAATATTTGCCAACACACTATACATCCCGTAAGTTGGCGGCAATGTGATGATATTATCCTGATTTGGTTCGCAAAATGCTCTAAATATTAAATCCAAAACTTCATCACTTCCATTTCCTAAAAGGATGTTTTTCTGTGGAATATTTTTGATTTTAGAAAGTAGAGACTTTACAGTTCTTTGTTGCGGATCTGGATAACGATTGACGCCATTATTAAACGGATTTTCATTCGCGTCTAAAAACACCATGTCGTCGCTATTCCCTTGAAATTCATCTCTTGCAGATGAATACGGTTTTAGTGCTTTTATTGTGGGTCTTATTAAGTCTTGAATGTTCATTTTACTTTTCTTGAGACCTGTCAGTTCCGACGCTTCGGGATTAAAACCTGACAGATACATTATAGATATATTAATTATTTAAATCTTTTTATTCCAGACCCTTCAGGTTTTGAAAACCTGAAGGGTCTATAAAACGTAATTATTTTTTTAAGTCTCTTAATCTCAAAGTAACCGCATTTTTATGTGCCTCTAACCCTTCTGCTTCTGCCATTAATTCTATGGTTTCTCCAATATTAAGCAAACCTTCTTTTGATATTTTTTGAAACGTCATACTCTTTGTAAAACTATCTAAATTTACTCCAGAATAGGCTTTGGAAAACCCATTTGTCGGCAATGTATGATTCGTTCCCGATGCGTAATCCCCAGCGCTCTCTGGTGTATAATCACCTATAAACACAGAACCTGCGTTACAAATACCATCAACATACAAATCTTCATTTTTACAACAAATAATAAAATGTTCAGGTCCGTATTCATCAATTAACTCTAAAGCTATTTTATCATTTTCAACATAAATCAACTTAGAATTTGCAATCGCTTTTTCTGCAATCGCTTTTCGTGGTAACACCTCTAATTGTTTTTCAACTTCTTCGGAAACATAATTAATCAATTCTTTAGAAGTTGACACCAAAATTACTTGACTATCCGTTCCGTGTTCAGCTTGACTTAATAAATCTGAAGCGACATAAGATGCATTTGCACTTTCATCTGCAACTACCAGTAATTCACTTGGGCCAGCAGGCATATCTATAGCCACACCATGTTTTGTAGCAATTTGTTTTGCAACCGTTACGAATTGGTTTCCCGGTCCGAAAATTTTATAAACTTGTGGAATGGTTTCAGTACCAAAAGTTAATCCTGCAATAGCTTGAATCCCTCCTACTTTGATAATTTTTGTAACGCCACAAAGTCGCGCCGCAAATAAAATCTCTGGTGCCAATTCCCCTTTTTTATTTGGTGGAGAACACAATACAATTTCTTTACAACCTGCTATTTGAGCAGGGACAGCCAACATTAAAACCGTTGAAAACAAAGGTGCTGTACCTCCAGGAATGTATAAGCCAACTTTTTGAATCGGTCTTTTTTCCTGCCAACACTTTACGCCTTTTGTGGTTTCAATTTCTACTTTTGATGTTTTCTGAATCTTATGAAACGCCTCGATATTAGCCTTAGCTTTCTTTATGGCATTTTTAAGATTTTCTGGAACGCTTTCAATTGCATTTTCAATCTCTTCAACAGAAACTATGTTTGTTTCTAAAGTAACACCATCAAACTTTTTGGTGTATGTATTAATGGCAGTATCCCCATTTTGAGCTACGTCCTCAAAAATTTGATTTACGGTAGTTTCAATATCACCAAGGGTTTGTGTAGGCCGCTTTAATATTTGGGACCATTCACTCTTATTTGGATTAATTATGATTTGCATTGTATTTATTATTTAGCAAAACTTGATGAGATTCCCACCTTCGTGGGAATGACAAAATTATTATAATACCATTTTTTCAATAGGACACACTAGAATCCCTTCTGCGCCTTTGGCTTTAAGGTCGTCTATAACATTCCAAAATTCATTTTTACTAATTACGGAATGTACCGAACTCCACCCTTCTCGTGCTAAAGGTAAAACCGACGGACTTTTCATTCCTGGCAATACATTTATAATATCCTGTATTTTATCATTTGGCGCATTCAACAATACATATTTTGAATCTCTTCCTTTTAAAACCGACTGAATTCTAAACTGAATGGTATCTAAAATCTTTTGTCTTTCTGCATTCAATTTAGGAGAAACCGCTAAAACAGCTTCAGATTTTAAAATGGTTTCTACTTCTTTTAAGTTGTTCTTAAACAAGGTACTTCCACTAGAAACAATATCACAAATAGCATCTGCTAACCCGATATTTGGAGCAATTTCCACAGAACCATTAATAATGTGAAGATTTGCATTTACGCCATTTTTATCTAAATACATCTGTACTGTATTTGGATATGATGTCGCAATGCGCTTCCCTTCTAAATCTTTAATGCTCTTGTATTTATCGCCTTTAGGTACTGCGATACAAACGCGACAGGTAGAAAAACCAAGTTTCTCAACAACTTTAATAGTTTCCCCTTTTTCAATTAAAACATTCTCGCCAATAATGGCGGCGTCAACAACGCCATCTTTTAAATACTGAGGAATATCGCCATTTCTTAGATAGAAAACTTCCACAGGAAATCCTTTTGCCGAAGCTTTTAATTGGTCTTTTCCATTATCGATAGAAATACCAATGTCTTTTAAAATCCGCATGGAGTCTTCGTTTAAACGACCCGATTTTTGTACTGCAATTCTTAATTTACTCATTTTTAATTGTTTAATAGTTATCCGTTTTCGGGATAAAAGATTCCCGCCTTCGCGGGAAAATAAAAACCCGCTTGATTGTCTCAAACGGGTTTAAATATATGTTGATTTTACTCAATACATTTTCACTTCGCCTGAGAGCAACTATGAAAATGATGATGTAATTGAATAAAAGTCATTTCTTTTTTATTTGTTGCAAATATCAATAATTTATGTTAAAAACTCCAAATTAATATTACAATTTTTAAAACTATTTACTATTAATTAATTATTAAGCTGAATTCTTAGCTAAAATTCAAAATTACACCTGAAATCTTGAATTATTTAATCTATTGATTCCCCAAAATAATAGGTAATCCACTATCTCCAGAACCAATAACAATAACCTTGCTGTTTGGAGATTCTGACAACTTCATTGTAGCCTCAATACCTTTATCCTGTAGGATTTTATCAGTTAAAGAGGCACTTAAAATTTTATTGGATTTTGCTTTACCCTCGGCCTCAATAATTTGCTTTTGCGCTTCTTTTTCGGCTGTCACCAATCTAAACTCATATTCCAACGATTCTTGTTCTTGACGCAATTTTCGTTCGATAGCTTCCTTAATCGTGTTTGGTAAAGTTACATCACGTACTAGCACTTCATTGAGTTGTACATATTGCTTTTCGAGTATTTTTTTGGTTTCTTCAAAAATTTCATCTTGAATGGCATCACGTTTACTGGAATATAATTGCTCAGGGGTATAACGACCTACAACACTTCGTGCCGCACTTCTAATTGATGGCATAATTACACGTTGCAAATAATTTTGACCAAGAGATTGGTGCAGATTTCCTAAGTCATTATAGACAGGTTCATACCAAGCAGAAGCATCTATTTGAATTTCCAATCCGTTTGATGATAGTACTTTCATTTTCTCAAAAAGCTCCTGTTGGCGCACTTCATAAATATACACCTTATTCCAAGGTGCAACTATATGAAACCCTTCTCCCATAGGCGGTTCATCAACAACAACACCTTCTCCAAAGGTTTTAAAGAGTACTCCAGCCTCACCAGAATCTATGGTTACAGCAGATTTTGCAATTAGTACAAATAATATAATTGCTGCGATTATAAAGGGTAATGCAATTTTTGGTAACTTTTCCATTGTTTTTTATTTAAATTAATCCGTTATATTTTCTTAGAAACCATTCGGCAGACAGCGTTAAAACGATCAATCCTAATAGGTATTTCCAATCTATCAAAGGTATGGTATTTTTATGGCTTTTTTGTATCGGTTTAAAGCGTTTATCATTTATTAAATCCGTTACTAAATTTGAAGTATTACCAATAAAATAGCTTTTCCCACTTGTGTTAGTTGCCAATTGTTGCAGTTTTGTTACATCAGCATTTAAAAATTGTTGTTCGATGTTGTATTCCAATACTTCAAAATTTCCAGATTTAGAAATACTTTCTCCTTTTGCACGTACCGTAAAATTATATGTTGAAGCCTCTATACCACTCAGGTCAACTTGGTAATTATTGTTTTTAAGTACAAACGGAATTGTTCTTTTTTCTTTTAAAATTGAATTAACAAGTACGAGTTCTAATGATTGTCTCGCATCGAACTCATAGTTCTTGTCGAACAATTGGGCTTTAATGATGATGTTGGTACTTCCCGTGTAAAACGATTCGTAATCTATATTTAGCCTACTTTTTCGTTTACTGGACGCTAGATATTGAATTAGTTTTCCGATAAAATCATCAAATGGATTGAATGATTTTTCATTTAAAAAACTCTGGGCGCGCCATTGCCACATATTTTCGCCTAGAAGTAATCCTTCTCGCCTACTATTGACTTCAAACGTTACCAATAAAGGTTGGTTGTTTGAAATTCCTAAAACTGTTTTTTCTAAAATTGTTTCAAAAGGCACATTGAATTTTACATCTCCAAAATTTGACTTTAGCGGTGGAAATGTTTCAAAATTTATATCATCAACAATAAATGGCGCATAGTTTAAATTTAACTTCGGTTGAAAATCTTCAGTTTGATTTGTGATGTCATGCTGAAATTCGGTCACGTTATTATTTAAAAAACTTAAGTCCGTTTTAGTGCCAATTATAGTGAATTTATTTTTGTTTTCAGTTTTTAAAACATCATATAGACTTTTAAACTTAATATTGGGTTGATGTAGAATAACTAACTGAAAATCATTGATTTGATTTAAAATAGTATAGGGGTCTATAATTTCAACTGAACGCTGTTCGTTACTTTCAATGCTCTTTTTTAGCGCTCCTAAATCTGGATGTGGAAAATCACTAACCAATGCCATTTTTGTTTTTTGGTCGATAACCTCAACTGCAAAATTCTGAGAATTATTAATCGTATTTTTTTCAGATTGTAACGGTTCTATGTTGGCTGAATAACTACTTACTCCCACTCTATTTGCTGGTAGAGTTAGATTTAAAATAGTTGAGTTTTTTGTTTTTGAAAATTGAACCGTTTTTGAAAACACCGTTCTATTGCCTTGATTTATCGTGAATTTTGTATTTACTTCTTTATTTCCTTGATATACCAAAATAGCTTCCACCGGAAACTTATTTTTTAAAAACGCATATTTATTGACGTTAAGTTGCTGAATTTTTAAATCGGTATGCGTTACCGTATCTCCAAGTATAATTGGATAAATGGGTTGTTTGTAGTTTTTATTTAAAACAGAATAGTCGTTTCCAAAAGATTGATTGCCATCTGAAATTAAAACTATTGGTGCTACATCGTTTTTATAAATTTCTGATAGCTGATTTAAGGCATTGCTAATATCCGTTTCTTTTGAATTAAATTGAATAGTATCTGAATTACTAATTTCAGCATCAAACTTAAACACATCAATATCAAATTTTTCAGCCAATTCAGAATTACTTTGAATAGATTTTAGAAATTCTAAAGCATTTTCTTTTTGATTTAGATGCTCAATGGAATTGGAATTATCGATAGCCAAAACAAGATTAGGCTTTTCTGTATATACTTTTACTTGATCGAACTTCGGATTTATTAAAAGCAGCAGTATCGAAAAAATAGTCAAAAACCTTAAAAACGTAAATATAAGCGACAGATTAGAATTTTGCTTAGATTTATAACTATACTGAAAAAGCGCTACAAGTAGCGCTAGTATTCCAGATAATATAATGTATAATAGAGTTTCTGAACTCATTAAAATTCTATATGTTTTGATGAGATTTCTGTCTTCGCAGGAATGACAAATGAGATGAGATTCCCTCCTTCGAGGGAATGACAAAAAATCTAAGTAAGCATTCCGCCATCAACATTCAAAGTTTGTCCTGTAACGTAAGCACTTAAATCGCTTGCTAAAAACACACATGCATTTGCCACATCTTCAGGGGTTCCGCCACGTTTTAATGGAATTCCAGCGCGCCATCCTTTTACAGTTTCTTCATCCAATTTAGCGGTCATTTCAGTTTCAATAAAACCGGGAGCAATCACGTTGCTTCTAATGTTTCTAGATCCTAATTCTAAAGCTACCGATTTAGAAAAACCAATAATTCCTGCTTTAGAAGCTGCATAATTTGTTTGTCCAGCATTGCCTTTTACACCAACTACCGAACTCATATTTATGATAGAACCTTTACGTTGCTTTAACATGGTGCGTTGCACCGCTTTTGTCATGTTAAAAACCGATTTTAAATTCACTTCAATAACGGTATCAAAATCCTCTTCAGAAATACGCATCAATAAGTTGTCTTTTGTAATACCAGCATTATTAACAAGAATGTCAATACTTCCAAAATCTGCAACTACATCTTCAGCCAATTTTTGGGATTCTTCAAAACTTGCTGCATTACTTTTATAGCCTTTAGCCTTAACTCCTGAAGCATTCAGTTCTTTTTCGAGTTCGTTAGCGGCTTCAACCGAAGAACTATACGTAAACGCCACATTCGCTCCTTGTTCTGCAAAAACTTGTGCGATTCCTTTACCAATACCACGACTAGCCCCTGTGATAATTGCTGTTTTTCCTTCTAATAATTTCATATAGTATATAGTTAGTTTGTTAGTGTTTATGACAAAAATTTCAATTTATTCAAATATAATAAATACTCGTTGCACCAAATAAAAAAACCCCACAATATTTAGTGAGGTTTTTAACAGTCTATACTCAGTCTATTTCTAGTCTATACTGCATGTATTTTTATGCCAATACTTCGGCTACCTTTTTTCCAATTTCAGCAGGAGAATCCACTACATGAATTCCACATGCCCTCATAATCTTCTTTTTTGCTTGAGCAGTATCATCACTACCGCCAACAATAGCACCAGCATGCCCCATTGTACGACCCGCAGGCGCAGTTTCACCTGCAATAAAACCAACAACAGGTTTTTTACTGCCACTTGCCTTGTACCAATGTGCAGCGTCTGCTTCTAATTGTCCGCCTATTTCTCCTATCATTACAACAGCCTCAGTTTCTGGATCGTTGATTAATAACTCAACGGCTTCTTTAGTAGAAGTTCCGATAATTGGATCACCACCAATTCCAATGGCAGTAGTAATTCCTAAACCTTGTTTTACAACTTGATCTGCGGCTTCATACGTTAATGTTCCAGATTTTGAAACAATACCAACTTTTCCCTTCTTAAAAACAAACCCTGGCATAATACCAACTTTAGCTTCTCCTGGAGTAATCACTCCGGGACAGTTTGGGCCAATTAAACGGCACTCTTTTCCTTTTATATAGCTTGAAGCAGTAATCATATCTGCAACAGGGATCCCTTCTGTAATCGTAATAATCACTTTAATACCTGCGTCGGCAGCTTCCATAATAGCGTCTGCGGCAAAAGCTGGTGGTACAAAAATAATAGTAGTGTCTGCCCCAACTTTTTCTACAGCTTCTTGAACCGTATTAAAAACAGGCTTATCTAAATGTGTTTGCCCTCCTTTTCCTGGAGTTACACCACCAACTACGTTAGTACCGTATTCAATCATTTGTTCAGCGTGAAATGTACCTTCACTACCTGTAAAACCTTGTACGATGATATTTGAATCTTTATTTACTAAAACACTCATAAGTGATTATTTTTCTTTATTAATTTGAATAAAACAAATGTAATTTATTTTGAATGAAAATAGAATATTTTTCAACTCATTTTCGAGGGGCAAACACATTAAAAATCAATATCTCTGTTTTTTTACCACGAATTTCACTAATAAACACTAATAAATCGGTAGATACAAGAATTAACAAGATTGGATAGCATGAATGAATCCGAAGGATTCAAATATTTATAACAAAACGAACGAAGAAAAATACGACCCCGACGGGGTCGCATATAAAACAAATAATTTCGCTATAAATATGCAATTCCTTCGGAATTAAAATGCTTAAAATAATGGGGCAATGAATTACTTCGGGGGGCAAACCTTGAGATATCATTCGAGATTTCGGGACTAAATTCCAAAAAAATATGATGCACTTATTTTGTATATTTTCCTTGGCGAGCTATAAATATGCAATTCCTTCGGAACTAAAATGCTTTAAATAATGGGGCAATAAATTACTTCGGGGGGCAAACCTTGAGATATCATTCGAGATTTCGGGACTAAATTCCAAAAAAATATGATGTACTTATTTAGTATGTTTTCCTTGACGAGTTAGTAAGCTATTTGTTATTTTGTTTTTTTAAAGTTTCTAGGATTTCTGGAATTTTTCTAATGGCGGCAATTTCTTTGTATTTAGAACGAAAATCGTCTGCTGGAATTCCAAAATAACTTTTACCGCCCTCAAGAGATTTGCTTACTCCTGCTTTTGCTGAAATAACCGCTTTTTTTCCAATGGTAATACCACTTGTAATACCAACTTGTCCCCAAATGGTAACTTCATCGTCAACAATCACACATCCTGCAATACCTACTTGAGAAGCTATTAAACATTTTTTGCCAATTATCGTATCATGACCAATTTGAACGAGATTGTCAATTTTAGTGCCTTCTTTAATTGTGGTATCTCCCGTAACACCTTTATCAATGGTACACGATGCGCCTATATCTACATTGTTTTCAATGACTACACGTCCGCAAGAGAGTAATCTATCAAACCCTTCTGGTCTGTTTTTGTAATAAAACGCATTAGCGCCTAATACTGTTCCTGCATGAATAGTAACATTGTGGCCTAAAACAGCATCATCATAAATACTAACATTTGAATGAATGACACAATTTTCGCCAATTACAACATTGTTTCCAATAAATGTATTGGGCTGAATTATTGTGCCCTTTCCAATTTTAGCAGAATCTGAAATCGATTTTTCAGAAGGATTAAAAGGTTTAAAATAATTTGAAAGTTTATTGAAATCTCTAAATGGGTCTTCACTAATCAACAATGCTTTTCCATCAGGACAATCTACTTTTTTATTGATTAAAACAATAGTTGCAGCAGATTCTAAGGCTTTATCGTAATATTTTGGATGATCTACAAAAACAATATCTCCAGGTTCTACAACATGAATTTCATTCATACCTAAAACAGGAAAATTATCATTACCAACATACTCACAATCGATTAATTGTGCTATATCTTTTAGGTTTTGTGGTTTTGGAAATTTCATATATCAGTCTGCAGTTTTTAGTCTTTAGTCTTTAGTTCCAGTTTTCAGTAAAAGCGCATTGACTGCCAACTGCCAACTGAATACTGCCAACTGATTAATCATTCTTTTACACGTTCTTTATAAGTTCCTTTTGCTGTTTCGATTTTAATTTTGTCTCCTTCATTAATAAATAAAGGCACGTTTACCTCTGCTCCAGTTTCTACCGTAGCTGGTTTTGTTGCGTTGGTTGCCGTATTTCCCTTAACGCCAGGCTCGGTATGGGTAACCTCTAAAACAACACTTGCAGGCAAATCTACAGATAATGGCATATTATCTTCAGTATTGATTAATACTGTTACAATTTCTCCTTCTTTCATTAAACCTGGATTATCCAAAGCCGCTTCTAATAATCTGATTTGGGTATAATCGGCTTCATTCATAAAATGATAAAACTCTCCATCATTATATAGGTATTGGAATTTGTGGGTTTCAACACGAACATCTTCCAATTTATGTCCTGCTGAAAACGTATTATCCAAAACTTTTCCGCTAGTTACACTTTTCATTTTGGTTCTCACAAACGCAGGCCCTTTACCGGGCTTCACATGTAAGAATTCAATAATTTTATAAATATCGTTGTTATATTTTATGCATAATCCGTTTCTAATATCACTCGTAGTTGCCATTCCTTATTGTTAAGTTTTTTAATCTTCAGTTTTCAGTCTTCCGTCTTCAATCTTTTTTCTCTCTTCTTTTATCTCAAAAATCAATTCGATTTAAAATAGCCTTTCATGATACCTCTGTGCGAATTCTTGATAAATTGAAGAATTTCATCACGCTCTGGAGTTGCTTCCATTTCAGCTTCAATAATTCCTGATGCTTGGGTATTGTTGTAATTTTTTTGATATAGAATTCTGAATATATTCTGAATTTCTCTAATTTTTTCTGTTGAAAAACCTCTTCGTCTTAATCCAACCGAATTAATACCTACATAAGATAACGGCTCTCTTGCAGCTTTTACAAAAGGAGGCACATCTTTTCTAACCAAAGAACCACCAGTAACAAAGGCATGATTACCTACGGAAACAAACTGATGAACAGCCGTCATACCAGCTAAAACCACATAATTTCCAATTGTAATATGTCCTGCTAGAGTACTATTATTTGAGAAAATACAATTATTACCAACAATGCAATCGTGGGCAACATGGCAATATGCCATAATTAAACAATTATCTCCAATAACCGTTTTCATTCTATCTGTAGTCCCACGGTTTATGGTAACACACTCTCTTATGGTAACATTATTACCAATTTCAACGGTTGTATCTTCATCCTTATATTTCAAATCTTGAGGTACACCAGAAATAACAGAACCTGGGAAAATATTACAGTTCTTACCAATTCTAGCACCTTCCATGATAGTAACGTTACTCCCTATCCAAGTGCCTTCTCCTATAGTTACATTATTATGTATCGTTGTAAAAGGTTCAATAACGACATTCTTCGCGATTTTTGCGCCCGGGTGAACGTATGCTAAGGGTTGATTCATCTTTTAGATTTTATTTATTTTACTTTAGAAATTTGTGCCATAAGTTCTGCTTCAGCACATAATTTCCCGTTAGCATAGGCATATCCTTGCATGTGGCAAATTCCACGACGAATTGGAGAAATTAAAGAACAGTTAAATATTAATGTATCTCCTGGACTTACTTTTTGTTTGAACTTTACATTATCCATTTTCATGAAGAACGTCAAGTAATTTTCAGGATCTGGAACAGTGTTTAAAACTAAAATGCCACCTGTTTGCGCCATTGCTTCAACAATTAAAACACCCGGCATTACTGGAGCTCCAGGGAAATGACCTTTAAAAAACTCCTCATTCATAGTCACATTTTTTGTGGCTAATACATGGCTGTCTGAAAGTTCAAATACTTTATCAATCAACAAAAAAGGTTGTCTGTGCGGTAACATGTCCATAATTTGCACAACATCCATTAAAGGTGGTTGGTTCAAATCTACATTTGGTACGTTATTACGGCGTTCGTTCTTAATTATTTTTGATAATTTTTTAGCGAATTGAGTATTTACAAAATGCCCAGGTTTATTTGCTATAACCTTACCTCTAATTCTTGTACCCACTAAAGCCAAATCTCCTAAAACATCTAATAATTTATGTCTTGCTGCCTCGTTTGGATGATGTAAAGTTAAGTTGTCTAAAATACCATTTGGCTTTACAGCTATATTATCTTTTTTGAAAGCTTTACGCAACTTTTCCATAGTTTCTGGAGACAATGGTTTATCTACATAAACAATAGCATTGTTTAGATCACCGCCTTTTATAAGACCATGTTCTAACAACATTTCTATTTCATGGAGAAAACTAAATGTTCTGGAATTTGCAATATGCTCTTTAAAATCAGAAATATGATTCAAAGTAGCATTTTGCGTTCCCAAAACTTTAGTACCAAAATCTACCATAGTAGTTATTTGATATTCTTTTGCAGGCATTATCAAAATCTCACTACCGCTTTCTTCATCGGTATAAGAAATAATATCAGTAACCACAAATTCCTCTCTAAACGCATCCAATTCTTCTACGCCAGCCTTTTCTAAAGCTTCAATAAAAAACTTAGAAGAGCCGTCCATAATAGGAGGTTCGGATGCATTTAATTCAATAATTGCGTTGTCAATATCCAAACCTACTAAAGCTGCCAAAACATGCTCTGAAGTTTGGATAATCACTCCATTTTTTTCTAAACATGTACCACGTTGTGTGTTGGTAACATAATTTGCATCTGCCTCTATAACAGGAGCACCTTCCAAATCTACTCTTTTAAAAGCTAAACCTGAATTTGCTGCTGAAGGCTTAAAAGTTAAGGTTACATTCTTACCGGTATGCAACCCGACACCAGTTAAAGAAACGGGTTCTTTAATGGTTTTTTGTTTGATTTCCGTATTAATTATTCCCATTTATTTTTTTTTCAATTTCACTTATATTTTTAACAATTTTAGGAAGGTTCTTAAAATATACATAAGATTTATTCCAATCGGCATAATTAAAAGATGGCGAGCCTTGAAGGGTTTCATTGTCTTTTATATTTCTACCTATTCCAGATTGCGCTTGGATGCGAACGCTATTACCGATAGTTAAGTGACCTGCAATACCAACCTGACCACCTATTTGGCAATTTTCACCAATTTTAGTAGAACCAGCAATACCTGTTTGCGCGGCTATTACCGTGTTTTTTCCAATTTCTACGTTATGTGCGATCTGAATTTGATTATCCAATTTAACACCACGTCTTATTACAGTTGAACCTAGAGTTGCCCTATCTATTGTAGTTGCAGCTCCAATATCCACAAAATCTTCTAAAATTACATTTCCTGTTTGTGGTACTTTGTTGTATTCGCCTTTTTCATTGGGTGTAAAACCAAATCCGTCGGCACCTATTATTGCTCCAGAATTAATGACACAGTTATTGCCAATAATACATTCTGAATAAATTTTAGAACCGGCAAAAATTAATGTGTTATCTCCTATTTTAACATTGTCTCCAATGTATGCATTCGGAAATATTTTAACATTTTCGCCAATTACAACATTTTCACCTATATAAGAAAACGCTCCTATATATATATTTTCTCCATACGTTGAAGATTCAGCAATAAAAGCAGGTTGCTCTATACCAAATTTGTTCAACTTAACTTGATTGTAGTATTCTAGTAATTTTGAAAACGATTTATAAGCATCTTCAACTTTAATTAAGGTGGTTGACACTTCCTCTTCAGGTTCAAAAGTTTTATTGACTATAGCTATAGAAGCTTTTGTAGAGTATATGTAAGATGTGTATTTTGGATTGGCAAGAAAAGTAAGAGAACCCTCTACGCCTTCTTCAATCTTAGAGAGTTTAGAAACCTCTACAGTTGCATCTCCAACTATACTACCTTCTAAAATATCTGCTATTTGTTGTGCTGTGAACTTCACACGAGTTGAGTTAATTAGTTTTTTGATTAATTTGAGCAAAAATAGGAAAAATGTACCAAAGTTTTAACCTCCTGTTTTTTTAGATATGCTAAGGTTGTAAACAATTACTGATTATTTGTTTAATACCTGATGAAACCAAAGATACAATAATACCATCTCTCATCTAAAACAACCTTAATAAAATGTCCTTTTTTCCTTTTACAGTAACTTTAAATAAGAGATAGTATGACTACTTTGGATAACATATATAATACTTGGTAACTGGTTTAGACAAGGCTTCTAAATTAAGATGATCGGATGCTTTTACGATGTCTTGTATCTTCCCTGTCTTATAGAGTATGTTTATGTTCTGGCGTTTTGCTTCGTATGCTTGATTATGGATGCTTCCAGTAAAAACGAAGTATTCTGCTTCTTGTTTCGTTATATTTTTTTCTGCCATTAACACATCAATATGCTTATCTAATTGCTTACCTTTAATGACCTTACCTTTTATTTTTATTTTTAAAAGTTCTCGGTTTATTATCATGTCGCAGAGGTTACTTAACACATAATCATCATGGTTTTTCCATAATTTCATTGCCGAAACAATATCATAATCATCTAGCTCCTGAAAAATATTTAAAGTATCTTCTGTAAAATCTTCAATTGAAATATCAGTATTCAAAAAATAGAGCAATGCTTTGCTTGCGTCTAATTTTACGCCCAACTTGGTTAGTTCCTTGGCGCGCATTAAAACACGCATTAACAATTGTTCTGCAACCAATCCTGTTTTGTGCAAATAAACTTGCCAATACATAAAACGCCGGGCTATAATAAACTTCTCTACGCTATAAATCCCTTTTTCTTCAACCACCAAATTATCATCAACTACAGTAAGCATGGTGATTAAGCGTTCACTATTTACGTTACCTTCAGCCACTCCTGTGTAAAAACTATCGCGTTTTAAATAGTCTGCCCTATCAATGTCCAACTGACTCGAAATGAGCTGACACATGAAAGAACGCTCGTATTCGCCTTTAAACATTTTGATGGCAAGCGTTAAACTTCCGTTAAATTCTTCATTTAAACGCTCCATAAAAAGCAGCGAAATTTGCTCGTGAGACACACCATTTACGATACTGTGTTCCATGGCATGCGAAAACGGGCCGTGCCCAATATCATGCAACAAAATGGCAATATAAAGTGCTTCCTCCTCTTCTTTAGAAATTGTAACACCCTTATAACGAAGTATATTAACTGCTTTTTGCATTAAATGTACACAACCAATAGCGTGATGAAAACGCGTATGGTGCGCTCCCGGATATACCAAATATGACATCCCCATTTGGGTAATCCTCCTTAGTCGTTGAAAGTATTTATGCTGGATTAAATCGAAAATTAACGAATTTGGAATAGTAATAAATCCGTAAATTGGGTCGTTAAAGATTTTAAGTTTATTCAAGCTTACGTTTTTACATTAAATTTTTACAAATATAAATATATGATGTCCATAAAAGGCATTTAGCAACAAAATGAATTAATATGATACATATACTCTGGGTTGATGATGAAATAGATTTATTAAAACCACATATTTTATTTCTTGAAAAGAAGAATTACAAGGTTACTACTTGCAAAAGTGGCACCGAAGCTATTGATATTATTGAAGACACCAACTTTGATATTGTTTTTTTAGACGAAAATATGCCGGGGCTTACAGGTTTAGAAACGCTAAACGAAATAAAGGAAAAGCAAGACAACCTTCCTGTAGTAATGATTACAAAAAGTGAAGAAGAGTATATAATGGAAGAAGCCATTGGGAATAAAATCGCCGATTACCTTATAAAACCAGTAAATCCGAACCAAATTTTACTGAGTTTAAAAAAGAATTTGGATCACTCTAGATTGGTTTCAGAAAAAACGACCTCTAATTACCAACAAGAATTCAGGAAAATTGCTATGGATTTGGCGATGGTAAACTCTTATGAAGAGTGGGTAAGTTTATACCAAAAATTAATTTATTGGGAAATACAACTAGAGGATATTGAAGATGCCGGTATGTTTGAAATATTAGAATCTCAAAAAATAGAGGCAAATACTCAGTTTGGGAAGTTTATTGATAAGAATTATCCAGATTGGTTTGATAACGATAATGATGCTCCAATAATGTCCCATACACTATTTAAGGAAAAAATAGCTCCAGAACTTAGTGAGGAACAACCCACATTACTTGTTGTGGTTGATAATTTAAGATATGACCAATGGAAGGTTTTTGAACCGATAATTAGTAACTATTATAAAAAGGAGAAAGAAGATGCTTTTTTTAGTATTTTGCCAACTGCCACCCAATATGCAAGAAATGCGATATTTTCTGGATTGATGCCAAGCGACATGGAAAAGCTATTTCCTCAATTTTGGAAAAACGATACAGATGAAGGTGGCAAAAATCTACATGAAGCAGACTTTTTAGAGACTCAAATGAAACGTTTAGGATTATCAAATTTAAATTATGAATATCATAAAATAACAAACTTAAAAGCTGGCAAACGCTTAGTTGATAATTTCAAATCTTTAAAAGACAATGATTTAACAGTTGTGGTCTATAATTTTGTAGATATGCTTTCGCATTCTAAAACCGAAATGGAAGTTGTAAAAGAATTGGCATCAAATGATAAAGCTTATAGGTCTTTAGCGCTTAGCTGGTTTAAAAACTCGCCACTTTTAGAAATGATTCAACAGGCGCATAACCTTGGGTTTAAACTAATACTAACAACAGATCATGGTACCATAAACGTTAAAAACCCCTCTAAAGTTATTGGAGATAGAGACACTAGTTTAAATTTGCGTTATAAAACAGGAAGAAGTTTAACTTATGATAAGAAAGATGTACATGTTGCCGATGACCCTAAAGCCATTCATTTACCGTCTATTAATATGAGTAGCTCTTTTATTTTTGCAAAGGGAGATTTGTTTTTTGCTTACCCAAACAACTACAATCATTATGTAAGCTATTACAGAAATACATACCAGCATGGTGGTGTTTCTTTAGAAGAAATGATTATTCCGTTTGTAGTTTTTAGCCCTAAATGATTCCATATAATACAAAAAACATCGACGAAATACACTTTTCATTAGTTTTTTTCAAATTATATACTTATTATTGCATTAAAATATAGGTAGATTTGGAAATTACTTATGCCCTAAATGAAGTTGATGATGTGGCAAAACAGCTTGTAAATCAACTGTCTTCTAAAATAATTTTATTGTATGGCGCTATGGGAGTTGGCAAAACAACCCTTGTACGCAGTATAACAAAAGCTTTAGGGGGAAATGAAAATGAAGTAAGCAGTCCAACATATTCTATTGTAAATGAATATGAAATTGATAACAATTTATTGTATCATTTCGATCTTTATAGATTGAATAATTTAGAGGAAGCTTATAATTTTGGAATAGAGGAATACCTATATTCTGATCATTGGATTATTGTTGAGTGGCCGGAATTAATTAAACCGATTTTGCCCGACCATTTTACGGAGTTGTTTTTACAGGAAAAATCTAACAAAAAAAGGTGTATTACACTAAAAAAATAAAATTTAAAACTTAACCAAAACCCTAGCAAAACATATGATTAAACACGCATAGCTCCACTTTTTATAAAAACTACGGGAAAGCCACAGCAGAAATTTTAAAAACCAATGTATTTAACATAATTTTAACATTTAAGCGAAGCTTCAACCTTAGTCTTTATCTATTTTTGAGGTAAATAATTAATTAATTTAAATCCCTTAAAAGAATGAAAACTAAAAAGTATGTAATTGCAATAGCAATTTTTGGAGGTATGTTGTTTATGGCTAGTGCCGCTAACCAGTATAACCTAGATGCAGAACAAACAGCAAAAGTCGACAAAAGAAAAGTTAAAATCTCAGGAGAAGCAAACGGTAAGTACGCATAGAAGTTTTGATAGTAAAAGCGACTTAGCAATAGGGGCTGTTTTAGCTACTATTATTTCGTTAACACCGTTTCTCATAAATTTATGGCAAAGTGTTCCAAGTCAAAAGACTTGGAACACTTTTTTTGGTGAATTCACAAGTAACTATTATGAAGATGTTCAAGTTTTCATATGGACATTAACAAGTAAAATAATACCATTAATACTTCTTTTTATTTGGATTTTCACAAATCGGCATTGGTGGTATCATGTTATATTAGTGCCAATAGCGATGTATATTTATCAAATCATTGAAATTTTTAATGATGAAATTCTTTTTACTGAAACCAATCAAATTTTATATTTATTACCCATTATGGCCATAGTAGTACCCTCTATTTATCTAATAAGGGCAAGACTATTTAATAAGATAAATGAGGCTACAAAAAGTTTACAGGAGTTGGAAGATGAATTAAAAATTTCTCCAAAAAATATCTGGGAAAAAGTTAAACAGTATTTTTAACATTTAATCTTTTTCTAGTCTATCGCGCTCATTTAAATCAATAGTTTCTTTTTTCTCTTTTAACCTGTAATTACCAAACTTATAATTAAAGCCAAAGGTAAATAATCTAGTTTCAAAATTGGAAGCTATAAACAAATCTTGATTAGCATACTTGGTAGTTTGCGTATAACTGCGTGTATTAAAAATATCTTGTACACCAATACTAATTGAAGCTCTGTTTTTCCAAAGTGTTTTATTTACATTAATATATACACCTAGCCTACTACTAATATCACTTGGGCCTATAACAACTGGCCCTATAAAATCTACAGAAAGATCAGCAGTTAAACTTTTGTCCTCTAAAAAACTGAAGTAATTTATAATATTGGCATAGACAGACCATTTATCATTTTTCAGTAATTCATTATTCCCTTCTAAAGCGAAAAAATTATTCTCGTAATAAAAAAATGAGGATAAGATGTAAAGGTTCCAATCCTTAACAATTTCTGTGTAAGTTGTGAAATCTAAACCATAGGACACATTATTATCTATATTAGTAAAAGTGTGTTTTAAAATTCTGCTGTCATTATCCAGAAAAGGTAATTCTAAAGTAGGATTTTTTTCGTAACGATAATAGAGTTCAAAAGTATATGTATCGTTAATAGTGTATCCTAAAATAAAATTATCATCTATTTCAGGTAATAAATTAGGGTCTCCAGTAACAAATGCATTATCATTTAAAAAATATTTAAATGGATTCAATTGTCTATATCTTGGTCGGTAAATACGTTTGTTATAGCTAAAATAAAGGTCGTCATCACTATTTAAACTATTCAAAATATAGAAGGATGGAAATAGGTTTGTATAACTGTTATTGCTTAAGGTATTTGTGGATAATGATCTGCCTTCAGTTTCTGTATGCTCTACTCTTAAACCTGCCTTTAAGTTCCAATTTTCCCATTTTGTTTCAAAACTTAAATAACCTGCATAATTCATTTCATTATATAAAAACGTATCAGAATTTTCTAAATCATCGGTTTTAATCCCGTTTTCAAAAACAAATTGATTGAGTATATTGTCTGAATCAATTTTGGAAATTTTAGATCCTGCTTCAAATAACGAGTTATCGCTTGTAGGTAACTTATAATCTATCTGACCTGTAATCAATTCAATATTTTGTTCAGAAAATGTTTGAAATTTATTATCTCGAAATGAAGTATTGGCGTTGGGAAGAAAATATCCTGTATTCACATCTTGAAAATCTGAATAGTCATAATTGGTATGGTGCACATCTACTGATATTTTTTCACCTTCATTTTTAAATTTATGAGTATAACCAAGTGAAAACGCCAAATTAAATTTTTCAAGTACTGAATTATTAAATGTTCTAAACGTTGAATCTAAGGCTTTATTAGCACCAAAAACTTTGGTCAAACTATTTGATGCTATTTTTGAAACCTTTCTAGGAGCAAACAAGGTATTGGCTGAAAAATTCAGACTATTAAAATCATTAAAATCATAATTAATAGTTGCCGACATATTTTGATTGGCAGACTTATGTGTTCTTCTTAAATCCGTATTCCAGCTAGAAGTAATCGTGTTATTATTAATAAAATTTATGTCTTCAAGATTATTTCTGTAATTTTTTTTCGGACTTATATTATAATTGATATAAGTACTCAGTTTTTTTGTTTTGAAAAAATGGCTCGTTCCAAAGGAATATTTTGGAAACTCTGGCCCTTGTTTGAAATTGCCAAAAATACTTCCGTGATAACCCGAAATTATATTTTTACTTGTTTTAATATTAAGAACTGCACCACCTTCGGCTTCGTATTTTGCTGGAGGATTTGTAATAACCTCAATAGACTTTATATTATTAGCAGGAGTTGCTTCCAATAACTGCTGCACTTCTTCCATTGATAAATGTACTCTCCTATCATTTATATAAACAACTGGAGTGGCATTTTTAACAGAAATCGAGCCACCGCTAACTATAACTCCTGGCGTATGTTTTAAAACATCCAAAACATTATTGTTCGATAAGGTGGAGTTTTCAACATTAAATACTAGACGGTCAACCATACGCCTTATGGTTGGTCTTTTTGCAGTTACCACTACCCCGTCAAGATTTTCAGTTTTCTCTATTAAGGTAATAGTTTCTATCACTAAATCTTTATCTAGCTCTATTCTTTTTTCAAAATCATCATAACCTAAGAAGCTGATTTTTAACACATAAGATTTTCCTTTTAAATCATTAAATTCAAAATAGCCCTTTTCATTAGTTGTAGTCCCACATGAAATTTTATTACTTTCAGGAATTTCTAAAACTACATTTGCAAATGCTATCGGTACATTTTTTTCATCCAACACACGTCCTTTCAAATGATAACTTTGAGAGAATATTAATAAAGAATTAAGAAAAAATAAATAGACTAGGTGCTTAGGCTGCATAAATAGTTTTGTACCACAAAATTAGAACAATTAAATTAAACATGATTGTGCTAACACCTCAGTAATTTAAACGAATTTTCCTGCTTAATCCATCTTGATTTAACAGAAAATAAATAAATTCTATACAACTAATTATAAAACCCAAAAATATTTGTAATTTCAAACTTGTTAAACAAACCAAATTATGTCCACATCTTTGTCGCCATTTACAAAGCAACAATTACTTCCTCAAGAAGAAACATTAGAAATATATAATCATAAAAGACAATTATTCATTGGTATTCCAAAGGAAACTGCCTATCAAGAAAACAGAATTTGTTTAACTCCTGACGCCGTATCAGCACTTGTAAGTAATGGACATCGCGTTTTAATAGAATCCGGAGCTGGCAAGGGCTCAAGGTTTAGCGATAAAGATTATAGCGAAGCAGGCGCTGAAATATCAAAGGATACCGCAAAGGTATTTTCATGCCCGATGGTTTTAAAAGTAGAACCGCCAAGTTTAGAACAAATAAAGTTATTAAATCCTCAAACTATTTTAATATCTGCGTTACAATTAAAAACCCAAGAAAAAAAATATTTTGAAGCCTTGGCCTCCAAAAGAATTACAGCACTTGCTTTTGAGTTCATTAAAGACGAAGATGGCACCTATCCAGCGGTGCGTTCTTTGAGTGAAATTGCAGGAACAGCTTCGGTATTAATTGCCTCAGAATTATTGTCTAGTAGTAAAGATAGTTCTGGTTTAATGTTTGGTAACATAAGCGGTGTACCTCCTGTTGAAGTAGTGATTTTAGGTGCGGGAACTGTTGGGGAATATGCTGCAAGAAGTGCCATTGGTTTAGGAGCGGGCATTAAAGTATTCGATAATTCTATTACAAAATTAAGGCGTTTACAAACTAATTTGGGTCGCGCTTTATTTACTTCTACCATTCAGCCTAAAAATCTTATTAAAGCTTTAAAACGTTGTGATGTTATTATTGGTGCGGTAAGAGGGGCTAACCGCGCTCCTATTGTTGTGTCTGAAAGTATGGTGCTGCACATGAAAAGAGGTGCCGTAATAATTGATGTTAGTATAGATATGGGCGGCTGTTTTGAAACTAGCGAAGTGACATCACATAAGCAACCAACATTTGTTAAACATGGGGTTATTCACTATTGTGTGCCCAACATCCCCGCACGCTATTCTAGAACTGCCTCTATTTCTATTAGTAATATTTTTACACCCTATTTAATGAAAATTGCTGAAGACGGTGGTATAGAAAATTCTTTAAGATTTGATAAAGGTTTGAAAAATGGATTGTACTTTTACCACGGTATTTTAACTAGTAAATCTGTTGGTGAATGGTTTGATTTAAAGTATAGTGATATTAATCTCTTAGTATTTTAAAATAATCTTCAGTACCGATTTCTTCTAAATTTTTTAAATGAAACTCATACAACGTATTGGCTATTACCTAGGTGGTTTTTCAATTGGATTAATTATTCTTGCTTTCTTTTTCAATGGAAAAAAAACATCTTGTGCATATGGACTTGATGCAAGAGTTTTAAAGAACATTAATTCCAAACAAATAGTTTATAGCAACAATTTCTTAGAAAAAATTTCTGCAAGTAAAATTGATACATCTTCTATTAAATTGTTACTAAAAAAGGGAGACATAAATTTTTCAAAAAGCGAAACAAGACGAGAACCTTGTGGTATTTATGCTGTTGAAGGTTATATAGATGAAAAAGAGGCTTTAATTTCAGTTGAAAATTGCGATAGTATTGCTACAATTATCAATTTAGTTTTTGAATAATGATGAAGCGGATTTTCGACTTCACGTTTGCCATAATTGGATTAATCCTACTCTTTCCAATTTTAATTATTATCGCTATTGCCATTAAAATCGATTCCCGAGGCCCTGTATTATTTATGCAAGCTCGTGTAGGGGAAAATAATACCGAATTTAATATTTATAAATTCCGTACAATGCGGGTCCAATCTCAAAAAAAGGGATTATTAACCATTGGTAACAAAGATTTAAGAGTCACAAAGGTTGGTTATTTCTTAAGGCGCTATAAAATTGATGAATTTCCACAGCTACTAAATATCATAAAAGGCGACATGAGTTTTGTGGGACCTAGACCGGAACTAAGATATTATGTCAACTTTTATAAAGAAGAAGACCTAATAATATTTAATGTAAAACCAGGAATAACAGGTCTAGCTTCATTAGAATACCGAAATGAAGTTGAATTGTTAAAAAAAGCAGAAGATCCAGAATCTTATTTTATCAACACCATTATACCCGACAAACTGCGGTATAACAAGCTTTATTTGAAAAAACAAAACTTCTTTTTCGATTTAAAACTTATTGCGATAACAATATTTAGAGTGATTTTTAAGTAGTTATTAACAAGCTCTTGGAATAACAGTTTATTATTCCTACTTTTCAGAGATATTCAACCAACAAATCTGTATTTCAGCCAATTCTCTCAAATGCGCTACTCTTCGCGAAATCGTATAAAGCAATTACTAGATAACTCAGGTTTACTGGGTTCAAAATCCATAAACAATTTTCAATATAATTCTTATGACTTTTCAGATGAAACCATTTTGATAACTGGAGCTGCAGGTTCTATTGGAAGTGGATTGACCCATCATTTATTAGCTTCAAATTTTAAAAAATTAATAGTAATTGATAATGCGGAGACACCTTTGTTTTATCTAAAATGTGAGGTTGAAGCTAAAAAAATTGAGAATGTAGAGTTTATTCTCATGGATATTAGAGACAACGAATCTATGGCATGGCTTTTTGAAACCTATAATCCTTCACTAATTTTTCATACGGCAGCCTATAAGCATGTTGAACTCATGGAGCAAAATCCCTATGAGGCTGTAAAGCTAAATATTCATGCCACAAAATGTCTTGCTAAATTGTCCGTTAAGCACAATGTTAAAAAATTTGTTTTCATTTCGACAGATAAAGCTGTAAACCCTATTGGCGTCATGGGCATGACTAAATTTATAGCGGAAAATTATTTAAATGTTTTAAACAATGACAGTAAGACAGCATTTGTAACTACTCGGTTTGGGAATATTTTTGGGTCAAATGGTTCTGTAGTTCCTCTTTTCTTAAAACAATTAAATAGTGGACAACCTTTAACAGTTAAAGATAAAAAAGCAAGCCGATTCTTTATCGACAAAAGAAAAGCTTGTGATTTAATTTTAACAGTTGCTCAAATGGATACTCATCACTATGATTTGGTGTCTTTTGACATGAACAGCCCGATTAAAATTATAGATCTTGCAAAAGTGATGCTCTCCTCAGTTAGTGATGAATTAAAAACCCATATTGAAATAACAAACCTTTCTTCCGAAGAAAAACTGACTGAATCTATGATATCTAAAAACGAGCAATTAATTCCTAGCACGAACAAAGACATTTATTTCGTAAAAAAGAAAAGTGATATACAATTAAACTTAAAACCTCTCAAAAACATCAATACTTCAATTAAAAACGAAGACATTAAATTGATTTTAAAGCACATATCTTATTCTTAACCTAATTTTCTACGTTCCTTTTCTTTTTTCAAAAGTGATAATTCCCTACCAGTTTGTCCTGCCACCGAAGTATTCTCCTCTGCCCTTCTAATCAAATATGGCATCACATCTTTTATGGGGCCAAAAGGCATGTATTTTGCAACATTATACCCCATATGGGCTAAGTTAAAACTAATATGATCGCTCATACCATACAATTGACCAAACCACACTCTAGGGTCATTATTAATGATGCCCTTTTCAACCATCAATTCCATTAAGCGATAAGAGCTTTCTTCGTTGTGGGTGCCTGCGAATAGGGACATACAATCCAGATTTTCAATCATGTATTTAAGGGCTGTATTGAAATTTTCATCTGTTGCTGCTTTAGTTGGGCAAATAGGGGATTTATAATTTTTTTCCTCTGCTCTATCATTTTCTTTTTCCATATAAGCACCTCTCACCAATTTAAACCCCAAGTAATAGCCCTTGGATTTAGCAAGTTCATGTTGCTGTTTTAAAAAATCCATTCTGTCATGTCGATACATCTGTAATGTATTATAAACAATTGGTTTGTCGGTATTGTACTTTTGCATCATTTGAGTTACTACTTCATCGGCAGCATCCTGATACCAACTCTCTTCGGCATCTATTAAAACCGCAACGTCGTGTGCTTTTGCTTTCCTACAAACTATATCAAAACGCTCAACTACTTTGTGCCATTCTGCCTTTTCATTTTCATCCAATGCTACGCCTTTGTTTTTCTTTTCAAATAATTTAAAACGACCAAAACCAGAGGGTTTAAAAACGGCTATAGGTATTGCATCCAGAGCTTTCGCAAAATCAATAATATTTAAAACAATGGACAGGGCATTATCAAATTCGGTTTCGCTTTCTTTTCCTTCAACCGAATAATCTAATACAGAACTAACACCTTTTTCATACATTTTGTCAATTACCAGCAAACAATCTTCTTCATTAATACCACCACAAAAATGATCAAAAACAGTAGAGCGGATCAAACCCTCAATTGGCAAATTGGCTTTTAACGCAAAGTTTGTTGCTGCTGTACCAATCTTAACAAGTGGTTCAATTGAAATCATTTTAAATAAAAAATAAGCGCGCTCCAATTCTGAATCACTCTTTAAACTAAAAGCAACCTCAGTATTGTTAAAGGTATCTCTGCTGATCATTTCATTATAATTTCAACAAAGATAATTATTGCCGAAGTATCATTTTTGTTAAAATCTCCTTAATTTCGCAGTCAATTTAATTGGACTTATTTTATGGATTCCATAACTGCAAACAACGGAATAATTCATTTTAACGAATTATGCTACACCTCGCTAAATAATCATATTAAAGAGAATAATTTCTCTAAAATTTTTATTCTAGTCGATACAAATACGCACGACTACTGCTTACCTCGGCTTTTAGGTAATTTAGAAAGTAATCTTGCTATTGAAATTATTGAGATTGAAGCAGGAGAAATCCATAAAACCATAGATACTTGTGTTGGAGTTTGGAATACGCTTTCTGAATTAGATGGAGATAGAAAAAGTCTGTTAATTAATATTGGTGGTGGGGTTGTAACAGATTTAGGTGGTTTTGTAGCTTCTACATTTAAACGTGGCATTGCATATATAAACATCCCAACTTCATTGCTGGCTATGGTTGATGCCTCCGTTGGAGGGAAAACAGGGGTAGATTTAGGTACTTTAAAAAACCAGATTGGGGTTATAAGCACACCAGATATTGTACTCATAGATACTCAATATTTAGATACGTTACCCCAAGAACAAATGCGTTCTGGGTTGGCAGAGATGTTAAAGCACGGTTTAATTACTGGAGATACGTATTGGAAAAAGTTTGAGAATTTATCAGATTTATCACTAACGGATTTAGATGATTTAATTTACGAATCGGTACTTATAAAGAAGGCTGTTGTAGATGAAGATCCTTTTGAAAGTGGTTTGAGAAAAACACTTAATTATGGGCATACCTTAGGACATGCCATTGAATCTTATTTTTTAAGCAACCCTAATAAAACTGACTTATTACATGGTGAAGCCATTGCTATCGGCATGATTTTGGCGAACTATATATCTACTAAATTAGTTGGTTTTCCTGAAGAAAAAACACATGATATCAAAAAATTATTTACTAAGTTTTATGGTAAAGTAGTCTTTGATAAAAACGACTATGCGCCAATAATAGAATTGCTTAAATATGATAAAAAGAATTCTCATGGTAATATAAATTTTGTTTTACTTGAAGATATTGGGATTACAAAAATTGATTGTTTGGTGGATGAGGAATTAATTCTGGAGGCTTTTGAGTATTACGCTATCTAAAAATGAATCTTTGAATTAATTTATAATTCTCATTAAAATATAAGTCTTATCAAAAAACAGAAAAACCAAAACATTGCTGTTCTGGTTTCCCCAATTACTTGTTCAAGTACAAAACTTAAAATCTTAATATTTAAGAAGATTTCTTTCTAAATCTCCTAAAAAAACCCTTCTTTTCAGGAGCGCCATAGTAGCCATATTTTGCACCATACCCAAAATTAGATTGGTTCACATCATTAACCACTAGCATCATACCGTTCAACTTATCATCTGCATACAGTTCTTTGGCAAAATTAAGCACTTTTTTCTCTGTGTAATCTGCTCTAGTAACGTATATAGTGTATCCCGCATATTGACTAAATAATAAAGTATCGGTAACTAACATTGAAGGCGCTGTATCAACTATGACATAATCATAGTCTTTTGATACTTTTTCAAACAATTCTTTCAATCTATCACTCATTAATAATTCAGCTGGGTTTGGTGGCACCTTACCTGAAATTAAGAGATCCAATTTAATATTATTTACTTCGTGTGATTTAATTACATTGTTCAACGAAATAGAATCATCAGACAAATATTCGGTTAAACCTATTTTTGCTATTTCCGATTTTTGAGCATCTAAAATAGTATGGGTTTGAGGATTTCTTACATCAGCACCAATTAAAAGTACTTTTTTACCAGTATTTGCAAAAGTAAGTGCCATATTTAAACTCACAAAAGATTTTCCTTCTCCATTGATTGTTGAAGTTGTAAAAATCACATTGCTATTTGGCTTTTTCACGTCCCGTCTTCTAACATAATCTAAGTTTGTTCTTACTATCCTGAAAGATTCTGATAATATTGATCTATCATTGCGCTCAACCAGCTTTTTATTACTTCCAGAGATTCTAGGAATTTCTCCTAGTACTGTTATGTTTTTTATTTCTTTTTCTAAATCTTCTTTATTATGAATTTTATTGTCAAGAACATTTTTAACATAGATGATTCCAAATGGAATACAGAGACCTACAATAAACCAAGTAAAATATATGATAATTATATTAGGGGCAACAGGTATATAGTTAGAATGCGCTCTATCAATAACTTTTGCATTTGGTTGCTTTGATATTTGCGAAATTGTTGCTTCCTCCCTTTTCTGTAACAAATAAAGATATAGTGATTCCTTAACACCCTGTTCTCTTTGAATATCCCTAGACTGTTTAACTTGACCAGGAACTGCATAAATCTTTGAATTGATTTTAGCAGCTTGATTTTCAAGGCTGTTAATTTTTAATCCAATTGTTTTACCCGAATTATTTAAACTTTGTCTTAAATTATTTTTTACATTTTTAATTTGTTGATTTAAATTAACAATAATTGGGTTCTTTTCATTAGAACTCTTTAAAAGCCTATCTCTTTCATCTAATAACTCATTGTATTTTTGTGCCATTGAATTAATTCCACCATCTGCTAAACCAACATTGGAAGGTATTCTATCAAAAGAATCGTCAACAACTAGTTTTTTCATGAAATTAACCATATTGTATTCAGTACGGCTTTGGGCTAATTCTTGTTCGGTTTGAGCATTTGTAGTTAAATAAATATCTGCTTCAGAAGTAATATTTGTTAGTTTGTTTCCCTTTTTAAAATTTTCAATTTGACTATCTACTTTAGCCAATTCAGAGTTTATATAATTGATCCTTTTGTTAATAAAATCAGTAGCGTAAGTTGATTTAAGGTTTTTTTCATCTACAGATGTTTGTATATATTCATCAACTAAAGTATTCAATATAGTTTTTGCTCTACGAGGAGATGCATCTTTAAGTGATAAATTTAGTACTTTAGAAAATTCACTAACAGGTTTTATTAAAATAGCTTTTTTATAATATTCAGCTACGATATCAACAGGAGTTATTTTTACATAGATGGTTTGACCTATTAAACTCTTAATATTTTTTGCTTTTGGGGTTAATACTATATCTCCAATAATTGTAGGTATATTTTCTCCGAAAGATTTATTAATACCTTCTTCATCATCTTCAAAAAAATATTTAAAAGCAGTATTAGAAGTTACCAAAATACTAAAGGTGAATTTCGCTTTATGAATTATAGAATCAGAAGCTATAAAACTTAATTTAATAGGTGATTCCTCATTAGGAAAAAACTGTGTATCATGAAATTGTCCTTTTGCAAAATGCTTAATATTAAGATTTAATTTTTTAATCACACCTGTCATTAATGTTCTTGATTGTAATAACTGAATCTCATCTTCAATCTGTATTTCACCAGATCCAGAAATTTGTCCCAAATCTTTAAGGATTGTTTCTGCAGGATTTGATGCACCTTCATCGGGCATCACCATGATTTTCGAATAAGCACTATAAATTGGAGTTGCGTACCTTACCTTAAAAAAAGCTATCGTTGAAGTTATAATAACGGATAAAACAAACCACTTCCAATATTTTAAATAACTTAAAAGTGCTTTTTTAAAATCGAAATCTTCAACAAAAGTATTTACTTTATTGTTTTTAGGTGCTTTAGACATAAAATTAATTTCTTGTTAATAAAATTATTGTCGAAGTAATAAGAATTGAAGCTATTGAGATAGTTGCATTAAGCCTTCCATCAAGAAATGATTCGCTAATAGCAGATTTATTGGGTTCTACATACACCAAATCATTCTGGGTAAGATAATAGACTGGTGAGTTAAATATTTCTTTATTAGTTAGGTCTATTCTTGTAAATGTTTTATTTCCATTGAAATCACGAATTACCATAACATTTTTTCTTCTAGCTTTAGATTTTAAATCTCCTGCTAAAGCAAGTGCCTGAAGCAAAGTTACCCGCTCTCCAGAAACTTCGTATATACCTGGTCTGTTAACCTCACCGTGAACAGATATTCTAAAATTCAATATTCTTATATTAACAATAGGGTCTTTTAAATAATCCGCAAGCTTTTCTTTAAAAAGATTTTTTGCCTCTTCTACTGTAAGACCAATAATTTTAACTTTACCCAAAACAGGGTAATCTATATTTCCTTGTATGTCCACTAGATAATCAATATATTCAAGACCCCCATTTTGAGACCTTCCTTTAAGAAGATTAAAAGGTTTAACCGCTTCTAAATCAAAGGTAGAAACATATATACTTACAATGTCATTTACTTTAAATCGAGGCTCGAAGGTGTCAGTATCCACTATGGTTTCAAAATCTTTAGCGTCTTGAAAATACACTACTTTTTTTCTGGATCCACATGAAGATAACAACAATGAAAAAACTATAAGACAACATAATGTGAATCTTTTTTTTGTAAAAAATGTATTCATTTCAATAATTTATTTGGGGCTATAAAACATGAGTTAAGAATTATTTTGAAATAATTTCCAAACTCCAAATCTAGTCAATATAATGCTAATATCATATTATTAGCATTATATTGACTTAAATTTATATTTATCTAAAAAATAATTTTTCTATATTGACTTGTATTCTATATTATTTGCAGAGTTATTTTCTCTAATACCTTTTGCTTTTTGATAGATTTTAACTCTTGAATCAAACTTCTCATATTCAGAGTTATTTGACTTATATTCAGGAATTAAAGTCTTCATCTTCATTACGATATTATTATTTTGAAAACGATTTGTAATACATAGTTCCTCAATTTGAGCTTTAATTTTATCGTATTCTAAATCACGCGTTTTACTTATCAATATCTTCTTGTGATACGTAGATAATGTATTTTCACCGTTCGCTAGAAGTTCTTCATAAAGCTTTTCTCCCGGTCTTAATCCTGTAATTTCAATATCAATATCTTCAGGGTATTTTAATCCTGACAGTTTAATCATATTTTTTGCAAGATCAAAAATCTTAACAGATTCTCCCATATCAAATATAAAAATCTCTCCTCCTTTACCCATAGTCCCTGCTTCTAGAACGAGACGAGAAGCTTCAGGAATAGTCATAAAATATCTAGTAATCTCCCTGTCTGTTAAAGTTAACGGACCACCTTTTTCTATTTGTTTCTTAAATAATGGAATAACAGATCCATTAGAACCTAATACATTACCAAAACGCGTTGTAATAAACTTAGTTTTGCTTTCTTTTTGTAAACAAGAAATATACATTTCTGCCATTCTTTTTGTTGCTCCCATTACACTTGTTGGGTTTACAGCTTTATCTGTTGAAACAAAAACAAACTTTTTGATATTATAGCGAGATGCTGTATCTGCTAATAACTTAGTTCCATTTACATTAATTTTAATCGCCTCATAGGGTGATTTTTCCATTAATGGCACATGTTTGTAAGCTGCTGCATGAAAAACCATTGTAGGCGCATGTTCTTGAAAAATACTATCAATTCGTAAACCATCTCTAATATCAGCTACAATTGCTACAAAATTCGTTTTGTTATTTCTAACTAATTCTTGTTGCAAATCGTAAAGAGCTGATTCTGCTTGATCTATTAAAACTAATTTTCTAGCATCAAAATTAGCCAATTGCTTTACCAATTCGCTACCAATAGAGCCAGCTGCACCGGTAACAACAATAGTTTCGCCATTAAACTCATTTAATAAATTAGGGTTATCTATACTAATTGGAGCTCGGCCTAATAAGTCTTCAACTTCAAACTTTTTAATTTGATTCGTATTTAATTCTCCATTAATCCAACTTTCAAATGGAGGTACTTTTTTAATCGTTATATCGTAATTAATTAAACTGTCCACAAGTGAAATTAACCTGCTTGAGTCTATACTTTGAGAAGCTATAATAATTTCATCAATACCATTGGCAGAAACAAAATCATGGTTTAGTTTTTCAAGTGTAAAAATCGGTGTTCCGTTAATTAACTTACCTTGTTTTTGCTCATTATCATCCATAAAACAAACTATGTTGTAGCTTACTTTAGTGTTGTTCAATAATGCATTGTAAGTGATAATTCCAGAATCTCCTGCACCATAAATGATAATGTTTTTAGTAGATAATAACTGAAACTTTAATTGCTTGTATAAAATTTTGAATAATAATCTAGATCCAGCTAAAGCAACAAAACTAAATAGTGCATGAGTAACAATAATTGACTTTGGAATTGTAAACTCAGGAATTAAATTTGTAACTCTATTTGTTAAAACGAATAAAATAGACAAAACGGCCATAGATACAACCGCCTTAAATACGTTCATAACATCTGTAAATCCAGTATGGCGAATAACACTTTTGAAAGAACCAACTGCTAAAAAGCTAATGGATGCAATAAAAAGAATCAAAGGAATCTGAATTGCTAATTGACTTGAATCAAAATCAAAAGTAAAGTTAAATCTTACACAATAAGCTAACACAAAAGTGCTTAAAATGATTGATAAATCAATACCAAAAACAAGCCATTTTGAGGCATATTTTTGTGAGTAGTGGGTAAAGTAGTTTTTTATCATGGGTTTGGGATTTTTGATATTATATTTGAAATTCTTTCTAATTCATTTAAAGTTAAGTTTGAGCCACTAGGTAAACACAGCCCTCTATCAAATAAATCTTCAGAAGTTCCATTACTAAAATGTAATTTATTTTTAAATACTGGTTGAACGTGCATTGGTTTCCAAAGGGGTCTTGATTCTATATCGTCTTTTAAAAGCTCCAGACGTATTTTTTCGCGCATCTCGAAAGAAGGTGTTAAAATACAAGTTATCCATCTGTTACTATAAAAACCGTTTGGCTCTTCTAAAAATTCTATATGCTCTAATTTTCCTAAATTTTCTTTATAAAACTCGAAATTTTTGCGTCTAGCATTAACTCTTTCATCTAAAACCTGCATTTGTCCCCTCCCAATACCGGCCAATACATTACTCATTCTGTAATTGTAACCAACTGTAGAATGCTCGTAGTGAGGTGCATTATCTCTAGCCTGTGTAGATAAAAATATAGCGCGCTTTTTATAATCTTCATTAGCGGCAACGAGCGCACCACCTCCCGAAGTTGTAATTATTTTATTTCCATTAAACGATAATATTCCTAGAGTACCTAAAGTGCTACAAGGCTGGTTGAAGTAATAACTACCAAATGCTTCGGCACTATCTTCTACAACCGGAATATTATATTTTTCTGCTATAGCGTTTATTTCTTTTGCTTTATACGGCATTCCATATAAATGAACCGCAATAATTGCCTTTGGCTTTTTATATTTTTCAATTCTATCTTTAATAGCTATCTCAAGAAGTTCTGGAGACATGTTCCAAGTTTCTTTTTCACTATCAATAAATACAGGTGTTGCTCCTAAATACATAATTGGATTTGCAGAAGCTGAAAACGTAAAACTCTGACATAATACTTCATCTCCTCTTGTTACATTAAGCAACTCTAATGCCAAATGTATTGAAGCAGTTCCAGAACTTAAGGCTGCAACGTGTTTGTTACCTCCAAGATAATTATTAATATCATTCTCGAAACCATCAACGTTAGGGCCAAGTGGCGCTATCCAATTGGTGTTAAACGCCTCTTCAACAAAACTGCGTTCTGTTCCTCCCATATGTGGAGACGATAAATATATTTTCGTTTTTGTAAGCATAAATTTTCAATCTATATTAAAAAACCAAATTATTTGGTCCAATATATTTCTCCAGCTTAATATTCGTATTGTTATGATTCCCCCAAATAGAAAAGAAGTCAAAATCAATAATTAATATTCAAAACTTTCAAAACTTTAATATGTAAAAGCTACTATATACAATCAATATCCTATTGAGGGAATAGAAAAGTTATATATTATTCACAATTACAGTTAAAATCAATATTTTGCTACTAATCAATTTAACTTTGTGTTTTACGGTGTAAATTTAATAATTGTTTTAATTGCACAGGTGTAGAATTTACATAATTCGCTAAAAGCATAATTAAAATCGGCTAACTGCATAGCGAATTATTTTGGTGGATAATCTTGACATATCGTCGATTGTTTCTACTTCAAAATATGCTTGAAATGGCAAACTTTTTAAGTAAAGCGCTATATATCATGTAAAAAACAAGTAATTAATTGATATCACTAAGATGAAGTAAAATTTTACGGTATAATTTTTCAGAAAAACACTTAGAATAACGCTAAGTCACTAGTGTCCACTAAAAAGACAAAAAGACCACTTCGTTACAAGACATAAGACGTAAGACTTTCCCAACTTGCTAAAAAAAAGCACGTTATAAAATATACCTATTGATTTTTTTGTAATATTCATTGAAATCGACACGACATCAAAAAAGGATATAAAGTGTTTTTTATCAAGTTTTTACATAGATTTCTTATTGATTTAAGTGGACACTAGCAACCCTAAGTGTATTTATAAAAAGTTTAGCAAACTATTAAATAGCCAGAAGGATTGTAAATAAACTAGTCGGGGCAAGCCCACGGGAATTAAAATTCCAAAAAAGAAAAAACTAAATTCCAAAAAGAAAAACGAGGCAAGCCTCGGGGTATTAAACCCTAAAAAATAAATAATCCCTAAATTATATTGGTGGACAAGTTTAAATTTTTCTCAACACTTCCAATATTCTTGTGCAATTTGCATTTAAGTTTTTCATAATTAAATTTTTTATGACTAAAACAAATTACTGGTTATCAGCAAAATGAACAACTTTTTTTATTCTAAATCATAATTCACAAGGGGTAATTTAAATTTCTTTTGTAACAGATCAATATAGAATAATTACTATTAGGGAAGAAAGAAAATAAAAAATATTGCGAATTGAAATACTTTCTAATTTCGGGAATATATTACTTCATAAAGAGAGTGAATATGTGCCATGTAGCACCACAAGTTATCAAAAAACTCGTTATACTACCAAAATTGTCTATCTACAAAAATACCATTGGCGTATTTATAAATACGCCAATGGTATTAATTGATTAGCATTTAGACAAAAAACTAAAAGAACTAACTTTTTAAATTTATCTACTTATCTACTAATATAAAAACTCCTCTAAATTAGTATAGCCATCTCCATCTTTATCTTCACTGCTATCATTGACATTTGGATCGAATCCCATAGAAACTTCCCATACATTTGGCATACCATCCTTGTCCGTATCATAACCTTCGGGGCGTGTGTTTCTTGGGGTAGCAGGAATAGAAACATTTGCTCTTCCAGATTTATCATAAAGATTTGCTGCCGACCCTGTTCTTTTTGCCGAACCATCGTCTTTTACTAAAGCAACCGCTTCTATATCTAAAGCATCTCTATAAAATCCAACTGAACCATCAGCATTTAGATATTGAGAAGCTCCTACCGTTGGTAACAATTCTGCTTTTAGGCTTTCATTATCTAAAATAGTTGGTGCTATTCCTTTTAAAGCTAGTTGAGAATTAGCGAGCCACCCTAACTTTACTGGTTTTGTTGCAGTTGATGGAAAGCTAGACCATGCAGAGCTTTCATCTGTATTTTCATCATAACCACTTAACGAATAAGCATTTAAAATATCTTGGTCTATATGATTATATCTACTCCAAATTTGGGGACTTGATGTACCGTTTCCTGTTGAAACTTTATGAATACCTTGACCGGTGCCACCTGAACTAGCTACAGTATTATTTCCCGATTGATAGTAATTACCTATTAAGTTTAAAGTAAAACTTTCCGAAGATACAGAGGCATCTAAACGCAATGTCCTATATCGCCAATTGTGTATTAAATTATTAATAACATCTAATTTTACAGCCCCATTTGTTTTTGGAAATCTATGACTTGTATTCGATATTACATTTCTTAATATGGAAAACTCTCCACTTCCGCTAGTAGGTGTTCCTCCTAAAAGTATTCCTGTTTTACATTCATAAAGTAAGCAATTTTGAATGGTTATATTTCCGTCATTTTGACTTGAATCAAAATCAATAGATTCATCACCACCCAAAGCAAAAGAACAATGGTCAATAATAACATTCGAGCATTGTGGCATTGTTATACAATCACCCGTTTGGCTTGCTGAACCGTTTCTAAACCTAATATTTTTAATTATTATATTATCAGCAAAACTAATATATATTCTAGAACCCGTAAGTGTTATTCCACCTTCTGGTGCTGTATGACCTGCAATGGTAAAATTACCAGAACCAGCACTTAAATTTGATGTGTGGTTTATTTCGCCAGAGACATCAAAAACAATAATCCTAGGATAAGTTTGGGCTAGAGCATCTCTTAAACTTCCTGGGCCACTATCGTTTAAGTTTGTTACATGAATAACTTCACCACCTCTACCACCAGTTGCGTTTGCTCCAGCTCCATAAGCAGTCGGAAATGCTTTTAATTCGGTTGCAATATCATCCACAATTTCCACAACTTCCTCAACGACTATAGTAACAATCGCCGTACTACAATTTTCAGGAGTAGCGGCATCACATAAAGTATATTCAAAAGAATCAATTCCAAAATAATCAGGATTTGGTGTATATAAGATAATATCATCCATCGGATTATCTGGAGTATTATTATCATTCAGGCTTAAAATACCATTAGCTGGATCAGTTCTTGATATTGTTGCTACACTTGTGAGATTTTTATCATTAATATGAACATCTAATTGTAGCTCTGTATTTTCAAGAGTTGTATAATTATCGGCAATAGCTTCAGGAGCTGGCAGCTGGTTTTCATCTTCATTATTTGGTTCTTCTTCTTCTTCTTCTTCTGGAATTTCTTCAATTAATAAATTTTCTTCAACAACATAAATCTCCTCATTATTGCATGAGGGTAAGAACAAGGCTAGAAATAGAAGGATAATCAAAACTTTAAAATTTGGAAGTAGGGTAAGCAATAATCGTAGGTTAAGCGGTAATAGGTTTTTCATTGTAAAGTATTTTATATTGGGGTTTGCAAATATACATACTTAAAAACGATTATTTCTGCATTTCATCGAAAAGCAGCTAATTTTTAACAAAAAAAAATTCATAAAGCGCTTTTTATCTAAAATAAACGCACTTCATCGAACCATATACGATTTTTAATAAAAAAAACCCTACATAAATTATTTCATCGATTTTTAAGTAATTAAGTCTATATACGTCAACTTTAAAATAAAAGACCACGATAATATAAATTTTATATCGAGTTATAAATATTGGGACATCTTAAAACAGTTAAGTAGTTGATTTATATATTATTAACTATTTATAATAACTCAAAATAAATTTAAATTTTCATAAAAAAAAGCAATAATTTGTTTTTTAACAATCATTTTTATCGATAAATAAAATCTTTAACACTTTTTAGCTTAATATCAATAAAATTTTCATCTTTGCTGCGCTATTAAACAATTTTAAATACTATGAAAATACTTGTTACTGGAGCCGCTGGATTTATTGGCTTTTACACATCAAAAATTTTATTAAATAACGGACATACTGTTGTTGGCCTTGATAATATTAATGACTATTACGACACCAATCTTAAGTTTGATAGGTTGAAGGAATTAGGTATAGATAATAACGAGGCTTCAGAATTTAACACGACATGCAAAAGTAAAACAGATAACAGTTTTTCATTTGTAAGAATGAATTTAGAGAATCGTGAAGCCCTTCCAAAGCTTTTTAAGACAGAAAATTTTGATGTAGTATGTAACCTAGCAGCACAAGCAGGCGTAAGATATAGTCTAGAAAACCCGGAGTCTTATGTAGATTCTAATTTAGTTGGTTTTCTAAATATTTTGGAGTGTTGTAGAAATTTTGATATAAAACATTTGGTTTACGCAAGCAGCTCTAGTGTTTATGGTTTAAACAAAAAAATACCTTTCTCAACTGATGATAATGTGGATAACCCAATCAGTTTATATGCTGCCACTAAGAAGAGTAACGAATTAATGGCGCATACTTATAGTCATTTATTCAAAATCCCAACAACAGGTCTGCGTTTCTTTACAGTATATGGCCCTTGGGGAAGACCAGATATGGCTATGTTTTTATTTACTGATGCCATAGTTAACAATAAACCTATAAAAGTTTTCAATTACGGTAAAATGGAACGTGATTTTACATTTATTGATGATATTGTTGAGGGCGTGGTTAGAATTCTTGAACACCCTAATAAAGAACGTATTGAAAAAAACGATTTATACAAAGTATATAATATAGGTAACAATAACTCTGTAAAGTTATTGGATTTTATAAAAGAGATAGAATTGAACCTTGAAACCGAAGCAGAAAAAAACATGCTTCCAATACAGCCAGGTGATGTTGAACGTACTTGGGCAAATGTGGACGATTTAATTAATGACTACGATTATAAACCAAATACCTCTATTAAACACGGTGTAAAAGCATTTGTTGACTGGTATAAAAATTATTACAAATAGTTTATAATTAGTTGAATACCTTCTTTTTATCGATTAAACTCATTTAAAATTTATTACAATGATTTTCATCGTAAAAAACATCAACTTAGTATAATAATCGTTAGTGTTTGAATATTTTTTCACATATTTGTGCCTGCTATTAAAATAAACCCAAATTGAATGCTACAAAATCTACAAAATAAAACCGTACTGGTTACTGGTGGAGCTGGTTTTATAGGCTCTAACCTATGTGAAACATTGCTTTTAAATAATATTAAAACTGTTTGCTTAGATAATTTTTCTACGGGTAAACGTGAAAACATAGCACCTTTTCTAAGTGACAAAAACTTTAAACTTGTTGAAGGCGATATTAGAAACCTTGAAGACTGCCATAAAGCCTGTAAAGGTGTTGATTACATATTACATGAAGCTGCTTTAGGATCGGTACCAAGATCAATTAACGACCCAATAACAACAAACGATGTTAATGTGTCTGGGTTTTTAAATATGCTTGTAGCCGCTCGTGATGCAAAAGTAAAACGTTTTGTTTATGCTGCTAGCTCATCAACTTATGGAGATCATGAAGCATTACCAAAAGTTGAAGACGTTATCGGAAAACCACTATCCCCCTACGCTATTACTAAATATGTAAATGAATTATATGCAGATATATTCCAGAAAGCTTATGGATTAGACACTATTGGTTTACGCTATTTTAACGTTTTTGGGAGACGACAAGACCCAGACGGTGCTTATGCTGCGGTAATCCCGCTTTTTGTAAAACAATTTATCAATCATGAATCTCCTATGATTAATGGAGACGGAAGCTATTCAAGAGATTTTACATATATAGATAATGTTGTTCAAATGAATATGTTGGCTATCACAACTAATAATAAAGCTGCAATGAACACAGTTTATAATGTAGCATATGGAGACAGAACGACATTATTAGAGTTGACAACATTATTAAAAGAACATCTTTCTGCATTTGATGGAGTTATCAAAAACATAGAGATAAAACATCGCGAAAATAGAGTTGGTGATATTCCTCATTCTCTAGCTTCTGTTGCTAAGGCAAAAAAATTATTAAACTATAACCCCAAATATAATATTAATGATGGTATAAAAGAGGCTATTAATTGGTATTGGAAAAACCTATAACAAAATTGTTCATTTTAAAAGTCTTTTATCCGATAAATGTACTCAACAATATTTAACAATATTATTAAAATAATCGACAAAACGCTTGTTTTATTCGATTAATTACATAGATTTGCGATATGGAATACAGGAAATGTAGGACATTAACCATTCAGAAATGATAATTATTATGGCAATTACTGTAAAAAACACAATCCTTAAATTATAAACTGAAATACAATATTTAATGACAGCATAGAAGATGCTATAAATTGGTATTGAAAACATTAACAATAACATGAAAGTAACAAAAATTTGTTGTATTGGAGCTGGTTACGTTGGCGGCCCTACAATGGCAGTTATCGCAAAGAAGAACCCAAACATTAAAGTAACAATCGTCGATATTAACCAAGCTAGAATTGATGCTTGGAATGATCCAGATGTTTCTAAGCTACCAATTTATGAACCTGGTTTAGCGAAAATAGTAGAAGAAACCAGAGGTAAAAACTTGTTTTTCTCTACTGAAATTGACAAAGCTATTAATGAGTCTGAAATGATTTTCATATCTGTAAACACCCCAACCAAAACGTATGGTAAAGGAAAAGGTATGGCTGCAGATTTAAAATATGTAGAACTTTGTGCTAGAAATATAGCAGAAGTTGCTAAAACTGATAAAATTGTAGTTGAAAAATCTACGTTACCAGTAAGAACAGCACAAGCGATTAAAAGCATCTTGGACAATACAGGTAGCGCTGTTAAATTTGATATTTTATCAAACCCTGAATTTTTAGCTGAAGGAACTGCCATTCAAGATTTATTAAATCCTGATCGTGTTTTAATTGGCGGAGAATCAGAAGACGCTATTGAAAGCTTAGCAACAATATATGGAAGTTGGGTTGCTCAAGAACAAATTTTAAGAACTAACGTTTGGTCTTCAGAATTATCTAAACTTACTGCTAATGCATTTTTAGCGCAACGGATTTCTTCAATTAACGCTATTTCAGAGTTATGCGAAAAAACAGAAGCTAATGTTGACGAAGTTGCAAAGGCAATAGGTATGGATTCTAGAATTGGGTCTAAATTTCTTAAATCATCAGTTGGTTTTGGTGGCTCATGTTTTCAAAAAGATATTTTAAACCTTGTTTATATAGCTCGTAGCTATAATCTACAGGCTGTTGCAGACTATTGGGAACAGGTTATCATATTGAACGATCATCAAAAAAGACGTTTTGCAGACAACTTAATAAGCAGACTTTACAATACTGTTTCTGGTAAAAAAATCGGAATGCTTGGTTGGGCTTTTAAGAAAGACACAAATGATACTAGAGAATCTGCAGCAATTTATGTTGCCGATCATTTATTAAATGAACAAGCTAATATTGCTGTTTATGATCCTAAAGTATCCAACGAAAAGATGCAATCAGACTTAAACTACTTAAACACAAGATCTGAAGAAGAAAACAGTAAATTAGTTCAAGCGACTGAAACTCCTTATGAAGCTTTAAAAGATGCGCATGCCGTAGCTATTATGACGGAATGGGATGAATTTAAAACTTATGATTGGAAAAAAATATATACAGACATGAAAAAACCTGCATTTATATTTGACGGCAGAAATATACTTGACAAATCAGAAATGGAAAAAATAGGTTTTGAATATTCTTCAATAGGTCAATAATGTATAACATATTATGAACAAAGATAAAATAGCAATTATAGGATTGGGATATGTAGGTTTACCACTAGCCCGCTTATTCGCCACAAAATATTCAGTTGTTGGTTTTGATATTAATGAGAAACGAATTTCAGAATTACAACAAGGAAAAGACGTTACTTTAGAAGTTGAAGATGACGTTTTAAAGGCAGTTCTAAAAGATAGTGCTGATTCTAGCAACGGTTTATATTGTTCTTCTCATATGGATGATATAAATGATTGCAACTATTATGTTGTAACGGTCCCTACCCCTATCGACAAAAATAACAGACCAGATTTAACACCTTTGTATAAATCTAGTGAAACTGTTGGAAAAGTACTTAAAAAAGGTGACATAGTTATTTATGAATCAACGGTATATCCTGGTGTAACTGAAGATGAATGTGTGCCCATTTTAGAAAAAATAAGCGGACTTACATTCAATTCAGACTTTTTTGCTGGATATTCTCCAGAGCGTATCAATCCCGGCGACAAAGAACATACTGTTGATAAAATTTTAAAAGTAACTGCTGGTTCTACTCCAGAAATAGGAGTAAAAGTAAACGACTTATATGCCAGTATAATTACTGCTGGCACTCACCTAGCGCCTACCATTAAAGTAGCTGAAGCTGCTAAAGTTATTGAAAACTCACAAAGAGATATCAATATTGCTTTCGTAAATGAGTTAGCCAAAATATTTAATTTAATGGGAATTAACACTCATGATGTTTTAGAAGCAGCAGGTACCAAATGGAATTTCCTTCCGTTTAAACCAGGTTTAGTTGGCGGACATTGTATTGGTGTTGACCCTTACTACTTGGCTCAAAAAGCCCAGGAAGTTGGGTACCATCCAGAAATTATTTTAGCTGGCAGACGCGTTAATGATAGTATGGGACAATATGTTGCTAGCGAAGTTGTGAAAATGATGTTAAAAAATGATCTAAAAGTTAATGGAGCAAAAATCCTGATGCTCGGAATTACGTTTAAAGAAAACTGTCCGGATGTTAGAAACACCAAAATAGTTGATGTTATAAAACATCTAAAAGAATACGGGCTTGATATCACTATCTATGATCCATGGGTAAATTCAGAAGAGGTTAAACATGAATACAACCTAGAAGCGACTAATTCTATTCCAAAAGACACTTTCGATACTATTATACTAGGTGTTTCACATTCTGAATTTGTTGATATGAACTTTGATGATTTATTAGTTGAAAATGGACTAATTTATGACGTTAAAGGGGTTATTAAAAATAGAGTGTCCGGTAGATTATAAGATAAATATTTTAATTAGAAAGATATAGTATGCTTTTCAATTCCTTTGAGTTTGTAATTTTCTTCTCTATTGTTTTTTTTATTTATTATAAATCTTATGATAATTTAAAATTTCAAAATATACTCTTATTAGTTTCCAGTTATGTTTTTTACGGCTGGTGGGATTGGAGGTTTCTTTCTTTAATCTTTATTAGTTCAATAAGCGACTATTTAATAGGAAAAGCAATTGATGATAATGATAATGATAAACAAAGAAAAAGACTTCTTATTTTAAGTTTATTTATCAACTTAGGCATACTTGGTTTTTTCAAATATTATAATTTCTTTACTGAATCTTTTACAGACTTTACTGCCTTGTTTGGATTTGAAGCCAACCCTTTCCTGCTCAATATCATTTTACCAGTTGGGATTAGCTTCTATACCTTTCAAACCATGAGCTATACAATAGACATCTACAGAAAGAAGATGCACGCTAATAAGAATTTATTAGAATTCATGACTTTCGTGTCGTTTTTTCCTCAATTAGTAGCAGGGCCAATTGAAAGGGCATCTCATTTATTACCTCAGTTTGGGAAGAAAAGAAAGTTTGATGCATATGAATTTAAAGAAGGTGCAAAGCAATCATTATGGGGGCTTTTCAAAAAAATAGTGGTTGCAGACAATTGTGCCTATTATGCAAATCAAATTTTTGAAAACTCAGATGCTTATCCTGGTAGTGTTTTAGCAATTGGTGTTCTTTTATTTGCTTTTCAAATCTATGGAGATTTTTCTGGGTATTCTGATATAGCAATAGGTATTTCTAGAATGATGGGAATAGATTTAATGCAAAATTTTAAATCGCCGTATTTAGCAGAAAATATTCAAGACTTTTGGAGACGTTGGCACATATCCTTATCTACTTGGTTTAGAGATTATGTATATATTCCTTTAGGAGGCAGTCAAGTAGATTCTAGCTTTAAAAGATCTTTAAATATCATAATTACCTTTACTGTTAGTGGGTTTTGGCATGGTGCAAACTGGACATTTGTTATATGGGGAGCGTTACACTCTCTATTTTATTTTATTCAAACCGCATATAGTCGAAACTTAAAAACAGTTAAAATTTTACCCGCTAATGTGGTTAAAGTCTTTAATATCTTAATCACATTTTTAGCAGTTACTTTTGCTTGGATATTTTTTAGAGCGGCATCTTTTTCTCATGCACTTAACTATATTTCAGAAATTGCTTCTAGCACCATATTAATCAACCCTATTAGCTACTTTAAAGATATGGGATCATCAATACAGCCCGTTATCATTGTTATTAGTTTAATTTATTTAAGTGTTTTTGAAATTTCTAATAGAGATGCTTCTTATTCCTTTCAAGTTGGTCATTACAAAACTCCAATCAAGGTATTAATATATTGCTCGTTACTATTGGCGTTAATATTTTTCAGAGCTACACACGGTCCTATTGATTTTATTTATTTCCAATTTTAAAAAGACTTTTATGAAAAGTATATTAATTAAAATAACACCATATTTAATTGTCTTTTTTGCCATTAATATATTTATTTATAAGACAAGCCATTTTTATAAACAAGAGCATAAATACTTAAATAGAATAGATTCTGTTATTAATTCTAAACCCAAGGTAGTATTTTTAGGGGATTCACATTCTGAATCAATAAGACATTTAAATTTATCCGAAAACATAGGAAATCTAGCATTTGGAGCAGATGGTATCAAGGAAATGTATATTAAAACCCTAATAATGGATAAATATAATCCAGAATTAGAATGCGTTTTCATTACTACAGAGCCTCAAATGTTTAACAATAGTATTTCTTCAAATAGCACATTCTTAAACAAGTACTTGCTAAAATTAAATGACCCAAAAGATATTTATGATAAGTCAAAACTTAATCTGATAACAGAAAAAATACCGTTGTTTAATGATGATTATTTAAGATATTTTTTAAATGCAACATATGCTAAATTTAGAAATATTGAAAAAAACAAAGCACCTATAGAATGGTCTAAGGCATCAGATTTAGAAAAAGAAGAAATAGCATCTAATACTGGAGTAACTGACCATAATTCGATAATGAAAAATGTTGAGGATTTAGAAATTTACAAAGAAATAGTAACTAAATTAAAATTAAAGAACATAAAGGTGATAGGTATTAGATTCCCTGTTAATAAACACTATTTAAATCAATGCAATACAGAAGATTTAGATAAAGTAAACCGTTTTATAGACGACTTAAATCTAGATTATAATTTAGATTATTCGTTAAAAATAAATAACGATTCATATTTTGAAAATGAAGACCATTTAAATAAAACAGGAATGGAAAAATTATCTCAATTAATATATAACGATACCGGTATCAAGCTTAATAAATAAGTTCGTTTTAGTAAAATTAAAAATTCAGAACCATAGTTTTTTGGCATATGAATTACCAAAGACAATAAATTTACCGTAAATATAAGAACTTGACAGAGTTGTTTTTATTAATTAAAAAAAATAAAATATTTTAGCTCAAATCAAATTAACAACTAACTAATAGAGACCTATGAATAATAAAAATGAACCTTTCATTATACACAGATATAAAAGCATTGGATATGCTTTTAAGGGTATGTTTTTGTTGTTAAAAACAGAATCTAGTATTCAAGTCCAATTTTCACTAGCTATCTTATTAACAATTGCAGGTTTTTATTTTGAAATTACATCTTTAGAGTGGATCATACAGATTTTTGCAATTGTATTAGTTATGAGCGTTGAGGCTTTAAACACGGGCTTGGAGAAAATCTGTGATTTTGTGCATGAAGATTTTGAAGTTCGTATTGGTTTTATTAAAGACATTGCTGCAGGGGCTGTGGCCATATCATCTTTAGGAGCTCTGTTAATTACTTTAATATTATATATTCCTAAATTTTTATAAACACGCATGAAACTACCCATAAAAAGCATCTTGATTTTAGCTTACTTTGCTAAAGACTTTGATGTCTATTTAGATCGTATATACTATTTTGGGCTCTCAGCTTCTGGAGCCATATACCTTTTCTTTTTCTTTTTATTGGTTCTGAGTGCTTTTATAGTTGCTCATATCAAAAATAATTATACGCGCATTATTCTCGGTAGCATTTTCTTTATCTGTGTAGTTGCTTTCGATTCTTATCAAAGAATTATGCTGGAACCATTTGATTATAACGCATATATAAACATGATTGATGCAGCTGGTGCAGCTGGAGAGGCATTCCAACAATATACAAAGTCGTACTTAATATCCATAGGGTTTGGATTATTATTGCTTCTGGGAATAATTTTAAAGCCCAATAAATGGACAGTCAATAAGTTATACTTAAAAGCTGTCCCCGCGGTATCATTCATATTATTTACCTATTTAATTTTCTATAAAGGTGGTAGTGGTGCTTTAGGCTTGCCTTCTTTTTATACCCCTCTATCCTATTCTTCACTAGTTCTATATGAACTATCACAAGATGATTTTGGAACTAGGGAAGACATTAGTATTGACCGGGAAAATGTTGAGATTGGGCATGATATCATTTTTATATTAGATGAAAGTGTTGTTGCAAATTATCTGGATATAAATAATTCTAACGGAGTTAATACATCCTTGAATAAAGCATATTCAAATCTAGATATCATAAATTATGGTTATGCTGCATCTATAGCCAACTGTAGTAACCCTTCCAACTTAACACTTAGGTATGGAGGTACTAGAGAGCGCTACAAAAAGATAATCTATTCTAAACCATCCATATGGCAATATGCACAAAATGCAGGTTTAAAAACCGTGTATATAGATGCTCAACGAACAGGAGGCGAACTGCAAAATGGCATGACAACCACCGAACAAAAAAATATTGATGAATTTATTCAATTTGACAATATTAGTATTCAAAATAGAGATCAAGAAGTTGCAAATGTATTGACAGATTTGATAAACAATGATACTCATGAGTTCGTTTTTATTAATAAAATCGGACTGCATTTCCCCATACATGATAAATATCCTGATGAGTTCCTTAAGTACAAACCTGCATTGCCCAGAGGAAAATGGCTGGACGTTGCTGATACTGGGTTAAGAACTGGCTTTAATGGTAGTCCAGAAGAATGGGTTCAATACCGAAATTCTTATAGAAATACTTTGGAATGGAACGTTGGTGAGTTTTTTACGAAAATTCTAAATAATGCAGACTTAAATAAATCTGTAATTATTTATACATCTGATCATGGGCAAGATCTCCATGAACGGAAAAATCCAGGCATTAATACACATTGTAGTGCAGATCCAACTATGGAGGAAGGTTTGGTGCCTCTTGTCATAATTCAAGGTGAAAATTTAAATACTTTGAATTGGGAAAAAACAATAAATGATAATAAAGACAAATCTAGCCATTATAATATTTTTCCAACATTATTAAAAATAATGAAATATGATAGTGTTGAAGTAGCAAAAGTATATGGAAACTCTTTAGATGTTAAAACAAATGATGAATTTACATTTAATAAATATTGGAATGCGAGGTTAGGTGTTGAACCTAGATGGAAAAAAATCAATCTAGATGAAATAGTTTCCCCTCCAATCAGTGATTTTTCTAAAGAATAAAAATCATTAAATTATAATCACTTTAAATAAAAGTGATTATTTGAATTTCATTTCTTTAATTACATGTCTAGTAAACAATTCTGCTCCCTCGGCATTAAGATGGTCCATGTCTTGAAAGCCTTTATCTGGCATATCGAATTCTGAAAAATCTAAATATTTAAAATCAGATAATTCTGAATTGTAAAACTTTTTTAATGTTTCAAATTCTTTTTCCCTAAATTTATTGTATTCTGGATGTACAGGTGTACTAATAAAAATAAGTTCGATATCATTTTCTTTACAAAAATTAACAATATTAAATAAATACTTCATCTCAACATTCGAATATTCAAGAGATCTATGGTACTTGTTGTTTTTAAAATGTTCAATATCTTTCAATAAACTATTTCTTTGAGAAGGATGGAATTTACCTAAATCCCTTTCTATAAGTTCTCCATTGAAAAGTAATTTTATGGAATATTTTGGAGATTCAATAATGCCTTGAATAACAGCAGAAGGGTTCGATTTAAATAAAAACATAAAATCTGATAGATCCATTAAGTCGGTGTAAATTCTAAATTTACTCTTAATATGAGCTGTGTTGAAAATCCACCTTTCTTCATATTCCAATAATAAATTATGATTAGATAATGCTAAAAGTAACGTATCAATCTGGGGATTCTCTTTTTTCATTTTTCTTATTTTCAAATAAGAATAAAAATAAGAATCAGCACTATGTGATAAATTTACACTATTCTTAAAAACGGTATCGTCTAAAGCATATTCAGTATGCGAATCTCCAAGTATTAAAACGTTTTGATCTTTTTCAACTTTATACCCATAATTATTAAGCAGTAAAGAATTGAAAAGAAGAGAACCTAGACATATTAACAAAAATAGTCCTAAATATTTAAAACAATTACTAACGAAATTTCTCATGATATAAATAAACTATTAGAATTGGAAATAGATAAAATCTTGTTGTGTACCTCCATACCAAAATATGGAAAAAAATATAATTACATAAAAACTCCAACGAAGGGATCTTGAGATATTAGAACTTTGCAATTCTAAAGCATGCTCTTTATCCCTTTGTAACCATTCAACAAAAACCAATGTAAAAATAAACGCTAATGTTATAAGCCAATTGTTTAAATCATCAGGAACAGCAAAAATTGACGTGCTAAAAAGCCCCTTTAAATAAAGTAAGGCGTCAGTAACTGTAGGAGCTCTAAAAAACACCCAAGCTACCATAGTGAGTAAAAATGTAAAAATGATTTGCCTAAACTCAAAGAAGTTTGGAAATAAACCTCCTTCTGCTACATTATTTGTATTTACTCTATTTTTTTTCAATAACATCACTGGAAGAAAATACAATGCATTTAAAAATCCCCAAATAATAAAAGTCCAATTCGCACCGTGCCAAAAGCCACTGACAAGAAATATCACAAATACATTTCTGATTTTTTTTGCCGCCCCTCCTTTGCTTCCTCCAAGAGGTATATAAACATAATCTCTAAACCAAGTAGATAAAGATATATGCCAACGCCTCCAAAACTCGGCAATATCTCTGGAAAAGTATGGGAAAGCAAAATTCCTCATCAAATTAAACCCAAACAATCTGGAAGTACCAATTGCAATATCAGAATATCCAGAAAAATCACCATAAATTTGAAAAGTAAAAAACAAAGCTCCAAATACTAAAGTACTAGCCGATTGATCAGGATAGTTATCAAATATCTGATTTGCAAATGTTGCGCAATTATCTGCTACCACTACTTTTTTAAACAAGCCCCAAAGAATTTGTCGCATGCCATCTATAGCATTAGAATAGATAAATTTTCGCTTTTTATAAAATTGTGGTAGTAAATTTGAAGCCCTTTCAATAGGACCAGCTACAAGCTGGGGAAAGAAACTAACAAAAGCAAGAAACGATACAATGTCTTTTGTGGGTTCCAACTTTTTCCTATAAACATCTATAGTATAACTAAGGGTTTGAAAAGTATAAAAACTAATTCCTACCGGTAAAATTATATTAAGCCCTTGAATGCTTATACTTTTTCCAAATAAACTAAATGCATCTACAAAATTGTCAAGGAAAAAATTATAATATTTAAAAAACCCCAAAAAACCTAGATTGACAAATAAACTTAAAAGTAATAGAGCTTTACGTTTCGTTTTATCTTCATACTTACTAAGCCCAATACCTATTGAATAATCTAACAAACTACTAAATACTATTAGCGATAAAAACCTATAATCCCACCAGCCATAAAATAAATAACTAGCAGCAATTATTAAAAGGTTTTGTAATTTTAAGTTCTTTTGAGTTACAAACCAATATAGAAAAAAAACTATAGGTAAAAAAATTGCAAAATCAATTGAATTAAACAGCATAAGAACTGAGTAGTTTTAAGTTATTCATTTACGAAGAAGAGCTAAATTCTATTAAAGCTTTCAAGCCGCAATATATAAAAATATCCTTTTTAATCCTTGCAATTATTATTATTATAGTACTGTAATTATGATGAATAAAATGGACAGTATTTTTTTAAAAAGACTTCTTTTCTATAACCCATTTATAAAATGCAGTTTTCATTAAACCTATTATTTAATATCTAAGAGACCTTAAACCGAAAATATTAATATATTGGCGAAAAAATAAGACTAAACTTGTCTCTTTTTTAATCTTTACAAAATATTATTGAACTAAGAATTCTTTTTAATAAATTATAGTCATAGTTTTACCGATTAATTATGTTTTTTATAAAAGAATACTGCCAATTATAATTTATGAATAAAAAGAAAATTTCTTTTGTTATAGGTGCGTTAACCGCAGGAGGGGCAGAAAGAGTTGTTACAACACTTTCTAATCAACTTTCAGAAAAATATGAAGTACACATTATATTATTAACAAAATGTGAGCCTTTTTACAAACTAAACAAAAGTGTTAAAATATTTTCTTGTAGAGAAGAGTTTCAACCTAGCGATGGCATAATTCAAGCGCTAAGAGCAAACTATTCTCTTTATAAAACCATAAGTAAGTACTTAAAGGACAATAAAATAGATTTAGCTATTGGTTTTATAACTAGCGTAAATATTTTAACTATTTTAGCATCCCGTAAAAACAACATACCATGTATCATTAGTGAACGAAATTATCCAAAAAAATCAAGTACTCAACTCCAATGGCGAATATTGAGAAAATTGTTATACAAAAAAGCAGATTTTTTAGTTGTTCAAACTGATAAAATAAAAGAGCAATTTGAACCTATAATTAAAAGTAATAAAATAATCATTTTAAAAAATCCTATCGCCCCTGAACTTACTGAAGCCCGTGATATCAATTTTAAAAAAGAGAATATTATTTTAAACATAGGTCGTTTAACAAATCAAAAAGCCCAAGATGTATTGATCAAAGCTTTTGCTAACATAAATAATGATAATTGGAAACTAATTGTAGTTGGAAAAGGAGAAAAACAAAAAGAATATGAAGAACTGATAAAATTACTGAAATTAGAAAGTAAAGTGAATTTATTGGGTCAAACAAAAGACATTGCCCATTTTTATAATAAATCAAAAATTTTTGCCTTCACATCCATTTTTGAAGGCTCTCCAAATGCATTAATAGAAGCTATGCATTTTGGGCTTCCATGTGTTTCTACAGATTGCCCTACTGGTCCTTCGGAATTAATAACAGACGGTCATAATGGATATTTAATCCCTATTAATGACCAAGAACAACTAGAAGTACGTTTATCAAAACTAATAAACAATGAAAAGTTAAGAGAAAAATTTAGTATTAATGCGGTTAAAAGTGTTAAATCATTAGAAGCAGAACCTGTAACATTAGAGTGGATTCATTTATTTGAAAAATTATTAAATTAAGAAAAATAAGCCCCAAAATGAACTTTTTTGATTTAAAGAAACTTGTATTAACCTATTCAAAAAGTGCTGTACTAAAAAATATTCTTTTAGTTGGAGCTTTAACAGTACTGGTAAAGATAGTAGCCTTCTACAAAGAAACTGTTGTTGCCTCAGCTTTTGGCTTATCTGAACTACTAGACACCTTTTTCATTGCTATGCTTATTCCTGGTTTTATAAGCAATGTTTTTATAGGTGCCTTTGGAAGTGTTTTTATCCCAAATTATGTTAAAGCATCAAAATTAGATAATGATTTAAAAGCATTTCAAGCAACAGGGTTTTTAATTACTATTGTGGTTTCGACCCTTTTTACTATCATAGCAATACTGTTTACCGATACTTTTATTGAAACATTTTTTAGCGGTCATACAAAAACATACTATAGCTTAATAAAAATACAATTCTATTATATTGTTCCCTGTATTTTTATTTGGGGGTTAAACTCATTATTATCAGGTCTTTTACATATTAGTGGAGAATTTAAAACACCCACATTTATAGGAGTAATCACTCCAATATGCTTTTTAGTATGTATCACTTTTTTCAAAGAACAATTAGGGCAAAAAATTCTGGCTGTAAGTTTATTATTAGGTACTCTAATAGAGTTTCTATTTATATTATTAATTTCTTACAATAAGAAAATTATTAAATTATCAAAACCTAATTTTAAAAGTCCAGACATAAAAATAATGATGAAGCAAATTCCTGCTAAAGTCTCTTCTGGGTTTTTAACAGGGCTTATACCGGTTACCGACCAATATTTTGCTGCAAAACTAGCTATTGGTTCAATTGCCTCATTAAATTACGGACTGAAAATCCCTGCTTTTTTGACTTCGATATTAATAATTTCTATGGGTAAAGTTTTACTTCCGCATTTTTCCAAATTAGTTATTGAAGATAAAAAACTAGCTTTCGACAAACTATTTTTTGCTTTAAAACGCTTATTTATAGCTACTTCCTTAGCTGCGATATCTGTCATTTTAATATCACCGTGGTTGATTGAATTTTTATTTGAACGTGGGGAATTCACTAATAAAAACACCGAGATTGTTTCTCTTATACAAATTATTTTTTTAGTTTATGCACCATTTACAGTTTGTGGTATGGTAATAGTTAATTTTTTGACTAGCATAAACGAAAATAATTTTATGGCCAAAGTATCATTAATTGCAGTTATTTTAAATTTGGTGTTAGATTTTATTTTCATGAAATACTATGGCGTTTTTGGAATTGCATTATGTACCACTACTGTGTTTATTATTAGAGCCATCATATTATACAGATATACTTTAAAGCTTAAAAAACAACAACAATTAATTTGAAAAGAATACTAAGAATATTGATTTTAATTTTTATCATGTGGGGTTTCCCTACATTTGCGCTTTTTTATATAAGTATAGGGCTAGGTGCGATAACAAGTTATATAACAATACTTCTACTACTAGTTTATTTTGTGTTTTATGTCGATAATTACAGACAGCCACTATTGCCATTTATTTTTTTGGGCATTACATATTACACCATTTCTGGTCTCAACTTTTTGCCTACATACGGATTTGTAGAAGATTATCTTGTGTTTTTTATAAAATTCATCATAGTTGTTGTCTGTTGTACCGAAGTCGCAAAAGATTCAAAAATAGAAGAAATATTTATCGTTACCATTTTTGGCGCTTTAAGTATCGTTATACATGCGGTAGTTTTCCCTACTACTGATGCTACTTTTGGTGATTCTTATGGGAGGTTTAGTGGTTTTTATTTAAATCCTAATTACGCGGCAATTGTGAGTCTTGTTGGCTTTAGTTTAAGTTATGGAATAAAAAACGCTAAGCTAAAAATGATTGGTCAGCTTGTATTTTCATTTGCTGGAATATTAACCATGTCAAGATATTTTATTTTAATATGGGTACTCATTAATATTGCTGCTGCTATATCGAGTAGAAAAAATTTAGCAGCTCCTATTTTGGGAGCAATAGTACTTGCTTTTGTTTTATTGTCTGGCACATTAAAACTAAATACATCAAGATTTGAAGCACTAGAAAGTATATTTAGTGATGAAGTTAAAACTGAAACTATAAATGATGATAGTAGAACTGACACTTGGGCACAATTTACAGATATTATTTTGAGTAAACCCTTTTTAGGGAATGGTTTTCGTAATTTACAAGGACAAGGTTTTAGACTTAATACAGGAGTTCACAATTTATATTTATTAGTAATAGGTGAAGCTGGTATAATTGCTTTTGCTTTTTTAATATATATTATATTTTTTCTCATTACCAAAAGTATAAAATACTATCAATCTAACTTTTATTATATTTTTCTAACAATTACTGTAGCCACATCTTTTCTTGTAGGACATACATATTTCGAAAAATATTCAACTATATTTATCACAATTTTTGTATATCTAAAGTTATCGGATCTTGATAAGAAAAATAAACAATTATTAAAGTAACAGGAATGAACAGCCAAAAAACAAAAGTCATTTTCTTTTTGCCTTCCTTATCCGCAGGTGGAGCAGAACGCGTTATGTCTTATATTGCGCAACATATTAACAATCAAAAATATAACGTAACCTTGGCTGTGGTAGGTTTTGAAAAAGATAATGCTTTTGAGGTTCATAATATAGATGTGATATACCTAAATAAACCTCGGGTGTTAACTAGTTTAGTAGATTGTATTTTCTTAATTAAACGTTTAAAACCTAAAATTGTAATTAGTGTTTTAAATTTAAATACATATATGGGCTTTATTTCAATATTGTTCCCAAAATGCAAATTTATAGGGCGAATTGTTAATATAGGAAGTGTTTTAAAGCACCATCCTGAAAAAAGTAATAGATACTTTCCTTCTTTCTTAAATAAATACGGGGACAAGCGTTTAGATTATATTATTTGCCAATCGCAAGACATGTATAATGATGTTCTAAAACACTCTGGTTTTAAAAAAAGTAAGCTTGTTGTAATTAACAATCCAATTACTAAATCATTCGATGTTAAAAAAAATGTATCTCATCAAAGCCCAAATAGAACCTATAAATTTATTACTGTTGGCAGCCTAGAAAGAAGAAAAGGTCATTTGCGACTATTAAACGTTTTAAGTAAATTAAAAAACGTTAATTTCCAATATACAATAATTGGAAAAGGATCGCAAAAAGATACTATTTTCAGCAAAATAAAAGAACTTAATTTAGAAGATAAAATAACACATATCCCATATACAGATAAAGTTGCCAAATTTTTATCTGAAAGTGATTTTTTTCTTCAAGGATCTTTTGTCGAAGGGTTTCCTAACGCTCTTATAGAAACTTGTGCTGTTGGAACACCTGCTATTGCTTTTGAAGCTCCCGGTGGTATCAATGAAATTATTCAAGATAATGTCAATGGATTTATTGCGAATTCTGAAGAAGATTTTAAAAATAAAATTGATAAAGCCTTATCCAAGGCATGGGACCCTCAAATTGTACACGATTCTGTTTTTAAAAAATATAATTCCAATACTATTTTAGAAAAATACGAGTCATTATTTGATTCCTGTATTACCAAATAATCATTACCCAAATTTATTTTAAACAATGAAAAAAATATTAAAATTTTTCTACAAAAAAACGATAATAGGTAAATACTTAATTACAAAACTTATCAAGCTAAATGATTTTTATTTATTCTATATAAAACCAGAAAAAAAATATCTAACAGATAAATTTGAAGATAGTTTTGGTAGAAAAATAAACCTAGAAAACCCAATAACACTTAACGAAAAGATTATTTGGTTAAAGTTGTATGATAGAACACCATTACATACAACTTGCGCTGATAAATATGCCGTTCGAGAGTATATTATAGATAAAATTGGTGAAAAATATTTAGTGCCACTCCATTTTAAGACTGATGATCCTAAACAAATTATCCCTGAAAACTTACCAGACATACCTTTTATCATAAAAACAAATCACGATAGTGGGGGTGGAATAATTATTCATGACAAATATAAACCTGAAATAAATTGGAAAGTTATTAGAAAAGGGTTCAAGAAAAGAATGAAGGATAATTATTATTACAACTCCAAAGAATGGCAATATAAAAATATTAAACCCTGTATTATTGTTGAAAAATTACTTTTAAATAAGCAAGGCAACATACCTTTTGATTACAAAATTCATTGTTTTAATGGAAAAGCAAATATGATCCAGGTCGATATAGATAGAAATGCGGATAAACATTATAGAAATTGGTACAATACAAAATGGGAAAGAGAACCATATAAATGGACTTCAATAAAAGATGAGGGGAAAACTACAGAACCTTCAGACACAGAAGTAGATAAGCCAAAAACGCTGAACGAAATGATTACCTTATCTGAAAAGTTATCTCAAGATTTTTGTTATGTAAGAGTTGATTGGTATGATTTAGATGGAAAATTATATTTTGGCGAATTGACCTTCCATCATGATGGCGGTAATAGACCTATAATTCCTGAAAAATATGATAAAATATTAGGCCAGAAAGTAATACTCCCAAAAAAAAGTCAGGCGGCTCATAATTAAATATAAGAACAGAAATTATTCAGTATGTGTGGAATTTACGGTACAACTATAAAGTATTCAGATAATCAAATAAAGTCTAAACTTGAAAGGACAGCATATAGAGGCCCCGACAAAATGGGTTGGAACTCTTATAGCTACAATGATACTCATGTCACATTTGGACATAATAGGTTATCTATTATAGATTTAGACCCGAGATCAAATCAGCCCTTTAATTATCTAGATAAAATACAAATTGTTTTTAATGGAGAAATTTATAATTTTCAGGAATTAAGAAAAAGGTTATCACAAAAAGGTTATGTTTTTAATACCACCAGTGATACCGAAGTTATTTGCGCTGCATATTTAGAATTTGGCAAAAATTGTGTTGACCATCTAAATGGTATGTTTGCATTTGTTATTTATGATATTAATAAACAACAATTCTTTGGAGCAAGAGATAGACTCGGACAAAAACCATTCTACTATTATTTAAATGGTAAAGAGTTCGAGTTTTCTAGTCAAATTTCATCTATTCAACTCTTTAATGAAAAAAGGTTGACCATTTCAACCAATGCAATACGTGAGTATTTATCTTGGGGCACCATTCCAGACACCAATTCAATTTTTAACGAAATAAAAAAATTACAGGCTGGTCATTATTTTACCTATAATTTAAATACTGGCGAATTCCAAAACGAAGAATATTGGGATATCGATTATTTAGGTAAAAATAAATTTACTGGAACCTATGATGAAGCTACGTTAGAACTAGAGAAAATTGCTAAAGACGCAGTAAAAATGAGATTGTTTGCTGATGTTCCCGTAGGTGTTTTTCTTTCTGGAGGAGTAGATTCATCATTAATAGCAGCCTTAGCCACAAAAAGTACCAACGAAAAAATAAAAACGTTTTCTGTAAAGTTTAATGAAAAAGGATTTGATGAGAGTATTTATGCAAAGAAAGTTGCCGACCATTTAAATACAGATCATCATATCATTGAATGTAATTACAACGAAGGTATTGACCTCATTGATAATTTTCATCACTACTATGACGAGCCCTTCAATGACTCTTCTGCCATTCCTTCAATGTTGTTGGCAAAATACACAAAAAAGCACGTAACTGTTGCACTCTCTGGTGATGCAGGAGATGAGAGCTTTATTGGGTATCATAGATATAATTGGGTGAAATATATGAATAGTATTTATAAACTACCTAAACCTATTAGGCTTTTAGCAGCTAAAACTTTAAATGTTATGCCTAATTACAAGTTGAAGGTAATAGGCGGAGTGATACAAAACAAAAGTGTAAACGACGCTTATTTAAGCACTTTATATGGCCCAAAGTCTAATTGGTTTGAGTTTGAACAAACTAATGATTTTCAATTTGAAGAACTTAAGTACTTATTTCATGAAAATAAAAATGTATTTGAAAGAATTTCAGACTTTGATCTTAAAACCTATTTAAATTGGGATATCAACACAAAGGTAGATAGAGCTACTATGGCTTATTCTCTTGAAGCAAGGTCTCCTTTACTGGATTATAGGGTTGTTGAATTTGCAAGGTCCCTACCAACTGATTTTAAATTTCAGGATAAAAATCAAAAAAGAATTCTTAAAGATGTTTTGTACAAACATGTTCCTAAAGATATATTTGACCGGCCAAAAGCTGGTTTTACAATGCCTTTTAAGGAATGGTTTAAATCTGATTTAAAAGATTACGTTTTAACTGAATTAAGCTTTGAAAACTTAAGCGAGATTCCAGGAATAAAACCAAAAGAAGTCGTAAAAATGATTAACCAACATATGGATGGAAGTTGGAATCGTACCGAACTTATTTGGTCATTAATAATCTTAAGGCAATGGTTAAAAAATAATGGACAAGGATTTTCAATCAAATAATACAATTAAAGCAAAGTCTTTAGGTATTTTAATTTATTCATTATCTGGTGGTGGTGCAGAAAGAGCTGTTTCTCACCTCCTAGCCTATTGTATAGATAATAAAATTAAGGTACACCTTGTTTTGATGAACCCAACCATTAAATATCAAATACCTAGTGAAATCCAAATACATTACATAGAGCAATCCAGTCCTCATGAAAATGGTATTATCAAAACGTTAAAAATTCCTTTTTTGGCATACAAATATTCTAGACTTTTAAAGCGATTGGAAATCACTCACAGTTTAAGTTTTTTAACTAGGCCATCATTTATAAATATTATTTCGAGTAAACTCACAAGATACAGTTATAAGGTAATAACTAATGAACGTGCATTTCCAAGTCTTCAATATAGTTATCCAAGTTTTCAATCTTTTTTTAATAAAAAAATGATCCGTTTACTATATAAAAAATCTGATGTAGTAATATCGAATTCTCATGGAAACGCTAATGATTTAACAGAAAACTTTAGCGTACCGACCAATAAAATGAAGGTGATTCATAACCCAATAGATTTAGAAAAAATTGACAAAATAGAAGGATTAAATGATTTCTTTGATAGTAAAAAATTCAATATTGTAACCCTTGGTCGTTTGGATATTGGTAAAAACCATGGTATGCTCATAAATGCAATAAGCAAATTAAATGACCCAATATTAAGATTATACATATTTGGAGACGGAAATTTGAAAAAGGAGTTAGAATCTCAAATCAAGGAACTGAATTTAGAAAAACAAGTTATATTAGCTGGTTTTGACCCTAACCCTTATAAATATTTGAAAAAGGCCGACTTATTTATATTTGGCTCAAATCATGAAGGATTCCCTAATGTGTTACTTGAAGCCATGTCTTGTGGCCTGCCAATTTTAACTACAAATTGTCAATCTGGCCCAAGTGAAATCATGGAATTAAAAAACGTTGAAAATGATATCATGAAAACAGATTACGGCATCTTGGTACCTATTAAAAATGCTGAATTAATGGCAAAAGGAATCAACTATTTTATGTCTAACAAAGCATATCTAGATAGCTGTAAAACTAGTGTCTTAAAACGTGCAGAAGATTTTAGAAAAAATAAAATATTAAAAGAATATATAGATGTAATTAGTTTAACTGATTATACTAAATAAAAAGTAAACCCATGTGTGGAATTAACGGAATAATAAATAAAACAAGTTGTAGTGAAAACGAAATAACTGCAGCATTAACCAAAATGAATAATTTAATTATTCATAGAGGTCCTGATGAAGATGGTTTTATAGCTACCAAACAAGACAACTTTTCTTTAGGAATGGCAATGAGGAGGTTGTCCATTATAGATTTATCTACAGGAAAACAACCCATATATTCTGATGATAAAAAAATAGTCATTGTATTTAATGGTGAAATCTATAACTATAGGGAGCTCAAGTCAAAGTTGGAAGAATCAGGAACTGTATTTAAAACGAATAGTGATACTGAGGTTATTTTAAGGCTTTATGAAAAACATGGTGTTGAGTCATTTAAATGGCTAGATGGTATGTTCGGTTTCAGTATATATGATCAACATAAAAACAAGGTGTTTATAGCTAGAGATTTTTTCGGGGAAAAGCCGCTTTATTATACTAGCACAAGCAAACAGTTCATTTGGGCATCAGAATTAAAATCAATAGTTAATGTATTGGATTTTAAACCCGAAATATCAAAAAAGGGCGTGAATCTTTTTTTAAGGCTAACTTATATTCCTGCACCTTATTCCATATATGATAACATTTTTAAACTTGAAGCTAATCATTATATAGCGTATGATTTAAAAACCAATGCACATAAAGTTCACGAAATCTGTCAAGAAACGCTTCCTAAGGAAGAAAATATAAGTTTTGAGGATGCAAAAAAACATGTTAAGGATTTGGTTTACGAAAGTGTTAATAGCAGGTCTATTGCCGATGTGCCGTTAGGGACATTCTTATCCGGTGGTGTTGACTCATCAATAGTATCTCTTTGTCTTTCTCAATCTGCAACCAAAAAAATTGAAACATTTTCAATAGGTTTTAAAGAGGCAAAAATGGATGAAACGGCCAAATCTCAACTTGTTGCCAAAATGATTGGTAGTAACCATCACGAATTTAAAATTGGTGAAGACGATTTAAAAAACAATATTCATGAAATTTTATTAAACTTTGACGAACCATTTTCTGATACTGCTGCCCTACCCACTTATTTTGTTTCAAAAAAGACAAGAGATTATGTAAAAGTGGCATTAACCGGTGACGGTGGTGATGAAGTATTTGGAGGGTACAATAAATATTATGTTGGTAAAATGAATACACGCTACACCAATATTGTTCCCAAGCCTATTCATAACATATTATTAAACTCATCAAAATTTTTGCTAGCAACAAAAAATGATAATAGAGGAAAACGATTCAAAATAAAAAAAATGCTCAAATCTGTTAGTTATGAAGGCGATCAGTATTGGGATATTATTTCGTTAGCTAATACAGAAAAAGAATTATCCGAAATTTTAACACAACCCTATTACATAGATAATTTATATGGTGAGTATAAAGACACACTTTATAGTAATAAGGCTGAATCTTTAACAGAGTTTAGACATGTAGATAAGATTTTAAGTTTAGAAGGTGGTATGCTTGCAAAAGTTGATAGAACAAGTATGCAAAATTCTTTGGAATGTAGAGCGCCGTTTTTGAACAAAAAATTATGGGATTACACAAATACATTGCCAGAGAGCTATTTAATGAAAGGATGGAATAAAAAGCACATACTAAAAGAAGCCTTTAAAGATCAATTTCCTGATGAGTTTTTAGAAAAAAGTAAAAAAGGATTTGGATCTCCTGTCGGAAACTGGTTGAAATCTAGCTTAAAAAAAGAATTAGAATCATATATTGAACCTAATTATTTATCAAATCAAGGTATTTTTAACTTAGATATAATGATACCTTTAGTGCAAAATCATTTAGACAGCAAGCGCGATAATACGTTTAGGGTTTGGGCTTTTTATTGTTTCCAAAAATGGTACAGTAATATCTATTTAAACTAAAGCCATTATCTAAAACTATAAAACATGAACAATAAAAAAAGAATTTTGGTTTTGTCTTCATTGGACCATTCACTAATAAACTTTAGAGGCGACTTTATCAAAAGTCTCGTAAAAGAGGGTTATAAGGTTTATGCCGGTGCTCCCGAATTTGGTGAACAAAAACTTAAAGAACTTAAAGCCTTAGGAGCTATTCCCGTTAGCTATTACCTTCAAAGAACTGGTTTAAATCCCTTTAATGATTTAAAAACCATCTTTAACCTAAAAAAAATTATTAAAGAAAATAATATCGACTTAGTTTATTCATATACTGTTAAACCGGTTATATATGGCTCTATTGCAGCAAATATGAATAAAACCCCTGTTGTTTCTTTAATTACAGGCCTGGGATTTGCATTCACGGGTCTAACTTTTAAAGCTAGAACACTTCAAAGACTTAATGAGTTTTTATATAAATTGTCCATTAGAAAAAATAAGACAATTATTTTTCAAAATTCTGATGACTACCAATTGTTTTTGGATAGAAAAATAATATCAAAACATCAAAAAGTAGGTTTTGTAGGTGGTTCTGGTGTAAACCTAGAACAATTTAAAACTAGAGTCAATGAGAATTCAACAGATGTTATTAGTTTTATAATTGTTTCTAGATTAATAAAAGAAAAAGGTATCGAGCTTTATCTTAATGCAGCTCAAACGCTAAAAGTTAAATATCCTAAAGCAGAATTTCATGTTATAGGTGCGCCAGAAAATTCGCCTTCAGCTGTAGATTCAAAAAAATTAAATATGTTAAATGATGATGGAACAATAGTTTATCATGGCCCTCAAAACAATATTCCTCAGCATTTATATAAAAGGGATATTTTTGTGCTTCCAACTTATTATAGAGAAGGCGTTCCAAGATCTATACTAGAAGCTTTATCTGTTGGTTTACCTGTAATAACAACAAACACCCCTGGTTGTAAAGAAACTGTAATTAATAAAAAAAATGGTTTCTTAATTGAACCTCAAAACTTAGATAAGTTAATTGAGGCTATGGAATATTTCCTTATAAACAAAGAGAGCATTAAGGAAATGGGAATAAATAGTAGAAATTATGCCAAGGAAAAATTTGATGTTAACATTATTAACAAAAATCTTTTGAAAATGATTAACAACATTTTAAATCCAACAACAGCACACTAAAAATAACCTAAGCTATTGATGATATCACTATTACCGAGTTTAACATTTTCTAATTCTAGGAGATAAGCCTCTTAAATTTTAAACTGGAAAAAAGCAAAGCCTTGTTATTAAAAATTGGTACGGCGGTCATATTATAAATACGACTTGTTTTATCTCCTCCTATTCCACCAAGTTTCTTATTTATTGGATAAACACCTAATTTGTTTAACCTACTTAATATCTTTTTTAAATCTTCAAAACATAAGCTATTACATTTAAAAGCTTTAATTAATATGGTAAACACATAAGATTGCTGTTTTCTTTTAAAACTTTTAACGGCTTTACCGTAACTAGTATGCGACTTATCAAGGGTATTCATCAATAAATTAAGTTCTTCTATAGCTACGACTAAATCAAAAATAAATTTTTTTAGATGAGTATTATCGGTGCTTGTAGTGACAGAATTTTCAACCCTCACAAACCTATGTACATCCATGTTTTTCTTTGCCACCCTATTAGCCTTGACAAAAATATTAGATGTAAAAATTGAATCCTCCACCATGAACTTGCGCTCTACAAACCTCAAGCCTATATCAATTAAAAAGTCTTTCTTAATTAAATACCACCAGACTTCATTCCTATAATCACATTCTCCAATAAATGTAATACCATCCATTACATTTAAAGAAAAATCGTTAACCACAGGAGTAGAAGATTCGATCTTAGCATCATCGGTTCTATAAATACTATTAAAGCCGAGAATTTCTAAATTATTTTTCTCTGCCAATTTTAAAAGAATGTTTAAAACATTTTCGGCCAGATAATCATCAGCATCTATAAAATAAATATATTCCCCCTTTGCAACGTCAATGCCTTTATTTCGAGCAGCACTCGGCCCCAGATTCTTCTGGTTAAAAAGGTGAATGTTTGAATATTTTTTCTTATAAATCTCAACAATGCTTGCACTAGAATCCGTGGAACCATCGTTAATAATAATTATTTCGTATTCATGTAACGAAACGTCCTGATTTATCAAGCTTAACAGGCAACGCTCTATAAATTGTTCCTTATTGTATAAGGGAATTACAATACTTAATTTCATCGGTTTAGAGTTTTATTTGGTTCTATTTTATTTTAGTGTTGATACTGGGTTTGAATCCTTGCTACTTGAGCTTTGTATCAATATATGTTGCGTTCCAATCTTTGAAAAACCCCAAGACAGAAAAAAACCTATACTTTTATCTAGTCAAAGAACATTGTAATCTTTAATCGAAAACAATTTCCCGCATGCTTGCATCGGGGTTTCCGCTGAAATTGTCATTCCCGTGAAAACGGGAATCAAAATAATAGAATTTCGGTTTTTGACCCTGAGGTCATAATGAAACCAGCGAAATACCTCTGTGACTCGCCCTAAGGATAGTTGGTTTCAAAAAATTCTTTATTTATGTTACTAAAATATAATGGTTTATGGCTTTGGGAAATGACCTGAATCAGTTTCAGCATTTTTTAGCTAATTTTTCACACCCATCTGAAAGACAGTAATTTAAAATAGCTTGGGAATCCCTTGTTTTAGGTTTGCACACTAAAAATCATTGATTTTGTGCCACGCTTGGATGCTTACTCGTTGTGCTGAAACCTATGGTGGTGATAAAGGATGTGGTAGCTATTAGGCCTATGGACAATTTATAGCTTTAACTTTCAAACGGTTCAATAAATACTTTACATTAAATGATGCTTTTACAGGAATTAGGTTTCACAGACCTTTATTTCAGATTAGGGACTTTCTCAAAGCCCTGTGCGTTCTACGATGGAAATTATTATTACCGGTCAGTTAGATCATTCGGCCAGAACGATTGCAGATTTATATAAAAAGCGTTGGGACATAGAACTGTTTTTTAAACCCATTAAGCAAAACTTACAAATCAAAACCTCTGTGGGCACTAGTGAAAATGCTGTAAAGCCACAGATATATGTTGCCCTAATATCCTATCTGCTACTTCAGCACACAGAAAGAACGGTAGCAAATAAAAACATACACATTCCTTTAATTTTGTGAAGAAAATCAGGTCTGCTTAAATTTTTATCTCACATTAGACTACGCCCGAAATCACGTATGTAAAGGGACTAATAGCCTTAGAGGAAGGCCACAAACGAAACAGACTTGTTTTCTGGATAATTCCCTTTCTTGTTTAAAATTACTGTAAAAGAAAAGGATGGTTTTTTGTGTTATACTAAATAGATAAATAAAGCATAGCCGAAGTTACGGTTTCTTTTTATGTTGAAGTAGAAAGCCCCTCCCTACCGGCGGACAGCAAAGGGCATTTTATTACGGTTATTCTATATGAGCGACGGTATAAATCCTAGAAATCCTTTTTATGTACAATACGGACTATTTAATGGGGATTGTAAAAACTTTCGGATGGCTCTATGTTCTTGGATAAGAGAATAAAACTGTTATTTATCTACCCAAATAACCGCCATCAACAGGTATTACGCACCCTGTTATATAATCGCTTGCTGATGAAGCCAATAATACGGTTAATCCTTTCAAATCCTCACCGCTACCCCATCTTTTCATTGGAACTCTCATGAACACTTCGTCAGTTCTTTTCTTATCATTAATTAACGCGGTGTTCAATTGTGTATCCATATATCCAGGGGCGATCGCATTGACACAAATTCCCTTAGCAGACCAATCGTTCGAAAGCGCTTTTGTTAATTGCCCAACCCCTCCTTTAGAGGCGGCATATGCAGGAATTGTAATCCCTCCTAAAACACTCATTATTGAAGCAATGTTTATAATTTTGCCTCCACCATTTTTCAACATGGTATTACCAGCATATTTGCAATAATAAAATGTTGCATCTAAATTGATAGCTATAACCTTGCTCCATTCTTCCTCAGGAAAATCTTCACTTGGATATCTTCTTTGAATACCTGCTGAATTTATTAAGATATCAACAGTACCACCGAGTATATCTAAAGCGTTTTTGTACGATTCTCTTATTTGTTCAATTTTGCTTACATCTGCTTTTATCGGACTTACGTTAAGACCGCTTTTTTTGAAATTCTCACATATATCAAATACACGATCATCAAAATCAATGACCACGGTTTGTGCTCCAGCTTGCGATATTGCCTCAACCATCGCTTTTCCAAGATCTCCTGCTCCACCTACAACGATCGCCTTTTTTCCAGTTAAACTAAATGCATCTAAAATATTTGCTGCCATACTTTTTGTTTTATGTTATCAACAACTCTCAATGGACTTTTATGATTTGTAAGAACTATAGTTTTATAAATTGTAAATCACAGTACTTACTTCTTAAAATCTTCCTTTAAGATATGTTGTTTTTTTTAATATTTAAATCGAACTTTTCTAATTAACAATATAATCTTTTTCATTCCAAGGTTTTAACCATTCTAAAATCATGTTTTCCCCATTTGAATCTAAAACCTTTAACGTGTTTTTAAAATTTTCGATGATTTGGTTGACTTCAATAATAGAATCTGCATTAACATAAATTCTATAAATAATCTGCCTTTCTGTCCCCAAAAATTCTTCCTTAACCGTATCACCAACTTTAAATCGTTCAACAACAAAAACTACATTTTCATTAGATTTTATGTCATTAATACCTTCAACTTTATCAATTTCACCAGCTTTTAATAGAATCCAAATTGAGCTGGCAGATTTACCTCTAAACTTGTAATCATTTTTCTCTGGAAAATCATCGTCCCCAAAAACACCGGTAAATGCATAGTTAATGAGCATTTTTCTATGATCAAACCCATTTATAGCCTCAAGATGAATATGAGGTGCTTCCCCCTGTAATCTAAATCCTGGGTCATAAATATAGAACTCATCGTTTTCAACAAAAAACTGAATACAGAGTACCCCGGCCTTTATATTTAAGCCTTCAAACATTGTACATAATTTGGGGTGAACCTCTTTTACGAAACTGTCTGTATATTTAGAAGGATATACGGTACCTAGTGCTATAGGGCTGGAATCGCCTTGTAATCTTGTAAGCTGCCTGTCAAAAGTTGCTGAAAGATAAGGAATGCCATTTCTAAAAGTATAATACACTGCCATATCATCACAGTTTGTATCCATATATTTTTCCACTAAAACCACTCCTTTTTTGGAATATTTTAAGGCTGTTTCTACCGTGGCAATATAATCTTCTTCATCCCTACAAATCTTCACACCAACGCCCCCTCCGCTATCTACTGGCTTAACTATCAGGGGATAACTAATGTTTTGAGGTTTTTTAATTTCAGAATCGTTTGTTAAATAAATTCCAGGAATATCTTGAATATCATACTTTTCACAATAACGCTTAAATCCGTCTTTACTGCAAAATGCCTCTACGGCCTTCTCTGTAGCATAACAAGGAAAATTCAGTTTCTCACAAATTTCCCGATAAGGTTTTACTAGAATGTCGGCTACTCCAACTAAAACTGCATCTACTTTTCTTTCCTTGGCTACACTAACAATTTTATCGATATCAAAACCATCTATGTCGTGGGTCTCAGAGGCTCTTTTTTTTGCAGGGGCATTGGGATTTGGATCGATAACAATGGTATAAATACCCATAGACTCCGCAATATCTACCAAAACCCCTGTTTCAGGATTTCCGCCAAGTATTATTAGTTTTTTTTGCATAAACTATTATTTATTAATTTGTTGTTAACTCAAAATGAAAGGGTTATTGAACGAAAAAAAACTTTGACCAAACTAGTTCGTTGTTCATGGGTTGGGGCCTCTGCTTGTTGAGACTCACAAAGTATTCTAAAATCTTCCAATACCATGGTCGTATTTTTCGACAAAGATAGTTATTGTTTAAATTATATGAATAGAACACAGTCTTATTTTTTCTATGGTTTAAACTATTGATTTAACGATGCACTATTATTACCATCCGAAAGGTTGGTTTTAAAAAAAGCTGAAATCAGTTTTATGAAGGCCTTATAACCGATCAACAATTTGCTCTGAAATTCTTTGATATATACGAAAACAAACGATGTTCTATTTTGTTCCATTTAGGCGTTACGGTTTCTATTCTTTTTTTGACCAGTAAGTATCTAAATATCAGTATAATTGATCATAAGTAGCTGGTACACGTACATTTCATGCTGAAGTACAACGTGTGGCCACAAAGCTTTTTTTTCAAAAAAAGGAAGTGAATGGATGAATTGTTATTAAAAGTAAGTAAATTTGCATTAATCATGCTATGGTATAAATTGTTAAATTTATGCATAGATTAACCTATAAATTAATTTTTAATTTTTTTCTACAAAATGAAAGTTTTATTATTAGCAGGTGGACTTGGAACACGAATTTCTGAAGAAACGCATCTGAAGCCAAAGCCCATGGTTGAAATTGGAGGAAAACCAATTTTATGGCACATTATGAAAATGTATTCCCATTACGGTTTTAATGAATTTGTGGTCCTCTTGGGGTACAAGGGATATGTGGTCAAAGAGTTTTTCGCCAATTACTTTATGCACAATTCCGATGTTACTGTGGATTTGGCAGAAAATAAAATAACAATTCATGACAATAAGTCAGAACCTTGGAAGATTACGCTTCTAGATACCGGAATGCATAGTATGACCGGTGGGAGGATCCTTAGAGCCAAAAAGTATATTGGAGATGAGCCCTTTATGCTTACCTATGGAGATGGAGTATCTGATGTAAATATTAAGGCCTTAGAAGAATACCATCGAAGTCATTCAGGTTGTATAACCATGACTTCTGTTCAGCCTGACGGGAGATTTGGTTCCCTTAAAATGGATGGAGACCGTATTAGTCAATTTTTGGAGAAGCCTAAAGGTGACGGGGGTTGGATTAATGGTGGTTTTTTTGTTTGTGAACCTAAAGTTTTAGAATATTTAGATGGAGATGCAACCATTTTCGAAAGAAAACCTTTAGAAAGGATGGCAGAGGACAAAGAACTCTATTCTTTTAAACACACAGGTTTTTGGAAACCAATGGATACACTAAGAGATAAAAATCAACTAGAGGAAATGTGGGCCAACAATACAGCAAAATGGAAAACATGGTAGCATATGGTGATTTTTTTAAGGGGAAAAGAGTTTTTTTAACAGGACATACGGGTTTTAAAGGTTCATGGATGACGCTTTTGCTTCAGTCCCTTGGAGCAGAAGTAACAGGTTATGCACTTTCTCCCGAACAAGAACAAAACATATTCGATTATGCTGGTTTGGATAAAAAAATGTCTTCTCATATAGGCGACATACAGGATTTATCTGCTTTACAGGACGCAATGAAAAATGCTGATCCCGAAATAGTAATCCATATGGCTGCCCAACCACTAGTTATCGAATCCTATAAAAACCCTGTACATACTTATGGGACAAATGTTATGGGAACGGTGAATTTACTTGAAATAGTTCGCCAATTACCCAATGTAGCTGTTTGTCTTAATATCACCACGGATAAGGTTTACAAAAATAACGAATGGCTTTGGGGATATCGTGAAACAGATACTTTGGGGGGGCATGATCCCTATTCCAATAGTAAGGCTTGTTCCGAATTGGTTACCCAATCGTATCGCGATTCTTTTTTTACCGATTCCAATACCGTTATTGCTACGGCAAGGGCGGGAAATGTTATTGGAGGTGGAGATTGGGCAGATAATAGGCTGGTTCCCGATTTCATTAGGGCTATCCAATCTGGAGAGCAAGTGGTGATAAGAAGTCCAAAAGCTGTGAGACCTTGGCAGCATGTCCTTGATTGTCTAGGCGGATACTTACATCTCATTTGGCAATTATCAACAAACAAAAAACTGGCATCGAGTTATAATTTCGGTCCAGAGAATGACAATATTAGATCTGTTGAATCCCTTATAGATAAAGTCTGTAAGGCTTGGGGTAATTCAGCTTCATATAGAATTGAAGGCAACGACGCTTTTCATGAAGCAGGTTTGTTGCGATTGGATATTTCTATAGCCAGACAGGAATTGGGGTGGCAACCTAAGTGGGGAATGGATAAAACCGTAACACAAATTGTAGATTGGTACAAAGCATTTTCTGAGGGTCAAGATGCCTTGGGACTTTGCCAAAAGCAAATAAACGAATTCCTTCAACATTAATTTGATATCGTGAAGCAATCCCTTTTTATTACTGGGGCCGATGGCTTTTTGGGTCATCACCTAGTCCAACAATTGTCGAAAACCTACACCATTATTGGTTTAGTGAGATCTCCTCAAAATCTGAAACGCTTAAAAGCTGAACAGATAACGCTATATAGTACCAATGACCCTTTAGACGAAGTTTTTGACAGATACCGACCTATCGGAATTGTGCACACAGCAACCAAATATGGGAGAACTGATGAACCTGTACCCGGCTTACTTGATGTAAATGTTGATTTGCCAGTACATTTGCTAGAACTGTCCCAAAAATACAATTCCAAAGTATTCATTAATATCGGTAGTTTTATCACACAAGGCAAAGGGTATAATTATTTGCAGGATTACGCACTATCCAAAAAACAATGTTCCCAATGGCTTCAACTTATAGCCAATAAAAACGATACTTGTAAAGTCATCGACTTTACTTTATACCACCCCTTTGGTCCTGGGGATTCTGATTCTAAGTTCGTCAGCAATATGGTAAGAGCCATAAAAGAAAGAACCTCTTTTATAGACTTGACCCCTGGGGAGCAAAAAAGAGACTTTATCTATGTGGGCGATGTGGTGAATGCTATTGAATTGGCTTTAAACCGGTCTGCTGATTTGCAAACACCCTATACTCAAACAGATTTGGGTACAGGCTCATCCCATACGCTACGTTATTTTCTAGAAACTCTTAAGAAAGTGTCCGGAAATACCGAAACTGAACTTCGATTTGGAAAATTGCCCTATCGGGAAAACGAGATTATGGAAGCAAAAGCTGCTCCCGACTTACTTGTCTCTTGGGGCTGGAAACCTAATTATACCTTAGACCAAGGCCTTTTGCTTACCTTAGATCAAACGATAATCTAGGTTCGTCACCCTACTACCCTTTTCTAATACTGTTCAATATCCTGTTCAGTTCACTCTGCAAAATATCGAAATTATCAACTACTCCTTTTAGTCGTTGTCAAAACCTAATTGTTGCAACAGTTGACAGATTTCTTTTTCATCCGTATTGATTTGCACTATCTTTTTGGGGTCAGTTCCCATAAGTGCCAATTCTGCATGAATCGATTTAAAAACAGATGGATTGGTTGTGGCTATTATTAAAAAGTCATACTCGGCGTTGATAATGGAGCTAGGAGGATTAACAAAATTATCGCCAATATTCAGTTCATGGAAATCAATATCTATCCATTTGACAATTTGAAAAAAATTGCTTTTGCTAATCGATGATATAAGATGCCGTCCAAAAGAACCTGAACTGTAAACAATAACTTTGGAGTTCTTTTTTGTTTTTAAAAAAGGATTGAAAATAATATTTCCCGAGGCATCATGGATTAATCCTCCTGATCTTACCAAGATTAAGGAGTAAAGATAATATAGTATCTGTGTATTTAAGTTATCCTTATCAAGGAAAGGGCTTAATTTTAGTTCTAGAAAATTTTTCAACAGCCCCAATCTGTAATATTCTATTGTTGAGTTTTTAATGGATTTCAGAATGGAATCATGTCGTTGCCTGTAGTAATAAAGTGGTATTCTACTTATTGTAAGTTTTTTTGAAATAGATAAATAAGTATAGGTAATGGCAGCGTCCTCTCCCATTACAATTTCTCCGGGAACCTCAAATAACACTTCATTGAGCAACTCCCTTTTGAACAGTTTGCTCCATACATAGGTAGATATTTCGTGTTCACAAAAAGTACCATTATACATGGCTTTTGGAAGTATCGAATTTTTAATTTCAGGTTCCTCAAAAACACCAGTATAAGAGGGCTTTATTGTTTCAATTTTCCCGTCGAACTCCCTGAAATGTCCCGTCACAACGAGGTCGGACTCATTAACTTCAGCAAGTTTGAATAAAATATCAAGATAAAACTTATCTACCCAATCATCACCATCAATATAAGCGACATACTTACCCTTGGCGTTCTTAAGCCCTTCTTTTCTACCACTCAAAAGTTGTCCGTGTTCTTTGTGGATTACTTTAATCCGGTTGTCCTTACTTGCATATTCGTCGCAAATTTGAGGGCAATTGTCAGGGCTTCCATTGTCAACCAAAATCAGTTCAAAATCAGTAAAAGATTGGTCTAAAATGCTGTCAATACATTGAGGAAGATAAGCCTCTATCTTATATATGGGTACAATAACACTAATACTAACTTCATTCATAATCACAGTTAATTTAATTCAATATAAAAAAGCCCACCTCCGTACATATCATCTTTGGAAGACTTTGCAGTTGTTACATATAGGTTTAAATGATTGTCAATACAGCAGGATGTTACGTTTGGGCATGGCAATTTTCGCTCCTCTATTTTTCGACCATTTTCGGGATTCCATCGAGATACACGCCCTCCTCCCCATTCTGCAATCCATAACATGCCCTCATGGTCCATGCACATACCATCGGGACTTCCCTCTCCATTAAACGCTATCACGTAAGACTCAAATAATACATCCCCGTTTTTCATATCATAGGCATATTTGGCCACTTTCTTGGTGGGGGTATCAATGAAGTAAAGACTGCTGCCATCTTGTGAAAATGCCAGACCGTTGGAAATGGTCGTGTTCTCAATGATAACCTTGTGTTTTCCTTCTGAATATGAAAAGACCTTTCCTATGTTATCCTTGACTTCGGGAAATCCCATCGTTCCAATGATAAACCTTCCTTCGGGGTCTTTGATACCATCGTTATATCTAACGGAATTTGCTATATCAATTTGAAAAGAAAATTGCTTTTGCATGGTGTTGAAATCTATTTCAAAAAAACCATTTTTAGAGGCGACCATGATTCTTTTCCTATCCAACAAGAAAACACAACTCACGGGTGAATCTAATTTTACGCTCAAAATCTCCCTAGTAGATGGATTGTAACAAAAGACCAAGTAATCAAAAATAGATACAAAATAAAGGAGCTTTTCCTTGTGGTCAAAAACAGGGCCTTCTAAAAGTTCAGAATTAAGGTGAAAAATAAGTGACGGATTCATATATGCATACTAATTAAATATAATGTCCTCCGGTGATTCTTAATAACGAACCAGTTGTCATCGCCGATTCATCAGAAATTAAATGCATTACTGCCGGTATTGGGTCAAATTTATTTAACAAACGTCCCATAGGAATAATATTGCCTGCAATAGTATTCAATTCTTCTTCACTTACACCCTCTTCAGCTCTTAATTGAAGTTCTCCTTCGGTGTTAGTCCAACCCATTACCACATAATTTGATCTAATTCCATATTTTGCATAATGATGTGCAATATGATTTGACAGCGTATAAAGAGTACTTTTAGTAAGCGCATATGGCGCTCTATCAATATCACCATAATCCATATGAGGAGATCCAAAGAAAATGATTGAACCTACTTTAGATTTCATCATAGATTTTAAGACATGTTTTAACAAGAAAAATGGAGCTTTAAGATTAATGTTAAAAGCACTGTCGTAAATGTCCTCTTCGGTATCAATGATAGATGAAATAGGTGTTATTCCCGCATATAAAACTAATGCGTCTATTTTTCCGAATTTTTTTATGGTCTGTGTGTAATAATTTTCAATTTCCTGGATGCTATTCAGGTCAATCTTATGAAAATAAAGCTCATTTGCTGATTGTAATGATCGTATGATTTTAGTACCTTCATCAAGGTTTCTTCCACAAAAAGACACATTGTAACCTTTTTTTAAGCAGGATTTCAGTATCTCGTTACCAACACCCTTGGTCCCTCCTAAAATCATTACTGTTTTCATAGATGTGTAATTTTCTGGTTTTAATTTGTACTACTGCCCAAATCTAATTATTTATTACTAGGTTCAAAATTTTTTCCCCACATAATTGAAATAATATCGTTTAATGTACTAATGGGCGTAATAATCCTATGGTTTAAGCGATAAGAACTTGGTTGATTTTTAATGTTTATTCATTTTTAGGGTATAGCCAGCCCTGTCTACCGACAGGCAGGCGGCAGGCTGGTACCCCAAGGCTTGCCTCGTTTTTCTTTTTTGGAGTTTAGTTGTTGGTTTTTTTTGAATTTTAATACATCGTGGGCTTGCCCTGAGGTGTTTTATTAAGAGTTTCCATCCCAAAGACTAAACGAAGCTTGTTCAATGGAGGACATTGCCTCACGATTGAATATTTTTTGAATAGTTTTCAACAAGATTCTTAAATCGTTATAGAAACTTAAATGATCAACATACCATACGTCATGAGCAAATCGTTCGTTCCATGACAAGGCAGTACGACCATTTACTTGCGCCCATCCAGTAATACCTGGTTTGACCATATGTCTTCTTGCTTGTTCTTTGTTATATAACGGCAGGTATTCAATTAATAGCGGCCTAGGGCCAATGAGTGACATATCACCTTTCAAAACATTGACCAGCTGCAACAGTTCATCTAAGGAAGTCTTTCGAATAAATGCACCAACTTTTGTAATACGCTGCTCTTGATTAATTAATTCACTTTCATTGTTTTTAGGGTCTCTCATGGTCTTGAACTTTATGATGGTGAATATTTTTGTGTTTTTCCCAGGTCTCTTTTGGAAGAAGAACGGTTTGCCTCCATTGGCAAATAACAGTAGAATGATTAATGTAACAATCACAGGTGATAATAAAATCAACGCCACAAGCGATATTGAAAAGTCTAAAATTCTTTTAAAAAACTTTTTGTACATAACGAATTAATCATTTTAGTAATGGCTTCTTTTATAAAGCCTTCAAGATTTTGATATTTAAAGTCTTAAAAATTGATTTTAGCAAAACCTATAGCCTATTTAACTAGCGTTGAAGCCTGTGTACAAACTAACTTCACTATATTCTTAATTAACCCAATTATCGATTAGAACTATTTAAAAAAAAGAAATAATCTAAGGGAATTGCTGAAATTTCTTGTACCTATCCGGAACCGGAAATTCTCGTGTCACACCGTGCCAAAACATGTTTACAATCCACCATCTGTCTTGGTAGTAGGCCAACTGAATACTTTTCACATCTTGTTTGTAAGGTTTGTTGTTTGCCATATCTTCCTTGCTATGGAAAGCTTCGCAATGACTAAATGCATGACCAATGTTTGCATAAGTCTCTACCACCCTACCTATTTCTCTTTCGTAAAAAGCGGTTTCTCGAGTATTGTCAAACCAAAAGCCAATACGTTCAACGTAATCATTTGGGTGTATCCATTGGAGTCTTACATTACTGTTTATATCCTTTTCATAACCGATTTTGTAGGCTTGAGGATGAAATAAAAATCTAAAGAAATCCCAGTCTCTTTTTTCACCTGGCTCACCACCTAGACATGCATAAAATGCTGTTATTAAGTCGTCTATAGTTTGTACACTTTTCAAATATTCTTCTTTCATTTAAATTTGTTATTTCGGTTAAAGTTTTATTTAAATCAATCAAATATACCAACTCATATGAATTGGAGCAACTAAAGCGTATAAAATTAGGGCCATTATTTTAAAAGCTCCAGTTCCACAAGTCCTTATTCGACTAATAGCCTTTCTATAAACAGGAGATGGCCCCTATGGATTAGGCAAAAAAGTATTATCTTCGATGCTTCAAATTTATCAATTTACCTAAATTGATGAAAATTATCGAGACCTACTGGCCTTTGCTGCCAATTTTGGTCTCAATTACAGTCTGAATTCTGAAGATTGGATTTATGAACTTAAAAAAAAATGAGATGAAGCATAAAATTTCCGATATATCTGGCACTTTCACCTTGAACAATGGCGTGAAAATGCCCTATTTAGGTCTTGGAACATACATGCCAAAGGACAGTCAGGAAGTAACCAATTCTGTGCGATTCGCATTAGATAACGGATATCGACTTATAGATACGGCCGCTATTTATAGAAACGAAAACGATGTTAGATTGGGAATAGAAGCAAGTAGCGTACCAAGGGAAGAAGTTTTTGTCTCGAGTAAAGTCTGGAATAGTGACCAAGGTTATGACAAAACCATCAAAGCTTTCGAAAAGAGTCTTGCAAATCTCCAGATGGATTACCTGGACCTTTATCTAGTCCATTGGCCAGTAGTTGGAGAATATAAAGAAACTTGGCGAGCACTGGAGGAATTATACAAACAGGGAAAAATACGGGCAATAGGTGTATGTAATTTTTTGAAGCACCAATTAGAGGATTTAATGGAAGATGCAGAAGTGATTCCCATGGTAAATCAAATGGAATTTCATCCATACCTAGTGCAACAGGAATTGATTGATTTTTGCCAACTACATCATATCCAATATGAGGCTTGGTCTCCTTTAATGGAAGGAAAGGTTTTCGAGTTACCTGAATTCCAAAAATTAGCGAAAAAGTATGGTAAAAGCATTGCTCAAATTGTATTGAGATACGATTTACAAAAAGGTGTGGTTACCATTCCAAAATCTTCAAAAGAGAAACGCATTATTGCTAACGCCGATTTATTTGATTTTGAACTATCCGAAGCGGACATGGACTTTATTGACGCCATGGATCGTAACCATCGTTTTGGCCCGAACCCGGACAACTTTGAATGGTCTTATATTCTGTAAAAAAAAAGGCTTGAATTTCAGCATCAGCGAAAGGTCTTCAACATACAGAACAACGACTTCAACTGGAGAACGATGCTCCATTTGAAGAAAACACCGTCTGCCTGTCCAAATTTAAACCCTTTGAGGATTACTTGCGGATTTTGTATTTAGCCATCTCACGAAAATTAAATACTAAGGCTTTATCCCCCTGTATTTACAGGCTGTTTAAGGATCGAGAACTTGGAAAGACCATATAATCTCTTTAAAAATTTTCAAATCGAAAACATGCTGTAAAACAATAATTTGTGCTTGATACACCCCTCGTTCATTTTAGACAAATTTAAAAAGCAGAGAATGGCTAAATAGCTAATATATATCCTATAAATTGGGTTTTTTGTCGTCTAAACTGGCAGCGGTCAAATTATTTGTTTTTATTTGTAGAAATAAACAAGCCTAATTTATTCCTAAATCCATTACCTGATGTCCAACAATTTATACGCTACTTATTTCAAACGCCTTTTTGACTTCGCTGCTTCTTTATTGGGAGTTCTGGTCCTATCTCCTTTATTGATCATTATAACTATCGTTCTTTGGATTGACTTTAAGGGCTCTCCCTTTTTCTTGCAAGAACGTCCAGGCAAGGACGAAAAAATCTTTAAGATCATCAAGTTCAAGACCATGAAAGACCCGAAAAACAACGAAAGCGAATTAATTAATCAAGCACAGCGTATTACGAAAATCGGCACTTTTGTACGAAAAGCTTCCTTAGACGAACTGTTACAACTGGTCAATGTCATCAAAGGAGACATGAGCTTGGTAGGCCCTAGGCCGCTTGTGATCCAATATCTCCCGTATTACAATGAAACGGAACAAAAAAGACACCTAGTTAAGCCCGGTATCACGGGGCTGGCACAAGTAATGGGCCGCAATAGCCTTGCATGGGAGGAGCGGTTTTTATTGGACGTCGAGTATGTCGAAAACTTGAGCTTAGCACTCGATGTAAAAATCCTGTATAAAACTGTGCTGAAAATGTTATCAAAATCGGATGTTGTCATCGACCAAGATGAACACTTGGACATCTTCGACGTTTACCGAAGAAAACAGTGGGAAGCCGATAAAGCTCTTAAAAGCCCAAAAATGGAACACAACCATCCGAAAGTTTAGTTTTCAAGAAGACCTGAGGACCCTGTATTTTAGATTTTCGTTTTTAATTATCAAAATCGAAGACATAAGTAAGACCTGGTATTTCTGGTTGGACACAAGTAAATAATCATAATGCTATTTATTGGGATAATAACTTTATCAAGCAAAAACATCTTTCATTGGTCAAAGTAGATGACTATAACTCGCCCCGATTTATGCATCGCTATAAATGTTGGTTCGAATGCTACTTTAGGCAAAACCACCATATGCCTTCATATACTTTTTATAATAACTTGATCTCTGCAATTGGATAACTCGTTAACATTGATAATGGGTTACGTAATTTGTGTTTTTTAATTTAAAATTCAACTTTCTTAGATGAAATGAAATAGGGTTAATATAAAACCTACATATAGATTATATAAAACAAAAAGCTATGTGTTTCTATAATTTAATTATTATATTAAACAAAAAAAATTGCATTATGCGAGTATTTAATACAATTCGTAGAAGTTGAGTATTGCGGTCATAGAACATAAGAAAGACTGGAATGATTTTCTGTCTTTAGTTGAAGCCCATGATTGTTACCACACATATGATTATCATCAGCTATCTAAATCCCCTTCAGATGCTGCTGTATTGATTAAGTATGTTGAGGACGATGTAATTATCGGTTTACCTCTATTGATAAGGGAAATAAACGGCACGAAATTTTATGATGCCATTTCGGTATATGGTTATTCTGGACCAATCAGCAAAGGTATTTCATCAAATTTTAGTTTTAAAAACTACAAAGAAGCTTTAATGATGTTTTTTAAAACAAAAAATATCATTAGTGTTTTCGTGAGGTTAAATCCTTATTTACCCTATCAAAACATTGTTTTTCATAGTTTTGGGGAGCTTACCTATCTCGGTAAAGTTGTAAACATAAACCTTAGCTTAAGCTTAGAAAAACAAAGGCACAAATACCATAGAAGACTTAAAAACCAAGTTAACAAAGCGTATAGGGAATGTACTATAAAACCCGTTAAAAACTTTGAAGATTTTCAAATTTTCAAAAAAATATACTTTGAAAATATGGATCGTGTGAACGCAAAACAGTTCTACTATTTTGATGATATATATTTTAAAAGTATAACTAATGCCAAAGACTTTAAAACTTCTATAAAATTAGCATTTGATAACGCAACGGGAACGCCTGTTGCTGGATGTTTGTTCATTATGGTTAATGATATAGTGCAATACCACTTATCAGCAGCTTCAAAAGATTTTTTGCATTTGAACGCCACTAAATTATTAATTGATACTATGCGACTTGAAGCCACCGAAAAGGGTTATAAAAACTTTAATTTGGGTGGTGGATTGGGTGCTAATGAAAATGATTCTCTTTTTAGATTTAAATCGTCATTTTCAGATGAGTTCCGTCACTTCTTTATTTGGAAGTTGATTGTAAACAAAAGCAAGTACAATAAATTATGCAAGCAAAACAAAGTCATAAATAACACTAGTGGTTTTTTCCCTTTGTACAGGTATGAAGAATTCAATAAGCCATTACTTTAGCCAAAGATATCTTAATTACTCCTTAAAAACACATTTCATATTGAATCAGCTTTCTTATACAGCTTAGTTAAAATCTTTATTCAGATAAATTATTTAAAGCATGGACTGAAAACATAGGCCTAATAGCTTTGGAAACTTATTTTTCAAAAAAAAGCCCCTAAAAAAGGAGCTTTAAATTTATAAGGGAAAATATCATGTATTTACATCTCATTAAAGATGGAATGCATCAATCGTTTTTTGTCGTTTATGCTTTCTTCCAAAGAAATCATGGTTTCAGTACGATACACACCTTCTATTTCATCAAGTTTAAAGATAACCTCTTTAGCATGTTCTGTGTTCCTTCCTCTAATTTTACAGAAAATATTAAATTTCCCTGTAGTAATGTGGGCTACGGTTACAAAAGGAATTTCGTTAATACGCTCTAAAACAAACTGAGTTTGTGACGTATTGTTCAAATAAACCCCGACATAGGCTATAAAGGAATATCCTAATTTTTTATAATCAAGCGTTAATGACGAACCTCTAATAATACCAGATTCTTCCATTTTTTTTACACGAACATGTACTGTTCCTGCCGAAATTAAAAGTTTTTTTGCAATATCCGTAAAAGGAATTCTTGTATTGTCAATTAACATATCAAGAATTTGATGATCGATTTCGTCTAATTTTATTTTCGCCATAATTAACTTTTCTTAAATAAAAACCAAAAATACTACATTTTCACTAAAGATTACGCATATTTAATGCATTTTATTTTGAAAATAATGCGATTTCTTCATTATTCAATTTCACGAAAACGTTTTCGTAATCAATTTTCAATAGTTCATCATCAATAGTTGAAACCACGCCCCCACTAGCATCAATCTCCCGATGAGCGAAGTAATTGGGCAGGTTTTCAAGTTTTTTAACAATCGGTATAAATATGACCTCCCGCCCCATTAAACGCTCTTCAAATTGAATAGCAATATCAATAGTTTTTCTATCATTCACATCAAGCTTTGCATTTCTAATAATGACATCAAAAAAGAGTTTTCCGTTTTCAGGGATATCAAAGTAGGCTTTGTGATTGCTGCCATCAACTTCATTTTTAGCTATATAATATAAAGACGTTAAATATGAAATGTATATCAATTTACGCGTTTTCTCGCGCGCATAATCATTTGGAAAATGCCCCGCTTCAAACAAAATTGTTGGTACATTTTCACTTTGAAACGTATCTCCAACACAATTTAAATTAAAAGCATCATCATATACTCCTACTTGATTTGGTATGAATCCTTGCAATGTATTATTCATTTCAGCAATAATCTCCATGGCTATTTTTCTGGTAGGCGTCACAGTACACGCTTCGTCCTGTGCTGGTGCCAAAAATGATACCGTAGCCGATTTATTAGTGCTCCCTGCGCTAAAAATGGTGCGTTGCCCATGTAAATTATAGCAATAGTCTGGTTTAAACGCTTCAAATGCTTCTCTTAAAACTCTACTTTCTGGCTGAGACCGGTCTTGTGCATCCCTGTTTAAATCTACTTTATTTGCATTTATACGCGTATAGGCTTTTGCGCCATCAGGATTTAAAATGGGGATAATTAAAATGGTACAAGATTTTAAAATAGTATCTGTAAGAACGCTACCAGCAATACATGTGTTTAAAAAATCAAAAATTGCCTTTGTTGTTGTAGATTCATTACCGTGCATTTGCGACCACATTAAAATCTTTTTATTTCCAGTTCCAATTTTTATGGAATAGATAGCATCGTCTAAAACAGATTTTCCAACAACGTTTACATCCGCAAATTTTTTCAAATTAGGAAGTAGAGGCGCAATATTTTCATTGGTAATATACCGATGAAATAAGGTTGATTCTTTATGCTTTTGAAATAAGGATTGTTGCTCTTTAGCTGTCATAAATTATAATTAAAATACAAATGTAAACATTTACATTTTTACAATTGTAAACAGGGTTTTTAAGTAGTTTTGTACACAATTATAAACAGATTTGATGGAATATTCGGTAATTCAAATCGCATAAATTATCGAATATATTATTTAAAATATAAAGTATTATAATTCAGATATTTAAAACTTATTATTTAAATATATCGTTGACTAATATTATAAATATTTTTCATTATTAATATCAAAATTAAGACGAAATTATTACATTTGTAAAGCAAATCAGCCCCAAACATAATTTACAATGATAAACAGCGAGGATTTCATAAAACGGCTTCAAAAAATCATAGAATACTACGGGGAATCCGCCTCTTCCTTCGCTGAAAAAATAGGCGTGCAACGCTCAAGCATTTCACATATTTTAAGCGGTAGAAATAAACCCAGTTTGGAATTTGTATTGAAAATTTTAAATACGTTCCCTGAAGTAGAATTGTATTGGCTGTTAAATGGCAAAGGTTCTTTTCCCAAAAAAAAAGTTTCCGAAACCACACCTTCCGCCCTTCCAAAATCCAATGCGATTGAAAAGCAAAAGGACAGTAAAAAATCAAATGAAAAGAAAATTGACCGGATTGTGATTTTTTATTCTGATGGAAGTTTTGAAAATTTCGAGAAATAAGCAGTTAGTTTCATAGTTTTGCAAAAAAACTAAGCTAAATGAAAAAATTTATAATTATTTTATTCGCTATAACATTAACATCATGCTATGAATCTGAACGCAATTGCAAAGCCTACAAAACTGGGACATTTTACAGCGAAACGACAATTGATGGGGTTTTATACAAATCTGAATTCAACAGGTCTGAAACACTTCAAGTTGAAACCTATAACAACCATATAGATTCTTCGGAAGTACGGTGGATCAACGATTGTGAAGCTGTCTTTAGAACCATTAACCCAAAAAACATGACAGAACAAAAAGATATTCATTTTAAAATACTCACCACAACAGACTCCTCGTACACCTACGAATACTCTTATGTAGGCAAGACACAAAAAGAAAAAGGAATTGCTTATTCAGTAGGCAGTATTCAGTAAACAGTTTTCAGTAGGCCGTATTCAGTAAACAGTTTTCAGTCTTCAGTAATGTGTCTATATTTTATAATCATCCAAACTTCTCCACCAAAGCGAAAACTACCCGTCATCCGTCTTCCGTCTCCCGTCACCCGTCTTCCGTCACCCGTCTTCCGTCATAGCCCTCCGTTAATCAAAAGGGTACAAAAACGATTCTACCATTTCAAAATCAACAGTCCTATCCTTATTAACGTAGTATTTCACAAAAACTTCTCCCCAATATTCCCCATCTGAAAAATCGGCTATTATCCATTTGTGGTTCAATAATTTAACCGTGTTTATTAAAATTTTCCTACCTTCAGAAGACGCGTAAGGCACTAAGGGATGCTGACCTTTCACTTCATTAGTGGAGTATATTTCATCTTTAACATAAGGCATCAAATTATCTACATCATAACCTTCTCTTTCAAAATAACTTAGGGCATCTTCGTTTTTCTCTAAATTGAAATGCGCTTGACTTGAAATTTCAGCATTCAATTTTAAAATAGAATCTTTATATGTTTCAACTTTAAGGGTAGCGTTTTTCAGTTTTAAATCCTGATCTTCAAAAATACGCTTTGCACTCACATATTGGAACAATACCAATAATATCGAAAACACGAACAAATACATAAAAATTTTCTGTTTCATCTATTTTTAATTTTATAACAATCTATTATTTAATAATTCAATTACGCCCGGTATTACTTGACTTCAATTGCTAAATGCCCACTTGCCCGACGGTAGTCAGGTTATGGGCTAAATAGTGATTTCTAAATTATCGTACCCCAAAAACACGTTTTCAGGCAATTGGCGTTCAACTTCTTCATGAAAACCCAGCATATGACTTATATGGGTTAAATAAGCGCGCTCCGGATTCACCTTCTTTATAAACTCCAAAGCTTCCTCTAAATTAAAATGCGAATAATGAGATTCTAAACGCAATGCATTAATCACGAGTACTTTTACGTTTTTAATCTTTTCAACCTCTTCATCTTCAACTGTTTTCATATCTGTCAAATAAGCAAAATCATTAAAGAGGTAGCCAAAAACCTGTAATTCCATGTGCAACCCTTTTACCGGTACAACATCAATCCCCCCAATTGCAAACGGTTTATTTTTAATTTTATGGATTAAAACTGAAGGAGCTCCTGGATACTTATTTTTAGTGGAAAAAATATAATCAAACCTCTTTTTTAAAGATTTCAACACACGTTTGTGCGCATAAATCGAAATTGCGCCTTGCTTAAAATAAAAGGGCCTTATATCGTCCAACCCCAAAACATGGTCTGAATGTTCATGCGTAAACAAAATGCCATCAACTTTTTCGCATCCACAACGCAGCATTTGCTGTCTAAAATCTGGCCCACAATCAATTACATAACTATGATGACCCCATTCAATTAAAACTGAAGTCCTTAAACGCTTGTCCTTAGGGTTCAAACTTAAACATACGGGGTGCTTGCTCCCAATTACGGGGATGCCTTGAGATGTGCCAGTACCAAGAAAAGTAACCTTCAAAACGCTTAATTTTACAACAAAAATAGGTTATTTTTTTGTTTACCCTCCTTATTTAATATCTTTACCCTAAATTGTTACTAACCTATAATAGTTTATGGAAATTAGCATTCAAGGCGATAAAGAATTTGATGATATTCCTTCATTAAAATCAAAGGCACTTAAGATAAATTTAAACGAAAATATTTACGGCACATTTGCCGAAATTGGTGCTGGTCAAGAAACTGCTAGACATTTTTTTAGAGCCGGCGGGGCTTCTGGAACAATAGCCAAGGCAATGTCTGCTTACGACAAGGATTTTAGTGACGCCATTTACGGCATTGAAGACGACAGGCGCTACGTAACCGAATCTAGGTTGCGAAAAATGCTCACACATGAAATGGACCTCATGGAAAAGCGCATTACTCGCGATAAGCAACCCAATAAAATATTCTTTGCCTACGCCAATACCGTAGCAACCATAGATTTTGCGAAACAATTTAAAGGACACGGTTGGGTTGGTATAAAATATCAAGTTGAAGCAGGTGCAGATTATAACGAAATTATTTTACACATCCGTTTTAAGGAAACCGATGCAAGATTACAGCAGGAAACCTTAGGCGTTTTAGGCACAAACCTAATTTATGGCGCTTTCTATAAATATAATGAACCCAAGAGGTTATTGCGCTACCTATATGACCATTTAGACAAAGACCAACTTGAGATTGATACTATAAATTTTTCAGGACCAGTTTTCAAGAATATCGACAACCGACTAATGAGTTTGCAGTTGGTTAAAAACGGCATGACGGATGCCGTAATGTTTGGGCCCGACGGCACCAATGTTCTACCAGCTAAAATGTTTTATAAGAAAAATATTTTAGCACTTCGCGGAAGTTTTAGACCCGTAACGAGAGTAAACATGGCGATGTATGAGAAATCTTATGAAATGTTTATCAAAGAGAATAAGGTTGATGTAGATAAAACGGTTGTTGTTTTCGAAATTACATTATCAAATTTACGTGCCGAAGGAAAAATTGACGAACAGGATTTTATAGATAGAGCAGATTTATTATGCGCTCTAGGACAATCTGTTATGATAACCAACTTTCAAGAATACTTTAGGGTTGTTGAATACTTCTCTAACTACACAAAAGCCAGAATGGGCCTCGCTATGGGCGTGAGCAATTTGGTGGATATTTTTGATGAGAAGTACTATCGCCATATTAGCGGCGGAATTCTGGAAGCCTTTGGTAAATTATTCTTTAAAGACCTAAAGGTATATTTATATCCAATGTTCGACCCTAAAACTGGAGAACTTATTAATAGTGAAAATTTAAAAGTGTATCCACGTATGAAGGAATTGTATAAATTCTTTAAATACAATGGAAAAGTAATTGACATAACCGATTACGATGAGAGCATTATGAATATTTTCTCAAGAGAGGCACTAGAAATGATTGAAAATGGCGAACCAGGTTGGGAAAAGATGCTTCCTGAAGGTACTGCGGATTTAATAAAAGATTTTAGGTTATTTGGCTACACCCGAAGACCTTTAAAACCATTGACTTTAAAGAGGAGAACTATTAATAAGAAGTAAAATTCCAAAACAGATAAATAACTAAATTCCAAATAGAGCTTGTCTGAAAATCAAATTTAGCTTAAATTTCGTATTGATTGCACCCCATAGCTATATGTATCTGGAGCGCCTAGTTTGACAAACACTACTAACTTTTTTTTAAAAATTCCTTATGAATCTAGTATCTGAGCCGTATGTGCTTTCGTTTTTACTTTCGTAATTACATCTTCGACTACTCCAGTTTCATCAATAATAAAAGTGATTCTATGTATCCCATCATATTCTCTACCCATAAACTTTTTAGGCCCCCAAACTCCAAAAGCATTAATTACAGCTTTATCCGTATCTGCCAAAAGTGGATATTTAAATCCGTATTTCTTTTTAAAATTAGATTGTCGTTTTGCACTATCAGCACTTACACCCAAAATCTCATAGCCTTGAGATTGAAAACGCTCAAAATTATCATTTAAATTACAAGCTTCTACAGTACAACCAGGTGTGCTAGCTTTTGGATAAAAGAAAACTACTAGCCTTTTGCCTTTATAATCGCTTAACTGAACCGTATTTCCTTGCTCGTCCAGAGCTTTAAAATTTGGCGCCTTATCTCCTGCTTTCAATGTTGTCATATTTCCAATCTTTTTTTGATGTGATACTTTCGTGTGTTACTACTTATTGTTTTTGAAAAGTTACCCGTAACACCCTACAATCATTTTTATGTTTGACTATATTTTGGTCATGGATGTTTCATAACTTTGTTTTGTAAAAATACAACCGAATGACCAAACAAGAAAGTGTTGACTTCATTATTAAAACTTTAAACGAGTTATATCCAGAAATACCGATTCCTCTAGACCACAAAGACCCTTACACACTGCTTATTGCGGTTTTAATGTCTGCACAAAGTACCGATGTTCGCGTAAACAAGATAACACCATTACTTTTTGAAAAAGCGGACAACCCGTACGATATGGTTAAGCTTTCGGTTGAAGAAATTAGAGAGATTATAAAACCTGTTGGCTTATCCCCAATGAAAAGCAAAGGCATTTACGGTTTATCAAAAATTTTGATTGAAAAGCATGATGGCGAAGTACCAAAAACGTATGAAGCATTGGAAGAATTACCGGCAGTTGGTCATAAAACAGCTGCAGTAGTCTTATCCCAAGCCTTTGGAATCCCTGCTTTTCCCGTAGATACGCATATTCATAGATTGATGTATCGCTGGAATTTAACCAATGGTAAAAACGTGGTGCAAACAGAAAAAGACGCCAAACGCTTGTTTCCAAAGGAATTATGGAATGATTTACATTTACAGATGATTTGGTACGGACGCGAATATTCCCCCGCTAGAGGATGGAATTTGGAAAAGGATGTAATTACTAAGACTGTTGGGCGGAAATCGGTTTTGGATGATTATTATAAAAAGAAAAAATCCTGATTTTGAATCAGGATTTTTTTCTAATATTAGTTTAGAAGCATATCATACTTCTCATGTTTGCCTTCTACAACCTTATAAGCCTTTGAGTAATTCAATAGAAACTCAATGGTTTCCTTTTTAGGCTTTAAGTTTTTGGTTTTTTCAAATGAATTTTCAGAGTAAATTTTTGCCATTTCATTAATTTAAGGGTTAATTCAAACTAATAACGCAGCAAACTCAATAATATTGTATTAGTTGGTCAACACAATATTATGCTTCTCAATTATCTTTCGTAAATTAATCAATGCGTAGCGCATTCTGCCCAATGCCGTATTGATGCTAACGCCTGTTCGTTCAGATATTTCCTTAAAACTCATGTCTTGATAAATACGCATCATCAACACTTCTTTTTGATCTTCAGGAAGCTCATCTACCAAGCGTCTTACATCATGTTCAACCTGATCTTTTATCATGCTTTTTTCAGCATTTAAGGTGTTATCGCTCAATACAGAGAAAATACTAAACTCTCCTGCATTGTCAAACTTTGGCATCCTATTGCTTTTTCTAAAAAAGTCAATCACCAAGTTATGGGCAATTCGCATGACCCATGGCAAAAATTTACCTTCTTCATTATAAGCTCCTCGTTTTAAAGTACGTATCACTTTAATAAACGTATCCTGAAAAATATCTTCAGCGATATCCTTATCATATACTTTGGAGTAAATAAAACTGTAAATTCTTTGTTTGTGCCTAATAACAAGGGTTTCTAATGCACTTTCCTGTCCTTGAATGTAGTTGCTAACCAATATAGCATCGGTAATAAGTTCTCGTTGCATAATATTTACTTTTAATGCTTCGAAGTATATCTTCGTAGCTTGGGGTTATTTAATTTTAAAAGTAATAGTATGCTATATAGAAGTGTTTTTGAGGTTATTACGAGTTCAAATATAACAACAATCATTCCTAAAAAGCAAAAAATAATAACTTTTTTTAACAATTTACTTAACAACCCTTCATTTTTTATGCTCACTTACTTATGGTATCTTTGCAAAATTATTCTCTTTTAAAGCCTATGAATACTGCAATTACCGAAGTAAACCCAAAAGAAAACATCATCATAAAAGGTGCGAGATTACACAACCTAAAAAATATTGATGTGGTAATACCCAGAAACAAATTAGTGGTTATTACCGGTTTATCAGGCTCCGGGAAGTCCAGTTTAGCTTTCGATACGCTTTATGCTGAAGGCCAAAGGCGTTATGTAGAAAGTCTTTCCAGTTATGCCCGACAGTTTTTAGGGCGCCTAAACAAACCTAAAGTTGATTATATAAAAGGAATCGCCCCAGCCATCGCCATCGAGCAAAAGGTAAATTCTACAAACCCACGTTCTACGGTAGGAACAACTACCGAAATTTATGATTATTTAAAATTATTGTTTGCTAGAATTGGTAGAACCTACTCGCCCATTTCTGGAGAGGAAGTGAAAAAAAACACGGTTGCTGATGTTTTAGAATACATTTTCAAGTTTCCTGAAGGCGAAAAACTATTGCTCCTTGCTCCTATTTATTTAGAAGAAGGTCGGACCATGGAAGACAAACTCAAAACCTTGCACCAACAAGGTTACGCTAGGATTAAAGTAAATGATGCGGTGTTGCGGATAGATGAGATAAATTCAACTTCAAAAAAAGACACCTTTCAATTGGTGGTTGACAGGGTGATTACCAAAAACGAAGACGATTTTAAAAACCGATTAGCAGATGCCATACAAACAACATTTTTTGAAGGTAAAGGTGAATGCATTATAGAAAGCTTAACCGATACTAAACAACGTGTTTTTAGTAATAAATTTGAATTGGATGACCTGTTATTTTTAGAACCTAGTCCGCATTTATTCAGTTTTAACAATCCTTATGGCGCGTGTCCAAAATGCGAAGGTTACGGAGATATTATAGGTATTGATGAAGATTTAGTGATTCCAAACACAGGGCTTTCGGTGTATGAAAGTGCCATTTTTCCTTGGCGGGGCGAAAGCATGAGTTGGTATAAAGACCAATTGGTCAATAATTCCCATAAATTCGATTTTCCTATCCATAAACCATATTTTGAATTAACCGAAGCTCAAAAAGAACTCGTTTGGACTGGAAATCAACACTTTGAAGGTTTAAATTCATTTTTTGCTGAATTAGAATCTAAAGCCTATAAAATCCAAAACCGCGTGATGTTATCGCGATACCGCGGAAAAACGAAATGCAAAACCTGTAACGGCAAGCGATTAAGGCCTGAGGCCAATTATGTAAAAATAAATGGCATTACCATAACAGACTTGGTTGAAATGCCCATTAATAAGCTCATTCAGTTTTTTAGAGAACTGGAACTTAACGACCATGATACTCAAATAGCGAATCGTTTATTAAAGGAAATCAATAATAGACTGTCATATTTGGCCAACGTAGGCTTGGATTATTTGACTTTAAACCGAAAATCCAATACATTATCTGGCGGCGAAAGCCAGCGCATAAATTTAGCAACATCCCTAGGAAGCAGCTTGGTAGGCTCTATGTATATTCTAGATGAACCCAGTATTGGCTTGCACCCGAAAGATACCGAACGTTTAATTTCAGTCTTAAAATCGTTGCGGGATTTAGGGAATACCGTTATTGTAGTGGAGCATGATGAAGACATTATGAAAGCCGCCGATAGCATCATAGATATTGGCCCTGAAGCTGGAACTTTTGGCGGACATGTAGTGGCCTCAGGAACGTATCAAGATATTCTGGCGTCAGATTCCTTGACCGCAAAATATTTAAATGAAGATTTAAAAATTGAGGTTCCAAAAACGCGACGGACTTCAAAATATTATGTGGCTATAAAAGGTGCAAGAGAAAACAATTTAAAAAATATCGATGTGCGTTTTCCATTAGGTGTTCTTACCGTAATTACAGGGGTTTCTGGAAGCGGGAAAAGCACTTTGGTAAAAAAGATTTTATTTCCTGCATTACAAAAAGCATTGACCGACTTTGGCGATAAACCCGGTCAGTTTTCGGCTTTAGAAGGCAATTACGGTAACGTAAGTCATATAGAATTTGTAGATCAAAACCCTATCGGAAGGTCCTCCCGTTCCAATCCTGTGACTTATATTAAGGCTTATGATGATATTCGTGCGCTCTATTCGAAACAAAAACTAAGCAAGATTAGAAACTACCAAGCAAAACATTTTTCGTTTAACGTAGATGGCGGACGCTGTGAGACTTGTAAGGGCGAAGGTGAAGTAACCATTGAAATGCAATTTATGGCAGATGTGCATTTAGAATGTGAAACCTGTAAAGGCAAACGCTTTAAAAAAGAAGTGCTTGAAGTTGCATTTACCGGCAAAACCATAGATGATATTTTAAACCTTACCATTGATGATGCTGTTGCTTTTTTTGAAGCTACAGCACAAACTAAAATAAAAACCAAATTGCAACCACTTCAAGATGTTGGTTTAGGCTATGTGACTTTAGGACAAAGCTCCTCTACTCTTTCTGGTGGCGAAGCTCAGCGCATTAAACTGGCATCATTTTTAGGAAAAGGAAACACCAAAAGCAAAGCCCTTTTTATTTTTGACGAACCTACTACAGGATTGCATTTTCACGACATTCAAAAGTTATTAAAATCGTTTAATGCTTTAATAGTAAAAGGTCATTCTATAATAGTTGTAGAGCATAATTTAGAATTGATTAAATGTGCCGATTATATTATTGACCTTGGCCCTACAGGTGGGGAATATGGTGGAAACTTAGTTGCAACCGGAACTCCAGAAGAAATTGTTAAGATTAAAACTTCTGAAACTGGGAAATATTTAAAAGAGAAGATTTGAAGTAAGTTGCAGTTCCAATAGCTATCTGGAGCAGTCACAGTTAACAGTCTCACTCAAACGGAAAAAAACTTTTTCCGTTTCCGAAACGAGCTTCGAGGTACCAGCCTACTGCCTGCCTGTCGGCAGACAGGGTTGGCAGGTTAAACCTGAGATCCCGCTAAAAAGCGGGATTAGTTCCACCATCAAAACTTAATGCGCTACGCTTTTAAGTTTTGGGTTTCACTAAAAAAACGGCAGCAATATAGCCACCGTCAATGTATTTATTTCAAACAACAATTTAGAACTTATATCCAACTCCTATTTGAAAACCACTTAATTTTACAGAACTGTTCCCAGCGTTTTCCAGCAAATTAGTTAAGCCAAAGCCATATCTCGCATTAATATTAATTTTTTCGGCAACATCGTAAGCAGCTCCAATGTCTATTCCAAAATTTAGAGATTTAAAACCATCTCCAGCATCCAAAAGGTAACCTATATTAGGCCCTGCAAGAGCATTAATTTTATCGGCAACTTCATATTTTGCCAATATCGGTACTTGAATTTGATTAAAATCCTTAATCATAACAAAATCAATCTCTGGCTGTATCTCAAGCTTGTCCATCAATTCAATATCGGTAAAGTAAATCCCAATAAAAAAACCGGATTTTGACGTGCTGTTGGAAACATTTAGAGAGTTTGAGGCAGATGATTTAGCATTAGAAGACTTTTGAGCTTCAGCATTCACGTTCACGCCGCTGCTGCCGTTTGAAGAATAAGAAAAACTTTCAGATCCGTTATGATAACCGCCTCTAATGGCACAGGAAGTAAACAATAAAACGGTAAAACTAAATGAAATTAAGGTGTTAAAATTTTTCATGATTAGAAAGGTATTGGTTAGTTCACATAAAAATATAAAATAACCAACTAACAACCAAATAGTTACGGTTAGCCCTAGAAATCACAACAACCTAGATATCAAAATCTGATGATGAACCATTTACATATTTGGCACGCATATTGAAAACTTAATTCAATAAGGAAAGCCGAATAGCTAAAACATTCGGAATTAATAATTAAATCCTAAGATTATGAAAAGAGTATTACTAGTATTTACAAGTATGTTAATAGGATTAACAACTGTATCAGCAACAGAACTGAACCACCAAACGCAAACAAATACATTTGAAATCAAAAAAAATTACCACTACGCACAGCCCATAATATTTATGGAACGTGGTATTGAGTTTTTAATTTTCCCTGACGGAAGTTTTGATTTTAACACGAATGTCAATAACAACTATCGCAGCACTACTAATTATAGACGTAGCTCTAGAAGAAGTACTATAAATAGGTTTTACCATAGACCAAACGCAAGAATGAATTACAACCCTGGCAATAGAGGTGTTTACATTTCTCGAGATAGAAACGGAACCATAAGACGTATTGGTAATGTGTTTTTAAATTATGACAGACATGGACGACTTACCCGTGTCGGCTCTATTTTTATGAATTACAGCCGTGGCAAACATTCAAGTTTAAAACGTGTTGGAGGATTACAGGTGGATTATAACCGATGGGGCGACATTGAATATCTAAACGGTCAAGTAAATCATTTTTATAGAGATTACTGTAATTTTTGTGGCGTTCAGTCTTGTGGTATAACACATGACTTTGAAACTAAGAAAAAACACGGACAGAAACATAGGAATCGTAATGATGACATTTACCAAAATAACGACAATTATTATTACTATAAAGGTAATGGGAAAGTGAAGAAACACAAAAGAAAAAAATAGGAGGCATAAAAAAGGGTGGCTAAAAAGCCACCCTTAATACTTAAAAAGTTCTTTTTAAGTTTATTTATTGTTTGATGAATTTACTAACTCCAGAGTCAGTAGCAACAAAATACATACCTGCTGTTAATTCAGATACATCTAAGCTTCTTTGAGTAGCTTTAACTTCTTTTATAAGTGCACCAGTTACATTTAGTACTTTATAAGATTCAGTTTTAACATCTTTTCCAAAATAAATAACATCCTTTACAGGGTTTGGATACATGTTTATAGAAGACGTATTAAATTTAGTTGTGCTTAGAGTAGCAGATGTAGATTGTGTTAAATCATCTATGTAATAGGTACCTCCATTTTTATCAAAGAAAAAATCAAAACGTCCAATATAACCATCAGGTTCTCCCGATAAATCAAATTCTACTTCAAACCATTCATTTAATGTCACTCCAGAAAATGTTTGAGCCTGAGGATTAGTATCACTACCTCCAACCCAAGGTCTAATATTTATTGTAAAATCAGTTTTATTAGTAGATAAAACTTTAAGTTTTAAGAATTTACCATCAACTGCATTCAAAGTAATTCCCCCTGAACCAAATTGAAAAATTGGATAAGCCCATGGCTTAGCACCTACTTCTTCTAAATCTCTAACACAATTAGCACTCGTGTTTATTCCTGTAGTAACAGGGTTTGGCTCCCAAGAACCTATCATCTTTGGAGTTGCAGCTGGCCCATTGTTATCAATAAGATAATCATTAACTGATGGAGCCGCTTCAAAATCTTGCGAAAATTGCGCATAAGAAAATGTTGTTACTACTGAAAGTAAAAATAATAATGTAATTTTTTTCATAATATAAAATTGTTTTAGTTAATAATGATTCAAAAGTATATCATGTCTATTACTCTTTGGCAAACAAATGATTCGAAGTGTGAAACAAATGGTTTTGAAAGCTTTTTAAGTTATTTTGGCAGGTGTTTAAGAGTGGTGAACCCCTTATTGATGCTATACTGTTTGACAAAATAAAAAAACAAAAATCTTAATGGCTATTTTACTTCAATGATGACATTTTAAATTTCATGCGATGATTAGGTAAATAACTTAAAAACTAGTCCAAATGAAAAATCTTAAAAAAGTATGTATGCTATTCATCGCTCTCGCACTAATGGGTTGTAGCAAAGATGAAAACAATGACAATCCCGCAGATAATGCACAATTTACCGCAGCAATAAATGGTGGCACATTTACCGATTATAGTGCTAAGCTTGGTTTCTATAATGCTGAAAAAGGCATAGGCGAAAACACGCTTGTAATCTCCATTACCGATGAAAACAACAATATTATCCGCATTTTTTTGAACGGTACTGGGGGTTTGGGTAACGGCACCATTAAAAAAATTGGCAATGTAGATTCCAATAATTTTTCGACTAATGTTACCATTCGTGACCAAGCAGCACAAGTAACCTATTCTTCTACAAGTGGGAGCATAACCATTACTGATAGTAGAGCAAATCCAGCCGATTCAGGGTATCATTTAATTTCTGCAAGCTTTAACGTTACCACTTCTACCAATACGGGAACAGACGTTACAATGACCGGAACATTAAGCAATATGGAGTATTTAAACTAAATTTCCTGTAACCTTACAACACAAAAAGAGGCTGTCTAAAAAGTCAATATGTATTCTAAACGTCATATTGAACGCCCGACTGCCGGACGGACAGGCAGTCGAAATACTTTGATTTTCAAAATATTAAAACTTCGACTTGAGCCTGTCTTGAGCGGAGTCGAAAGGCTCAGTTTGACAAGAATTCAATACTTTTTAGACAGCCTTCTTGGTTTATCTCTTACTAAATATACTAACTAACCTGTTGTGCATTTTGAGAAAATTTTGTCAGTTTGAGTGAATTTTGCGATTGAAACGAGCAAAATTTGTATCGAGAATAAAAATTTTCGTTTTAGAAAATCTGTTCTCGATACAAAATTCTTTCAGAATTTCACTCGAACTGACATTTGTCTATTAAAAAGGGCCAAAATGCACAACGGGTTAACTAAATAAAATTAAGAGGAGATAATTCTATTTCATATTAATACATGACAAAAATGAAACATATATCTTAATTTTTGTTTGTTAATTAATTTGCAATCTTGAATTGATTTCAGACCCTTCAGGTTTTTTAAACCTGAAGGGTCTTATTTTTAGCAATATAATCTTCGCTTAACAACGACTAAACTATTTTCGTCATGTATTAAACTATTTCTTATTAATTTATAAAATTAATGCTCAGTGGGTATGTTGGAGTTTCGCCATTGCTAGCTTTTATAGCATTTATGATTGGGAATAGTATTGAAAAAACCCCTAAAACCACAAAGCCTAATAGCCCTAAACCGAATACTAAAATTAATGGCACACATATTAAACAGTAAACAATTAAACTCAATTGAAAGTTGATGATGTTTTTACCGTGTTCGTCCATTTCGTAAACCTTTTCTTTTTGTGTAAGCCATAGCACTAAGGGCAATAATAAACTCCCAAAACCAGTTACTAAAGTGATTAACTGACTTAAATGCATGATGACTAAAAGTTGCTTGTTTGTTTTCATGATGATTAATTATTGATCGATACCCATTTGACGCATAGAAATTAAAAATGTTACACGATTGAAAAGATTTGTTATTAGCGGAATTTATTAATTAAGCCTTCTTTCTATGTTTTTATTATGATGATCTTCAAATCGTTAGGACTTATTGAAAAGTGCTGGTTTGATTTTAATGGAGTTTCAATTTTTAAAAAAAACTTATTGGCTTAGTTGCATAACCAATAATGGAATGTCAATTTTAAAAGCAAATCTTTCTACCAAATGTGTTGTAAATAAACGCTCTAAAAAGGAATGCTTCTTATTCATAATTGCCAACATATCTATATTATTGCTTTCAATATAATCGTGAACCACATTAAACATATCTTCTTTTGTTGTGTCTATATATTCATGTCTAGGTTGACTAAAATGTTTGTTAAAAAAGTCTATGTTACCATCGGCATCATATACTAAATGATATTGATCTACAAGATGGAAGATTTGCAATGAAGATGAATTCATAATCATTATTTCTTTTAAAACTTCCAATTCTTCTATTTTAAACAGTTTAGAATTTGTGGTAGCAAAGGCAAGATGATCCACATTTTTAAAGCTGCATTCATTGGGGATCGCCAAAACGGGCTTTATACAGCGTTGCATTACCTTAACTGTATTACTTCCAAAAAGTACTTTTTCTAAGCTCGAAGCACCTTTAGTACCCATAACTATTAAATCTATGTCGTGATTTTCACAGGTTTGGTTTATGGCATGAATAAAATTATCATAATTTACAATTGAATGAAATTCATGACCACTAGTATCAAACTCTTCATTAATTGTTGAAATTATATTGCGAATAGATTTTTCAGCAGCATTTATTAATGTTTTATAAATAGTTGTGGATGAATTTACTACCATCATGTCGTCTGTAATAAAAGAAGATGTTTTCTGTACATTTAGTATATAAAATTGACACTTCTCTCCTTTTAGAAATTCTATAGCATAACTAATAGCGTTTATTGAATTTTTTGAAAAGTCTGTAGGTAATAATATGTTTTTCATGGTGACACAAAATTAATTACCTAGTAAACATATACTTAATAAAGATTAAAAACTATGACATAAATCAGTTAAACAAATACTTCAAATAAGAATAATAAATTAGCATAAAACTTTTATGCATTGTATTTTCGGCACAATAAATGCTTAACATTTCGTTATTATACCAAATGATTTTGAAGTTTGTTTGGTACTAACATAAAACAACTTATATGAAGCGTATTTTTATTGCTCTAATCTTTTTAGCGTCTTTTATTGCAAATGCTCAAAATACCGCTGTAGGTGCTGGCGAAAAGTTAGTATATTCTGCGTCTTACAACATGTCTGGCATACTTACAGATATTGCGCAGGTTACACTTGCGACTACCAATATAAAGACTTCTAAAGCTACGTTGTTACGTTTAAAATGTACCGCGTTAACATATAGCAGATGGGATAGCTTTTTTGAAATAAGAGACCTATACGAAAGCTATGTCAATCCAAAAACCCTAACCCCTTATTTGTACAAACGTGATATTAACGAAGGTGGTTATTACAAGGCTATGAAATATACTTATAGCCATAAAACGAATACAGTTAAAACAGTACAGACGAAGAAAAATAACTGGGTTGAGAATAAAACCATAAAGATTAGTTCTGGCACAAAAGACATTGTTTCTACATTATATAATATAAGATTGATTGATTTTGAATCTATGCAAGTTGGCGCAACCCAGACGCTTACCATACTTTTTGATAGAGAAGAAACCAAAGCACAAATCACCTATTTAGGAAAAGAAACGATAAATACCGCCATTGGAAATAAAAATTGTTATAAACTAAAAATAAGCAGTAGTCAATCTAGCGCACTTAAAGGCGACGTATGGCTTACTGCCGATGCCAACAAAATAATGGTTTACGGGAAATTTAAAATCCCTGTTGGTAACGGGGAACTTAAAATAAAATCAGCTACGGGATTAAAAAACTAACACTACACTATCATGAAACAACTTTTTACAGTACTTGCCTTAATTACATCAATCTTGGCTATTATTCTATCTGTATTACCAGTATCTAATCTGGCTATATTTCCAGCAATAGCAGCTTTGGTTTTTGGATTAATTGCTTTCTATTTATCCAAAAAAACAGGGCAGGTAAAAAAGATTATTCAGTTTACATTTTTCCTTACCGTAATATCTTTGAGCATTACTACCTACAAAGCTATTTTCAACAAAACAGAGGTTGGAAACACCGAAACCTTGGATGAAAAAGAAGCAGAATCTAAAGAAGAAGCCATCGAAGAATTAGAGGAGCTTGACTTAGATGATATTAGTATAGAATAGTTGTCGGTTATTTACGCTTTTTCATATCTTTGTCTCGTTTTAACTTAAACGAGCATAGAGTTTTCCACCCTAACAAAACTTTTAATTGCGAGTTGCTTTTGACTTATACCCAAAAACCGCATGAAAATTTTTTGCATTCTATCAATAATTTCCCTTCTGGGGACTTGTGCCTCTCCAAAATATACTGCAAGAATTGACAATTTAAAGAAAAGCATCAAAATAGTAGATAGCACTCTGGTCAAAACATATGCTGAAACTATTACTTCGGATGAGTTGAGTTCCATGTTGTACAAGTTTGCCTCTAAAGAATTTCAAGGGCGCAGAGTTGGTGAACCAGGGCAAAAATTGGCAGCAAATTTTTTAAAGTCTTATTATATATCTCAAAATATTAAATCACCATTAGGGACAACAGACTATTTTCAAGGCATCTCTAAATCCTTTTTTTTCAATGAAGCAGGTGCATCCGAAAATGTTTTGGCATACATTGAAGGTTCCGAACATCCAGAAGAGGTCGTTATTATTTCTGCGCATTTAGACCATTTAGGGGTTGAAGATGGTGACATTCATTATGGTGCCGATGATGATGGCTCTGGTACTGTAGCCATCTTAGAAATTGCTGAAGCTTTTAAAACCGCCACTAAAAATGGACACAGACCAAAGCGTAGTATTATGTTCATGCACTTTACCGCTGAAGAAATTGGTAAACGAGGCTCGGAGTTTTATGTTAAAAACCCTGTTTTTCCTTTAGAAAATACAGTCGCCAATTTAAATATTGATATGATTGGTCGCGTGGATAGAAGACATACTAAAAATAAGAATTATATTTACCTCATTGGTGCAGACAGGTTGAGTAAAGAATTGCATTATGTTTCCGAAAAGGTCAGAAACACCTATGTAGATATCGATTTAGATTATAGATACAATGCTTTGAACGACAGAAATCAGTACTATACACGATCTGACCATTATAATTTTGCAAAGCATGATATTCCTGTGATTTTTTATTTTAATGGCGAACATGAAGATTATCATAAAGCTTCTGACACACCAGATAAAATAGATTATAAATTACTAGAAAAGCGTACCAAGTTAATTTTTGCCACCACATGGCAATTGGCAAATCAAAAACATCGTATTGTTTTAGATGAAAACAATGCGTTTTTAAACTAGTTAAGTAAAAGATACCCCATGAAAAAGACAACTTTAATGTTATCCCTTTTATATATAGTTTTAGGATGCAGCAGTATTTCTCAAAATAAAAAATCACAAAAAACCGCAAACCCTGATGATTATGCTAAAACCATAACTTCCAAAGAGTTAAAGGAATTACTATTTACCTATGCTTCTGACGACTTTGAAGGCAGGGAAACTGGAGAACCTGGACAAAAAAAAGCTATAGAGTTTATAAAAGACAACTACGTAAGTAATAAGATTGAATCCCCTATAGCTAAGGATGATTATTTTCAGGAAATCCCAAAAGACTACTTTAATGGTAAAGCAGACAATGCTTCGGAAAACGTAATAGCTTATATAAAAGGGAGCGAAAAACCAGAAGAGGTTTTAATAATTTCTGCGCATTTAGACCATATTGGTATTTCAGGTGACGGACAAATTAATAATGGCGCAGATGATGACGGCTCTGGTACTGTGGCCATTTTAGAAATTGCCGAAGCCTTTAAGGCAGCAGTTAAAGATGGTTTTACACCTAAACGAACTATTGTTTTTTTGCATGTTACCGGTGAAGAAATGGGTTTATTTGGTTCTAGATATTATGCAGATGAAGACCCAATATTTCCATTAAAAAACACCATAACCAATTTAAATATTGATATGATTGGTCGTGTTGATAAAGACCACGAGGGCAAAGAAAATTATGTCTATTTAATAGGTTCCGATAGATTGAGCAAAGAGTTGCACGCGGTTTCTGATTCCATCAACAAAGCCACCGTAAACATTAATTTAGATTATAAATTTAATGCCGAAAACGATCCTAACCGTTTTTATTACCGCTCAGACCATTACAATTTCGCAAAACATAATATCCCCGTTATTTTTTATTTTAATGGTGTGCATGATGATTATCACAAACCAAGCGATACGCCAGATAAGATTAATTATGAGTTCTTAGAAACGCGTGCAAGATTGGTTTTTTATACCGCTTGGGAATTGGCTAATAGGGATAAGCGGGTTAAGGTGGACTAGGTTTTTTTTACTCTAAAATATAATCAGCACTAACAAACTCAATTGGTTCTATAGGAAACAATAAAGGATTATCATCAATAACATTATACGATAATACGCAAGAACTATTAGCAGCGATAGTTCCACATTGCTCATTAGGTGTAAAAGTTGTAGTTGCACCTCCTCCTATTGTCAGAGTTATTTTAGGATATCCTTTTATTTCAAAGTTATTAGGATTAAAATACTCAATTTCATAAGATAAAGCATCTTCATTATTATCTGTCTGTTGTGTAAAAACAAAACTTAAAAGTTTGTAAGTAACAGCTTTAGGAGTCATATCCTCTTCTTCCAAATCATCTGGTGGGCAACTGAAAAATAAGAGTGTGAATAGTCCTATTAGAATTTTGGTAGATTTCATATAGTATTAAATTGGTGTTTTACAAAAAAGCCTTTCAATCCCGAAGCTTCGGGACTGAAAGGCTTTCTAATTTTGGGTGGAAGACCGGATTCGAACCGGCGACCCTTGGTACCACAAACCAATGCTCTAACCAACTGAGCTACAACCACCATAATATTTTATTCTGAAACTTTAAAAAAGTTTCTCAAAAGGATTGCTCTAACCATAATAGAGCAACCACCATGTAATATTTATTTTAAAACTTTAAAAAAGTTTCCCAAAAAGGATTGCTCTAACCATAATAGAGCAACCACCATGTAATATTTATTTTAAAACTTTAAAAAAGTTTCCCAAAAGGATTGCTCTAACCAAAGGAAGAACACACCATACATAATTTTATTCTGAAACTTTAAAAAAGTTTCTCAAAGTGAGTGCTCTAACCACAATTAAGACAACCACCATGTAATTTATTATAATAAACTTTAAAAAAGTTTTTACAAAAGGATTGCTCTAACCAACAGGAAGAACACACCATTTTTTTTATTTCCCGACTCTAAAAAAAGTTTTCAAAAGGAAAATTCTAAAACGTATTAGAACCACCATGTAATTTGCATTTTAAATGCGAGTGCAAATGTAACAGATTTAAAAAAGAATACAAACATTTTTTCAATTTTTTCAATCCTTTAGATTAAAAATATTTCATCTACTTCAAATCAAATAAACTATCAACTGCGGCATAACGTTCTACCGTAAAGCCTTCGGCATGGGACACACCAACTAAACGCCCTAAATCCCTTGCACGGTATATCACACTATCCGTAAAGTTTTTACTGGAAATTGGTGTTTCCGGGCCCTTACTTTTTTCATTATAAAATTGTGTTTCATAGGCTAAAACCGCTTCCATCTTCACATTAATAAATCCAGAAACATCTACAACTACATCTGGCTCTAAATTTTTCCATTGTATATAATGATACACATGTTTTGGTCGCCAAGATTTTTGGATAGTGCCATCATCTTCGGTTTCAATTTTAATCAATCCGCTTAAAAAACAAGCATCCCTTACCAAACTACTCCCCTTTCCATGATCTATATGTCTGTCATCTATGGCGTTACACAACACCATTTCTGGTTGGAATTTCCGAATCATTTTAATCAATGCCAATTGGTGCGCTTTATCATTTATAAAAAACCCATCAGCAAAACCCATATTCAGTCTTGTTGCAACACCTAAAATATTAGCCGCATTTGAAGATTCGGCTGCTCTAATTTCAGCAGTACCACGTGTACCTAATTCACCTTTGGTCAAATCTATAATACCTACTTTTTTACCATTGGCTATTTCTTTGGCTATGGTCGCCCCACAACCTAATTCTACATCATCTGGGTGTGCGCCTATGGCAAGTATATCTAATTTCATGTATTCGATTTTAAATTCAGTATTAAAAGAAATCTGCCGTAATCAAAATTCATATTTGACACATTTAAGGAAAAAAACATACATTTTTTCAATTTAATTTCATCTAAGACTTCCGTTTTGAGATAAAATTACAACTTTATTTAGCAACCTTTTAGCACGAAAGCGTTTTCGTATTTTCTTTTCGCATAACATGGGCTAAAAAATCAACAATAATATAAAAATAAAGTAACTAAATAAACCATGACATTCGTCATAATTATTCACGGTATTGCAACGTAATTTTACATAATAATAAAGAGAAAAACAAACCAAACTCTTTAACAACTAGAAATTATGATCTATTTAATGCTTACCATATTAGTAATAACAATTGCATTATTCGTCTGGGGAAAATTCACTCCAGATATCGTTGCTTTACTATCCATGATTAGCCTGTTTTTAACAGGCATTTTAAACGCAGAAGAAACCTTAAGCGGTTTTAGCAATCCAACTGTTATTATGATTGCCGCACTCTTTATTATTGGCGAAGGTTTATCTCAAACCGGATGGACAGCATTAGCAGGTAGAAAATTTGTGGAGTGGGCAGGAAAAAGTATTCCTAAGCTATTGGTTATTGTAACATTGGGTTCTGGGATTTTATCTGGTTTTGTAAGTAATACGGGAACTGTGGCTACATTAATGCCTTTAACTATTTCTTCTGCTTGGAGCATTGGTACTTTGCCTTCTAAAATGTTGATGCCTGTGGCTTTTGGATCTAATACTGGTGGCTTATTGACCTTAACCGGAACACCTCCAAACATTATTGCAAGTAATGCACTTGTAGAAGCGGGTCATGAAGGGTTCTCTTTCTTTGAATTTGGACTTATTGGGTTACCATTACTTATTGTCGCTTTATTATATTTTAGATATTTAGGCTACAAATTATTACCAAAAAACAAAACAAACAATAAACCTGTAGATATTGAAACCACCTTCCATAAATGGATTGAGGCTTATAAAATTGAAGGCGACTATTACAGACTCCGTATTCGTTCTATATCTCCTTTAATTGATACTAAAATAAGTGATTGGGATTTTGAGAAAGAATTCAATGTATCAATTCTTAGACTTAAAAGAAGACACCCAAATCCATTAAAAGGTATCCAACAGTTTGTGGAGTTTCCTGATAGACAAACAGAATTAAGATACCATGATATTATAACTGTAAAAGGTGATACCGAAGCTATAAATAGATTGATGATTAAATTCAGGTTAGGGCTGCTTCCTCTAGAACCTGTAACAGATGAATTAAGACACAACCTTATTAATCAAGAGGTTGGCATGACGGAAGTTATTGTAAACCCTAATTCTATACTTGTGGGCAGAAAATATAAACTGGGGGATTATTTTCAACGTTTCGGCATTCAATTATTGGCTGCATCAAGAAACAACAAACCTTTAACAGATAAGGAAATAACCGTAAAAGTTGGAGATTCATTCCTGCTTCGAGGGTCTTGGGAAAATATTGAAAGCTTAAAAGAGCAACATGAAAACTTGGTGATTTGTGGAAGTCCTGAAGGCATGGCCAAAAACATAGACAACCTAAATTCAAAATCTTATATCGCTTTAGGTGCTCTAGTATTGATGATTGTGCTACTCGTTTTTAACATGGTGCCAGGCTCTATCGCTGCTCTAATATGTGGAGGTATTGTATTGCTTACAGGTTGTGTACCAATGTCTAAAGCTTACAAAGGTATTAGCTGGATAAGTGTCGTAATGATTGCTGCGATGATACCTATGGGAATAGCGCTGCAAAAAACAGGAACTGCACAACTAGTGGCAAATGGTTTGGTAACCTACTTAGGCTCCATACATCCAGTAGTGCTTTTAGGAGGCATCTTTTTATTGACTACAACATTCAGTCAAGTTATCAATAACTCAGCCACAGCAGTTTTAATGGCACCAATTGCCATACTAGCAGCAAGTTCTTTAAACCTTTCTCCAGAACCATTTATGATAGTGGTGGCAATTAGTGCATCAACAGCCTTTTTAACACCTGTGGGCACCACAACAAACGCCATGGTAATGTCTGCTGGAGGCTACAAATTTATGGATTACCTAAAAGTAGGTGCTCCATTGCTATTTATGTTTTTTTTGATATCAATGATACTCGTGCCAATTATATGGCCATTTTAAATAAATATTAGTAAGAACCTTAAATTTAATCAAAATGAAAGATTCAGTAGCATTAAACAAAAATCAAGACTTAGGGCAGTACGGCCTAAAAGACGTTACTGTCAACTGGAACTTATCTCCAGAGGAATTACAAAAAATTACTATTGAAAAAGGAATGGGTAAAGAAACTGCAAACGGAACTTTAGCCATCAATACAGGCAAATTTACTGGACGTTCTCCTCAAGACCGTTTTTTAGTAAAAGATGATTATACTGCTAAAAAAGTGTGGTGGGGAAAAACAAATAAGCCTATTGCGCCAGATAATTTCAATAAATTAAAAAATGAAGTATTGAAATATCTTTCTGGTAAAGAAATTTACGCGAGAGACGGTTATGCATGTGCAGAACCAGAGTTTAAAACAAATATTAGAGCAGTAACAGAATTACCATGGTCTAACCTATTTGTTTACAATATGTTTTTAAGACCAAGCGAAAAAGAATTAGAAAACTTCAAAGAGGATTGGTTAATTCTTTGTGCTCCAGGATATGTATGTCCAAACCCAGAAGCTTATGGCATCCGTCAAGGTAATTTCTCAATCATCAACTTTACAGATAAAATAGCTTTAGTAGGTGGTTCAGCTTATACAGGCGAAATGAAAAAAGGTATTTTCTCTGCCCTAAATATGATTTTACCAGTAGAACATAATGTATTGCCAATGCATTGCTCTGCTAACGTTGGTAAAAAAGGAGATACTGCTATTTTCTTCGGATTATCTGGTACTGGTAAAACAACGCTTTCAGCAGATCCTGACAGAAAATTAATTGGTGATGACGAACATGGTTGGACAAAAGATAACACAATCTTTAACTTTGAAGGTGGGTGCTATGCAAAAGTGATTGACCTAACGGAAGAAAAAGAACCAGACATTTTTAGAGCTATAAAACCAGGTGCTTTACTTGAAAACGTAGTAATTAAAGACAATGGTGAAGTAGATTATAAAGATAGTAGCATTACGCAAAACACGCGTGTAAGCTACCCGATCTATCATATCGATAATATTCAAGAAACGCTTTATGCTAACAATCCTAAGAATATATTCTTCTTAACCTGTGATGCTTTTGGTGTATTACCTCCAGTATCTAAATTAACGCCAGGTCAAGCTGCATATCATTTTATCTCTGGATATACGGCAAAAGTTGCTGGAACAGAAGCTGGAATTACCGAGCCTGTACCCTCATTCTCTGCTTGTTTTGGAGAGCCATTTATGCCATTGCACCCAACAGTTTATGGTGAAATGTTGAGCAAAAAAATGACAGAAGCTGGTGTAAACGTTTGGTTGATTAACACAGGTTGGAGCGCAGGGCCTTACGGTGTTGGTTCTCGTATAAAATTAAAATATACAAGAGCAATGATTACCGCAATCTTAAACGGAGATTTAGACAATGTTGATTACGATCAAAACTTTATTTTCGGATTGCACATGCCTAAATACTGTCCAGGAGTACCAACTGAGATCTTAGACCCAATGAACACTTGGTTACAAAAAGGTGCTTATGTTGGTAAAGCTATTCATTTAGCACACTCATTCCACTTAAACTTTGAGAAATTTGCGCATCAAGCATCTCAACAAATTATTGAAGGTGGGCCGTTAATTGATGAACACCATCACTTACACGAACACTTTTAATCTAAAGAGAACTCCTCGACATTTTTGTCGAGGTTTCTTTTGAATTTGTCATTCCCGCGAAGGCGGGAATCTAAATAACATTTTCTGTTATTAGGTTCTTATTAACCGTAAAAGGAGCTCTTAATTGAGCTCCTTTTATATTTTAAAAATGAAGAATTCATCCGTGTGAATTCGTGCAATCCTTGTCATTTTTTTTTATTTTATTTCAATTCAAGAGCCATATCTCGTTGCAATGCTTTAGCTTTTTCAGCAGCGGCTTCTGCAAAACCCTCATCTTGAGACGCATAAATAATCCCTCTTGAAGAGTTAATTAAAAGCCCAACAGAACTATTCATGCCATATTGACAAACCTCTTGAAGGTTTCCTCCTTGTGCGCCAACACCTGGCACCAATAAAAAACTATCTGGAATAATTTGTCTTATATCTGCTAAATATTCAGCTTTGGTGGCGCCTACTACATACATTAAGTTTTCGGAGTTTCTCCAAGATTTAGAGGTTTCTAAAACGTGTTTATAAACCTCTTTGCCTTCAATAGTTTTCGTCTGAAAATCAAATGCACCTTGATTGGAAGTTAAAGCTAAAAGAATAGTATGTTTATCTTCAAAAGTCAAAAAAGGCTCTACTGAATCTTTCCCCATGTATGGCGCAACGGTTACAGAATCAAACGCTAAATCTTCAAAAAATGCTTTGGCATACATGGTACTGGTATTCCCGATATCGCCACGTTTCGCATCGGCAATCGTAAAAATTTCTGGATGCTTTTCGTTTAAATAATTAATGGTTTTTTCGAGAGATTTCCAGCCTTTTATGCCGTAAGCTTCGTAAAATGCCGTGTTTGGTTTATAAGCCACACACAAATGATGTGTTGCATCTATAATTGCTTTATTAAAAGCAAAAATTGGATCGTCTTCTTTTAAAAGATGTTTTGGGATTTTATTTAAATCTACATCCAATCCTATACATAGAAAGGACTGCTTTTTTTTGATTTCTGAAATGAGTTGGTTTGTTGTCATTCCTCCTTAATCCTCCAAAGGAGGAAACTGTTATATGATTACTCTTCTTAAAATCGAGATAATCAGTTAATAATTGTTTTTTATTCGTTTGAGTGTCTTTCCCTTCGGGAAAGAGTCAGATAGGGATTAAATCACATCATCATTAGCCTTTAACTTCTCCGTATTGTCAGCCAATTGTAATTCATCAATTATTTTTTGAATATCGCCATTTACAATGTTCTGTAAATCGTAAAGTGTCAATCCAATTCTATGGTCTGTTACACGCCCTTGCGAGTAATTATATGTTCTAATTTTAGCACTTCTATCGCCGCTAGTTACCATGGTACCTCGTAATGCAGCATCTTCCTCCATCTTTTTTGCCAGTTCTAAATCGTATAAACGAGAACGTAAAACCTTAAACGCTTTCTCTTTATTTTTATGTTGCGATTTTTGATCTTGACATTGCGCCACCAAACCAGTAGGCTCGTGCGTTAAACGCACCGCAGAATAGGTTGTGTTTACCGATTGCCCGCCAGGACCAGAGGAACAGAAAAAATCGATTCTCACGTCTTTCGGGTTTATTTCTACATCAAACTCCTCAGCTTCCGGAAATACCATAACCGTTGCTGCACTTGTATGTACACGCCCTTGGGTTTCGGTTTGTGGCACACGTTGTACACGGTGTACACCTGCTTCAAACTTCAGCGTGCCATAAACATCATTTCCTGTAACTTCAAATTGAATTTCCTTAAATCCGCCGTTGGTACCTTCGCTAAAATCTACAGTCTCTACTTTCCACCCTTTGCTTTCACAATATTTGGTGTACATTCTAAATAAATCGCCTGCAAAAATACTAGCTTCATCGCCTCCTGTTCCCGCACGTAATTCCACGACTGCATTTTTAGCATCTTCAGGATCTTTCGGAATCAATAATACTTTTATTTCATCTTCCAATTTTGAAATTCCCTCTTTCGCTTCATCATATTGCATTTTGGCCATTTCCACCATTTCTGGATCACTTCCGTCCGAAATAATTTCTTCAGCTTCTGCTAAATTATTGGTCAATTCAAGGTAAGCTTCACGCTTATCCATCAACAATCTTAAATCTTTATATTCCCTATTTAGCGCCACATAGCGTTTTTGGTCTGTGATAACATCCGGTTGGATAATCAAATCACTTACCTCATCAAAACGCTGCTTTACTATTTGTAATTTATCTAACATCTGCTTTTTTCAATTGGAAACCAAAAATACGATAATTTATGAATTTTAAGCAGTTCCAAGTCGCCCTTATAATTGAAAACAAAAAATATTCTGCATCTTTAAGCGTTAGTTAAGATACTATGCAACAGTTATCATCAATCTTTCTATTTTATCGGCCTTTTTTTGCATGGTCTTTTGGCGTAAATGTTATGCTATCGCTTTTAGGTTTTAGTTTGATATCATTATTTGTAGTAAAATTATTCCTTGTCGGTTTTTTATGGTATTTTACAAATGAAACGCAAGCGAAACGTAAATTGATTTTTTATAAAAATTTAGGTATATCAACGTTGAAGTTATTTTCAATTTTCTTTGTAATTGATGTGTTTTTGAGTTTGCCGTTTCTTTTAATTCTTAAGGAGTTTATATGATTTTTTAAATCGATAATGTTGAATTATACTTTAAAGAAAAACGAATTCTTAGTGGTGTTTATTTAAAAGCTGAAACAGGCAAAGTAACGGGAACATTAGGCAGTAATGGTTGTGGAAAAAGCCGCCTGCTAAATATTGCCTTCGGAAATTTAAAAGCTAAATACCAATTGGTTAGAGTTGACAGCAAACCTATTTTAAAACCTTTATATCAAACAAATCTTGCGGCACTTTTACCTCAAAGCAATTTTATTCCTAACCAAATGAAATTGAAATCTGCTTTCAATCATTTTAAAGTGAATTGGGACGATTTTATGAATAGATTTAAGGGGTTGCGAATTTCAAAAGACATACGGTTTAACAGGCTTTCTGGAGGGGAACGCCGTTTAATTGAAACGTATATTATTTTGAAGAGTGATAAAAAAATCATCTTTCTGGATGAACCTTTTTCGCATTTAGCACCACTTCATATTGAAACCATTAAAACTATTATTTCAGAAGAAAAACAAAGAAAGGTTATTGTGATTACCGATCATATGTTTCGTCATATTGTTGCTATTTCAGATTCCATTTATTTATTGAAAAATGGATGTACTAAATTGATTGATGAACTTTCAGAATTAGAAGATTATAGATATTTGAGTGCTGGGAGTCTTTAGCAAACACAGTCATTCATTAAATAACTTTTGAAAAACACACCCCTTAATCCCCTCTTTTTAGAAGGGAAACTCATACTCTAGAGTTTCCCTTATATTAAAAAAAATTCTGGTAATTTTTAAGAAAAAACAGGAATTATCTATTTGTTAAAAATCAGAAAAACAGTAACCAGAACACCCATTAATCTGCAATTATCCGCTCTTATTAGACGAAAACTTATGTACAACAGTTTCCCTCCTAAAAAGGAGGGATTAAGGGAGGTGTCTAGCCTATGTTTTAAAAAAACGTCATAATTTTCAAAATATTACATAAAAAAAGATACCAAAACAACACTTTCTGTGAATTTAATGACATCTTTTAATTTTAAAATACTTTAGAATTTACCCACACTTAGAAGAGCCACAATCACTACACGTTAAGCAGCCTTCTTGATAGATTAAATTTACAGATTCACAATTAGAGCAGGTTTGTCCTTTTGCTTGTGTGCCGTCTTCAACATAGCGCTTTAATGCTCGCCCTACTCCATTTTTCCATGTGTTTATAGATTCGCTATCCAGTTGTAAACTGTTAATTAAATCTACAATTTTATCAATTGGCATACCGTGTCTCAACGTACTTGAAATCAACTTTGCATAATTCCAAAACTCTGGGTCAAATTTATGAGATAATCCTTCAATAGTGGTTTTATAACCTCTGGTGTTTTTATATTGAAAATCGTATCGCGACGAACCATCTTCATTTCTATTCTTAATGATAACCCCTCTATTTACCCAGCGCGGAATTAAAATACCATCTTCATCATCTGCAAGTCCCGTAAATATTTCATAGGGTTTTTCATCAACCAACCCAATAAAAGCGATCCATTTTTCTTTACTATTTTGAAAACGGACCACATCTGCCTCTAATGTTTGCGGTCGTTTTTTAGGGAATACTGTTAAAATATTATTTTGCGCTTTTTCTTCTTTCTTTTCATCATTGGAAATTAAAACTCCAGAACGCGACCCATCTCTATAAACCGTAACGCCTTTACAACCAACTTCCCATGCTTTGATGTACAAATCGCCAACTAAATCTTCATTCGCATCATTTGGTAAATTAATAGTCACACTAATGGAATGGTCCACCCATTTTTGAATGGCACCTTGCATGCTCACTTTACTCAACCAATCTACATCATTTGAAGTTGCACCATAATAAGGCGATTTTTTTATCAAACCGTCCAATTCTTCTTGTGAAAAGTTTTTAGAAGTATCAATCCCATTTACTTCCATCCATTGTTTGAATTTATGATGGAACACCACATATTCCTCCCAAGAATCGCCAAGGTCATCTACAAAATCCACACGAACCTCTTTATCGTTTGGATTTACTTTTCTACGTCTTTTGTAAACTGGTAAAAACACAGGCTCAATGCCCGAAGTAGTTTGCGTCATCAAACTTGTTGTGCCTGTTGGCGCAATGGTCAACAATGCAATATTTCGTCTCCCATGTTCCAACATTTCGTAATACAACTTGCTATCGGCTTCTTTCAATCGTAAAATAAACGGATTGTCTTTTTCTCTATCAGAATCAAAAATTGAAAATGCGCCACGTTCTTTAGCTAAATTTACCGAACTTCTATAAGCTTCAATGGCAATTGTTTTATGCAATTCTACCGCAAAAGCATTTCCTTCTTTACTTCCGTAACGCAAACCTAAAGCCGCCAACATATCGCCTTCGGCAGTTATGCCAACACCTGTTCTACGTCCTTCATAAGCTTTCTTTCGTATGTTTAACCACAAATTACGTTCTACAGATTTTACTTCGTCTTGCTCTGGATCTTCATCAATTTTTTTAAGAATCACATCGATTTTTTCTAATTCTAAATCGATAATATCGTCCATGATACGTTGGGCATAGCCAACGTGTTCTTTAAATAATTCAAAATTAAAACTTGCTTTTTTTGTAAATGGTTCATCTACATATGAAAATAGATTGATGGCCAGTAAGCGACAAGAATCATAAGGACACAAAGGGATTTCTCCACACGGATTAGTAGATACCGTTTTATAACCCAAATCTGCATAACAATCTGGCACGGACTCTTTAGCTATGGTATCCCAAAATAAAACGCCTGGTTCAGCAGATTTCCATGCGTTATGCACTATTTTTTTCCACAGCCCATGAGCTTCAATGGTTTTTGTGAATTTAGGCGTATCGCTAAAAACCGGATATTTTTGAACGTATTCTGAACCTGATTTTACAGCTTTCATAAAGTTATCATCGATTCTTACAGAAACATTTGCTCCTGTAACTTTTCCAGCCTCTAATTTTGCATCTATAAAATCTTCCGCATCTGGGTGGTTGATTGATATCGATAACATTAAAGCGCCTCTCCTACCATCTTGTGCCACTTCTCTAGTTGAGTTAGAATACCGCTCCATGAAAGGCACGATTCCAGTTGAAGTCAATGCAGAATTCCTTACCATGGAACCTTTAGGTCGAATGTGTGACAAATCGTGACCAACACCACCGCGACGTTTCATTAACTGAACTTGCTCTTGGTCAATTTTTAGAATTCCGCCGTAAGAATCCGATGCGCCATCGTTTCCAATAACGAAACAATTTGACAAAGATGCTATTTGATATGGGTTACCAATTCCCGCCATAGGGCTCCCTTGAGGCACGATATATTTAAAATCTTTTATAAGGTCGAATACTTGTTGTTCACTTAAAGAATTTGGATATTTTTTTTCTATTCGTGCAATTTCTTTAGCAATACGATTGTGCATATCGTTTGGAGACGCTTCAAAAATATTCCCTTCAGAATCTTTTAGCGCATATTTATTAATCCATACGCGAGCTGCTAAATCGTCATTTTTAAAATATTTGAGAGAAGCTTCAAAGGCTTGATCTTGGGTATAAGATTTTGGCATTGTAGGTGTCTTTGTGTTCATTTTAATATTATACTATTTACGGATTACTTAGAAACCATAAAGCAACAAAAAATATTTCATTCTACACATAACAAAAATCATAAAGTTTACAACAAAAACATGTTAATAACTTGATTTTTAATTTATTAAGAATTTATCAACATTGAAAAGTTAACAAATTTATTTAAGAAGATTCAATTTATTTTTTTAGAAATCTACGGCAAAACCAATACCTAAAAACTGTTTCCATTGAATTTTTGCACCAGCTTCGTCAAACTCTCCCTCTACCGCGGTTGGCTCCAAACTTTTTACATCATCGTCATATTTTAAATGCGATTCTAATGTTGCTCTTACGAAGTTATTCACTTTAAAATCAAAATTTATCCTCCAATCTACATCAATATTTCCGAAGTTATTGATGTAATCTGAATACAAACTCAAAAGATTGGTTACGTTAATATTTTCCCCCAATTCCATGACATAGCTATTTGAAATCAAAATCCCGACTTCCCTACGTAAATTAGCACCTTCTCTAATCAAATTACCATTGCTATCAAAAACAGCAGGATCCACTCCAAACGAACCTGCGTTTGCCAAATCCTGATCTAGAACAAACGTTGCTTTAAGCGTTAAAGGCGATAGATAAAAGGAAAATTTTTCAATATTTTTTCCATACTCCACACCACCTCCAAAAAACAAGTAACCTGGCGCCATCAATCTAGAGATAGGATTATCTTTATCTGGATATTTATAGCCGTTTGCTAATTGGGTTCTGAAATTAAATCTAGCCGAATAAAACCATTTAGAGTCGTCTGTAGGCTGATATCCCAAATTAGAAGTGATTTCAAAAATATCATCTGTTTTACGAAGCTCTCTACTTTCTTGTTTGTTTAAACCATAACCAATTCTAGCCCTGTTGTTCCAAAAGAAGAATTTATCCTTGTAATTGGCATTATATTGATAGCCTAATAGTGCTGATATTGAATTAGTGCCTCCAGAATTCCAATTGGTAAAACTTACCTGACTTATATCCACACTAGCTTCTTGCCCCTCTTTCCATTGTGGACCATCGTAAACTTTGTTTTCTTTAATATAGAGGGAATCTGGTTGCGCATTACTAAACTGAATTGTAAATACAACAACTAGTAAAAGGAGTTTTTTCATGGTTCTGTCAGGTTGTTTTTTTGAAAAAAATTACTTTGCTCAAAAATCATTCCAAATACAAGTTAAAATGAAATTTCTAATACGTAAACTCCCCAAACTCGCCTTTTATTGTAAGCTTCTTTTTTTCTGAAGTTTCAACACGACCAACAATTTTTGCGTCAACATTAAAAGATTTAGAAATTGAAATAATATCGTCTGCCAATTCAGGAGACACGTACAATTCCATTCTGTGTCCGCAATTAAAAACTTGATACATCTCTTTCCAATCGGTTTTGGATTGTTCCTGGATCAATTGAAACAACGGCGGCACCGGAAACATATTATCTTTTACGATATGTAAGTTATTAATAAAATGCAAAATTTTAGTTTGAGCACCTCCCGAACAGTGAATCATACCATGAATAGCATCGCTGTTATATTTAGATAAAATGGATTTTATAATTGGTGCGTAGGTACGCGTTGGAGATAATACTAATTTCCCAGCATCTATTGGAGAATTTGGAACCGCATCGGTTAATTTCTTTTGTCCAGAATACACTAAATCACTTGGAACGGCTGCATCAAAACTCTCAGGATATTTTTTGGCTAAATAATTATGGAACACATCGTGTCTTGCAGATGTCAATCCGTTACTTCCCATACCGCCATTATATTCGTTTTCATAAGATGCTTGCCCGAAGGATTCTAAACCAACAATAACATCGCCTGCTTTTATGTTCGCATTATCAATAACATCGCTGCGTTTTAATCTCGCTGTAACCGTTGAATCTACAATTATAGTGCGGACTAAATCGCCAACATCGGCAGTTTCCCCACCTGTTGAATGTATGGTAACTCCAAACGATTTTAAATCTTCAAGCAATTCTTCTGTACCATTGATAATAGCTGATAAAACTTCGCCTGGAATTAAACTTTTATTTCTTCCAATGGTTGAAGACAACATGATATTATCGGTGGCACCAACACACAGTAAATCATCAATATTCATGATGAGTGCATCTTGCGCAATGCCTTTCCAAACTGAAAGATCTCCAGTTTCTTTCCAATACATATAAGCTAAAGCCGATTTTGTACCAGCACCATCGGCATGCATAATCAAACAATATTCCTCATCATTGGTTAAATAATCCGGTACTATTTTACAGAATGCCTTTGGAAACAATCCCTTATCTATATTTTTTATAGCGTTATGCACGTCTTCTTTGGATGCGGAAACACCTCTTTGTGCATAACGTTTTGAAACTTCTTGACTCATAATGTTGTATTGTGATGCAAAGTAAAGGAATATTTTAAAGATTCATGGGGTTTAATATGAATATGAAAAGGGTTTTATTAACGGGTTTTTAACTGGATTGGAATTGAGTAGGTTTTTCTTGATTCTGACACAATCACTAGAAGGTTAAATTATTTATTAGCCCCCTTGACTTACAAGAAAAACCAGCTAACTTTAGTTTATGTTCAATAAAAATAACAAAACGACTTTTATCAGCGGATCATCATCAACGAAGTGAACACTAACTAAAATTTTGATTTAGAACAGTATTTGTAACTCTAACTAAATTGGAAGCAAAATCAAACTGAGATTGCAGGTGTTCTTCATACAAAACAATATCCCGATAAATAAAAGACACAAATAAGCACATACCGCCTCTAAGCAAGAGCTTGTGTGGTAGCGATTGATGCGTGCAGGCAGGCTTCCAAAATAAAACACTAACGGATAAACAATAATTCCCTATACTTTGTTAATGGCCAAAGCTCATCGTCCACCAATAATTCCAACTTATCGCAATGGTAACGAATGTCGTCGAAAAATGGTTTTACTTTTTGGCAATAGGCTTCTGCTTTTTCTGAGATATCGGATAGGTTATTGGCGTTTTTCCGCTCGTCAATCATTTTGGTCACATTACTGTTTATACCGTCAATATGATCGGAAATTGCCCTGATTAAATTCATTTGTTCTTTTGCCAGCGCCTTATAATCTTTTTCAAAAATTTCCTTTAAGCCTTTAACGTTATCTATCAATATGTTTTGATATTTAACCGCAGTGGGGACGATATGATTTCTTGCGATATCTCCCAACACACGGCTTTCTATCTGGATGTGTTTGATGTAAGCTTCAATTTCCACCTCGTACCTTGCCTCTACTTCTATCTTGCTCATTACCTTCATATCTTCGAATAACGCAATGGTACTTTTGTTCAGCTTTACTTTAAGCGCTTCCGGTGTGGTTTTATTATTGCTTAAACCTCGCTTTTTGGATTCCTTTTCCCATGCTTCCCCATAGCCATTGCCTTCGAATAAAATATCTTTGGATGCTTTTATATACTCTCTTAAAACGTTAAAAACAGCTTCATCTTTTTTGAAATCCTTACCATCTACGAGTACATCTACTTCTGCCTTGAACTCTTTTAATTGTTTGGCTACGATGGTGTTTAAAACCGTCATTGGATTTCCGCAATTTGCCGTGGAACCTACGGCTCTAAACTCGAATTTATTACCTGTAAACGCAAATGGAGAAGTTCTGTTTCTATCTGTATTATCCAACAACACATCTGGTATTTTACCAACTACATTTAGCTTTAAATCGGTTTTTTCCTTTGGTGATAGTTTACCTTTTGTAACGCCTTCCAATTCTTGCAACACCTTGGTTAATTGCTCCCCAATAAATATGGAAATTATTGCTGGAGGTGCTTCATTCGCACCTAATCTATGGTCGTTACTTGCTGATGCTATTGATGCTCTTAGCAATTCTTCGTTTTCACAAACCGCTTTAATGGTATTGACAAAGAAGGTTAAAAACTGAAGATTACTCATGGGTGTCTTACCTGGTTTCAAAAGGTTTATTCCGGTATCGGTGGATAAAGACCAATTGTTATGCTTTCCTGAACCATTAATGTTTGCGAATGGTTTTTCGTGCAATAAGACTTTAAAATTATGTCTGGAAGCTACGCGCCCCATAACATCCATAAGTAGTGAATTATGATCTACTGCCAAATTCGCTTCTTCATAAATTGGCGCTAATTCAAATTGATTTGGAGCTACTTCATTATGACGGGTTTTTGCTGGAATGCCTAAAAGCATGCATTGGTTTTCTAAATCTCGCATAAAATTTAGTGCGCGATTTGGAATGGAACCGAAATAATGGTCATCTAATTGTTGTCCTTTAGCGGATGAATGTCCTAAAAGTGTTCTTCCTGTAAGTGTAATATCTGGTCTGCAAGCCACCAAATTTTTATCAATTAAAAAGTATTCTTGCTCCCATCCCATTGAAGATGTTACCTTTTTTACATTTTTATCAAAATACTTACACACATCTGTTGCGGCATTATCTATGGCATTAAGTGCTCTTAATAAAGGTGTTTTATAATCTAATGCTTCACCTGTATAAGCCACAAAAATGGTGGGAATACATAAAGTTGTTTCGTAAATAAAAGCAGGAGATGTGGGATCCCAAGCCGTATAGCCCCGTGCTTCAAAGGTGTTTCTAATACCTCCGCTAGGAAAACTTGAAGCATCAGGTTCTTGCTGCACTAACTGACTTCCTCCAAATTTTTCAATGGCACCTCCGTTCTCCAAGGTTTCAAAAAAAGCATCGTGTTTCTCGGCGGTTGTGCCCGTGAGTGGTTGAAACCAATGTGTATAATGTGTAACGCCTTTAGATAGTGCCCAATCTTTCATTGAAGACGCTACTTGATCGGCAACGTTTCTATTTATTTTATTGCCATCTTCAACCGCACTCATCACACCCTTAAATGCATCTCTTGTAAGATGCTGTCGCATTGTATTTGTATTAAATACGTTAGCACCAAATAACTCAGAGCGTCTTCCCTTTTCCTTGAAGGTCGTTGATTTGTAATTTATGGATTCTTTTAGTGCGTGAAATCTTAAAATTGCCATTAAAGATGAGTTTTAAATATTTTACAAAAATAATAGATAAGACTAAACGAAAGCCTAAAATTGTAATTTTTATCATTAACAATATTTCAATATATACATAAAAAACTATACTTTTTTTAAAATATGCCTTAAAAAAATAGGGTATAAATAAAAATAACATTAGGTTTTATGAAAACACCCCCGAATAATACAAAGTCTCTCAATAAAAATATATATTTGTGTTGAAAATTAAAAATAACACGTCAATAAATCATTAATTATGGCTAAAATCAAATTAGAATACCTTTGGTTAGATGGATACTTCCCAACTCAAAACTTGAGAAGTAAAACTAAAGTAGAGGAACATGAAAACTTTCAAGGAACAATTGAAGAATTAGGAAACTGGTCTTTTGACGGTTCTTCTACGCAACAAGCTTCAGGAGGAGCATCTGACTGTATTTTAAAACCAGTTGCTATCTATCCAGACCCTCAAAGAATCAACGGTTACTTAGTTATGAATGAAGTAATGAACGCTGATGGTACTCCACATGCGTCTAACGCACGTGCAACTATAGAAGATGATGATAACGATTTCTGGTTTGGATTTGAGCAAGAATACTTTATTATGAATACTAATACTGAATTACCTTTAGGATTCCCAAGAGGTGGTTATCCAGCTCCACAAGGTATGTACTACTGTTCAGTAGGAGGAAGACATACACATGGTCGAGATTTAGTAGAAGAGCATGCCAATTTATGTATTGATGCTGGATTAAACTTTGAAGGGATCAACCAAGAGGTTGCATCTGGACAATGGGAATACCAATTATTTGCAAAAGGCGCTAAAAAAGCAGGAGACGAAATATGGGTGTCTAGATATTTATTAGATCGTTTAACAGAAGGAAGAGGCATGTATATTGAGTACCACCCAAAACCATTAGGCGATACAGATTGGAATGGTTCTGGAATGCACGCTAACTTCTCTAACTCTATCTTAAGAACTTGTGGTTCTAAAGAAAAATATATTGAAATATGCGAAGCTTTCCGTCCTGTTGTAAAAGAACACATTGAGGTTTACGGTGAGTTTAACGACCAACGTTTAACTGGTAAGCACGAAACTGCCGCCATTAACGACTTCTCTTGGGGAGTTTCCGATAGAGGAGCGTCAATTCGTATTCCAATTATCGTTGTAGAAAAGGGATATAAAGGATGGTTAGAAGACCGTCGTCCTTCTTCAAATGCAGATCCATACAAAGTTGCAGCAAGAATTATTAAAACTGTTAAGCCAATTAAATAAGCTTTTTAGTGATACATATACCAAAGCCCGTCTAATTTATTAGACGGGCTTTTTTGTTTAAAATATTTATTTTATATGGATTTCCCAGTATCTTAGAAATTGCAAAAAGAAGGTGTTGATAGAGAAAAGTCGTAAAAGTTGGTTAAAAGACTGGTTTCAAACACAGATCCATCCAAAATTACTGGAAGAATTACAAAAACAGTTACGTCTGTTAAGGTCTAATCTATAACAAAAACTCAAAATAAAAAAAAAAGCCACTTCAATAAAATGGAGTAGCTTAATTTTGATAAGTGGTTTATGTTTCTTTTTAGGGACAAGTAATTGTTTACTTTATGTTTCATTAACCGTTACTTATTGAACCGCAAATTCCATGCCATAATTTAAAACAACTAAGAATATTCAGGAATTTTTCCTTTTACGTCTTTAAAAAAGTTGCGCATGTATTTAAAGTCTGCCTCAATGTCATCTGTTGGATAAAAAGGTTTTGAAAATGTATTTTTTTTATTTTCAAAGTCTAAAGTAAACATCACAATAGGCACTTTAGCTTCTTTAGCAATAAAATAGAATCCTGTACGCCACTTTTCCACTTTCTTTCTTGTCCCTTCAGGGGCTAGAGCTATTTTAAAAGTTTCATTTTCATCAAACAATTTTGCAATAGCTTGAACCTTGTTTTGTTTGTTTTGCCTATCGATCGGTCTTCCGCCCAAAGCCCTGAAAAAATATCCGAAAGGAAAAACAAATAACTCTTTTTTACCAATAAAATTAACGCTAACACCTAATACGGCCCGCACTAACACACCAATGTAGAAATCGTGCCAACTGGTATGCGGCGCAGCTATTAAAACTGCTTTTTTAATGTCGTTTTGTAGAATTTTGTAGTCTCCCCCAACCTGCCAACCTAATAATTTAAAATATATAAATCTAGCTAGCCATTGTCGCATACTACATTTTTAAGTAAAGTTCCCTAAGTTTTTTAGGTGTAATTGTTTTTTTCCAATTACTGCCAATAGCATTTTCCCAAAGTGGCTCCAAACCAAGCGCAATACCTATCATGATGTCAAAGTCTTCATCACTTAAATCTGCACATACGCCTTTTGGTAATTCAATATTATGTTCAATTACCATTTTTTTGAATAATGCAACATCCTTTGGATAAAATTCCTCTAAATGATTAAATACAATACAATTGCCAATACCGTGCTTAGTACCTAATAAGTATGATAAACCATAGCTAAGTGCATGGGCTACTCCTACTTGGGAATAGGCAATACTCATGCCTCCATGCCATGATGCCATCATTAATTTATCTTGAGCATCTTTTTTAGAAAGCTTTCCTTCCAAGTATATTTCTTTGCAAATACCATAAGCCATTTCTCCATAACTTTCGCTAAATGCGTTTAAAAATGTGCCGTTCAAAGATTCGACGCTATGAATAAAACAATCCATACCTGTGTAAAACCATTGTTGCTTGGGCACACCATTAACAAGTTCTGGATCTAAAACCACTTGATCAAAAGGTGTGAAATCTGAATTGATTCCCAATTTGCGTTTTGGACCTGTTAAAACAGTAGTTCTGGACACTTCTGCTCCAGTCCCTGAAATTGTAGGTATGCCAACATGATATACCGCTTTATTTTTAACCAAGTCCCAACCTTGATAATTTTCTGCACTACCTTCATTATTCAACATAATAGCAACTGCTTTCGCTAAATCTAAAACAGAGCCGCCTCCAATGCCGATAATTCCAGAAGGACTTTCTTTTGATGTTAGAATTATTTCTTCCACCAACGCATCAACTTGGGATGTTTTGGGTTCTTCTTCAGCAGAAACAAAAATTAATTTATCATCGTAAGATTTTGGTATTCTTGAGGTTAAAGCCCCGTCTGTTTTAAAAACATCGTCAACCAAAAAAATAAATGGTGCGTTTCTATTAAGGCGATTAGGGGCTAACAATTCCTCTAACTGATTGAAACTACCTCTGCCAAAAATAACTCTTGGCACCATTGGAAAGTTTTTATAATTCATGCAGCATATTTTCTTTTACAAAACGTAAAAATAGTATTATTTTAAAATTACTTATTTAAATTGCCTTGAAACTTTATAAATATCATGCTTTTTTTTAATTAAGACAATAATTTTAAAAGATCTCGCAATGTACTAATTGTTTTATAGTGTTTACCATTTGTCTCTTTTTCCGAAGCCATTTCGTGTGCCCAAGTAGTATGAAACGGCACATGAACTGCGCTTGCCTCTATATTAACCAATGGCAAAATATCTGATTTTAAAGAGTTCCCTACCATCAAAAACTCTTTGGGTGCTATCTCGAGGTGTTTTAACAGTTTAGAATAATTGGTTTCTTTTTTATCGCTCAATACCTCAATATGATGAAAATAGGATGTTAGTCCAGATTTTTCTAATTTTCGTTCTTGATCTAATAAATCGCCTTTAGTTGCTAAAATAAGTCTGTATTTTTTTGATAATTGCTCTAAAACGTCTTCGACACCATCTAATAATTCTACTGGTTTGTTGAGCATTTTCTTCCCTATATTAAGGATTTCTTCAATTTTTTCGTTTGAAATGGTATTGTTCGAAAGCTCTAAAGCACATTCTACCATAGACAATGTAAATGCTTTTACACCATAACCATACAGCGTTAAATTACCAATTTCTTTTTTAAACAGTTCTTGATCTATCTTATTTGGCGTTTCAAACTCAGACAATAATTTAGAGAACTCGGCTTCTGCTTCACGAAAATAGGTTTCGTTTACCCATAGTGTATCATCGGCGTCAAATCCAATTACTTTTATGTTTTTATAATTTTCTATCAATTACTTCTTTTATTTGGGTTACTGAAACAAGTTAGGCACAAGCTATTTCCATAACCTTTTGGCACGTTCTAAATCTTCGGGAGTATCAATTTCAACACCTTCAACATCAGTTTCTACCATTTTAATACGCTTTCCGTATTCCAAATACCTTAATTGTTCTAGCTTTTCGGAAGCCTCTAAAGTTTGCATGGGCAATCGGTAAAAATCTAAAATAGCTTGTTTCCTAAAGGCATAAACACCTTTATGCTTATAATATTTTGCACCAACATTTTTAGCTCGAGGATATGGAATTGGGCTCCGAGAGAAATACAGGGCAAAATCTGATTGATCTATAACAACTTTAACCGTATTTGGGTTATTTATTTCATCTTCATCTTTAATATGAACCATTAATGATGCTAAATCTACTTGCTTATCAACATCATTTTTAAAAACGGCAATCAATTTTTTTAAAGATTCTTTATCGGTAAAAGGTTCATCTCCCTGTACATTAATTACAACATCGATATCTAAATTTTCAACGGCTTCGGCTATTCTATCACTACCGCAATCATGCTCTTTTTTGCTCATCATAACTTTACCGCCATTGCTGGCAATTTCATTATAGATAATAGTGCTATCGGTAACCACAATAACATCGTCAAACAAATTTGTGGCAACAGTAGCCTGGTATGTGCGAAGAATTACTGTTTTTCCTCCTAAGTCTTGCATGAGTTTTCCAGGGAATCTGGATGCGGCGTAACGCGCAGGAATCATTGAAATTATTTTCATGTGCTTTATTTAATGCTGATTCAAAAATAGTTAAATATTATAGAACCTTCTTCTTACTTTCGTTTGAATCGGATAAATAACTTAAATATGAATAATAAAATGACAATAACCAAAATGATTGCCACAATGGGCAAGAATATTGAAATAGCCGACATGACTGCTGATGTTCCCGTTTCTAATGTTGAAACTACTGGATTTGCTAATCCTCCAGTTGTTGCTGTTGAAGCTAAACGTGTTGTTCCTGATGTTCCTGCTATGGCCGCCGCGGTTCCTCCACCGGCTATAATTGCTAAAGCCCATGTAATTACCGGACTTAAATCTGCAACCGTGGAAAGCATAACTGCTGTTCCTGCAAGTGCTGCCAATGGAACAGCAATACTATCTAATAAATTATCTACATATGGAATAAAATAGGCACAAACTTCTACCACAGTAGCAACACCAAGGGCAACAAGTGCTGGCATACTCCCAACCCATTCCCAAGATGCGTTAAGTTCCCAAAGATTAAAATAGGATGCTAAACTTAAAGCAAATAAAGGTAGAAATACCCTAAAACCGACCGAAGCCGATAAACCAATGCCTAAACAAATACTAATTAGTGTTTCTGGTGTCATTCCCCTAAATCCCCAAAAGAGGTTTTAATTTGTTAATCATTATTTAAACTAATCTACAAAGATTTTTTTAGTTCTCTTGCAAAGTCTAATTCTCTCGCAAAGTCGCACAGGCGCAAAAGAGTGAAAGCTAAAAAAGAACAATGCATATTAATCATACAACTTTTTACTGTTTACTGACTACTGCAACTGCTCCCGATAGCTATCGGGACTGCTACTGCCAACTGCCAACCGTGACTGAATACTGCGACTATCTTCATCATTCTTCAACAAAAAAATCATCCCTAAAGCCGATAAGATATAATTTTTCTTGAGCTCTTGTAACGGCTGTATAGAGCCATCTCAGGTAATCTACATCAATGCCGTTGAGTAAATACGGTTGTTCTACAAAAACGGTGTTCCATTGTCCGCCCTGAGATTTATGGCATGTAATGGCATATGAAAACTTTACTTGCAACGCATTAAAATGTTTGTTGCTTTTTACTTTTAAAAACTTCTTGTATTTACTGGTTTCATTTTCAAAATCTTTCATCACTTCTTGATACAATCTGTTGGAATCCTCATAAGATAATGAAGGTGTTTCCGCATCAATTGTATCGAGTAATAAAACGGTTTCAAAAGGCAGCATTTTAGGATAATCTACCATACGTATTTTTACTTCCGCAAAGCGAAACCCATATAATTCTGTAATGCTAAAAATCTCAAGGATTTCAATAATATCACCATTTGCAATAAAACCTGCTTCTGTTGTTGGCTTTATCCAAAAATAATTGTTCTTGACCACCATGAGGTAATCGCCCGAAGTCAGTTCGTGTTCATTAAATAAAATCCTGCTTCTAATTTGTTGATTGTACATGTTGGCACGCTTGTTGCTCCTCACAATAAAGGCGGTTTCCTCGTTGCCCAAATTGCTGTACGCATCGTTTATGGCATCCATAATTTCGTAACCATCTATCAATCTTACAATATCTTTAAATCCTTTCAAATCGAACTTAAACGTATCGAAAAACTGAGATTGAAGTGCCTCCCTTAAAATAGTAGCATTTGCCAGAATACCAGAATCTTGTTCTTGCCGAACTACTTCGTCCAATTCCATTTTGGTCACCTCCTTATTATAATTTAAGGCGAGTTTATTTTCGTCTAAAGCAGGACTTAAATCTAGTTTTACCGGTGGTAATTGTGCCGTATCGCCAATTAACAATAATTTACAATGGTGTCCGGAATACACATACTGCATTAAATCATCTAGAAGCGAACCGTTTTCAAATAATTTGGAATCTCCAGGAGTATCGGGAATCATCGAAGCTTCATCTACTATAAAAATGGTGTTTTTATGTTTATTGGGCTGTAACACAAATTTTACGCCGCCACTTGTACTTTTCTTCGGAAAATATATTTTTTTATGAATTGTAAACGCTTCCTTTTTTGAATAATTAGCAATGACTTTTGCTGCGCGACCCGTTGGCGCTAATAAAACGGCACTCTGTTTTGCTTTCCATAAATTATTGACTACCGTACTTACAATAGAGGTTTTACCAGTACCTGCATAGCCTTTAAGCAAATACAAGGTGTTTGGAGTTTTGTTAAAAATAAATTGCGAAAGTTGCTGCAAAACAATATCTTGCTTTATTGTTGGCTGAAATGGAAATTGGCTTTTTATAAGAGAATAAAATTCAGCTGACGTCATTAAATAGCATTACAAATTAGAAATTATTCAAATATAGAAATGATTTTTATCAAGATAGGTTTTAACCATTAAAAAAAAATTGTAGATTTGCGAAAGACCATTAACAAACTTTTAATTAAATAATAGACTATGTTGACATTTATTCTCGTAATAGTTGGTGTAATTTTGCTTACTATCGTTTTAGTAAAGCTAATTGATAAATTTATACCTTCAAAATTAAAACCAGTTTTGATTATTGCCCTATGGGTTTTAATTGCTTTCTTAGGTTACAAAACATTTATGTCTGTTTATAACCCTATTCTTTTTAACAAAGAAAAAGAGAAAAGATATGGCGTTGTAATTAAAAGTTTAGAAGATATTAGGGACGCACAATTGGCGCATAGAACAGTTACTGGAAGATTTGCCAGTGATTTTGATAAACTAGTAAAATTTATTGATACGGCCAAATTTACGTTAACTCAGCGTAGAGATTCTAGTGTTGTAGATAAAGAGCTTACAAAACGTTATGGAGGTGTTGAAACTTTCAAAGATATTGTTATCATAGATACTTTAGGATTTACGCCCGTAAAAGATTCTCTTTTCAAAAACTCTGATCGTTACAAAAAAATCATGAATGTTCCTGTTGGAAAAGAAGGCGAAAAGTTTGAATTGAAAGCTGGTTTTGTTGAGCAAAACGATTTACAAATACCTGTATTTGAAGCTTCAGTTAAAAAAGATGTGATTTTATACGATCAACCAAAAGATTTGGTGATGCAGGAAAAGCAAGTGATGTCTGTTGAAGGTGTAAACGGTGATGCGCTTAAAGTAGGTTCTATGGAAGAGGTTAAAACTACGGGAAACTGGCCTAAAGTTTATGGCACCGAATAATAAAAATTTAAAAATACTTTCCAATAAAAAATTGTCCATTCAAATTAGTTTGAGTGGACTTTCTTTTTGTATCCTACAATCAGACACAAACACCATTACCGCGCTTAAAGAATTTAAATTTGATAAGAAAATAAACCCTTTTGAAGCCTTAGACCATTTAAAACATTTGTTCTCTACTGAAAAACAGCTTCAAACTAATTTTGATGCCGTTTTAATTATCCACGAAAACGAGCTCTCTACGCTGGTACCAATGGCGCTTTTCAATAAAGACTATCTGGCCGATTATTTAAAGTTCAATTCAAAAATATTGCAATCAGATTTTATAAGTCATGATGTAATCCATAATAACGAAAGCGTTAATGTTTATGTGCCATACGTAAATATAAATAACTTTATTTATGAGAAGTTTGGCGAATTCACATTCAAGCACTTCTCTACTTTATTGTTAGAAAATATACTTGAAAAAGCAGACAATGGTAAGATGTATGTTCATGTTGCCGATAAACATTTTGAAATCATTATAATTTCCAACGGAAAATTAGCGCTATACAATACGTTTGAATATAAGAATGAAAAAGATTTTATATACTATATATTGTTTGCTGCGGAACAATTAAATTTAAACCCAGAAACTTTAAACTTGGTGTTGCTCGGGGCTATTAATGAAGACGACGAATTATATAAAATAGCATACCAATACATCAGAAACATCAATTTTGGAAGCAGAAACGACACTTACAAATACACCGAAACACCAACAACCAATCATTCTCACTATACTTTAATCCAGAGTTTTTAATGCGTATTATTTCAGGACAATTTAAAAGTAGAAAAATAGTAGCACCAAAAAACCTACCTGTCCGGCCTACTACAGATATGGCGAAAGAGTCTTTGTTCAATATTTTAAATAACAGCTATTATTTTGATGCTATTTCAGTTTTGGATTTATTCGCTGGTACAGGAAATATCAGTTATGAATTTGCATCAAGGGGCACAGAACACATCACTTGTGTAGATCAAGATTTTGGGTGTATAAAATTTATCAATCAAACTGCTGAAAATTTTGAAATGCCCATTGACACTATAAAAAGCGATGTTTTTAAATTTTTAGAAAAAACCAATTTAAAAGTAGATGTAGTCTTTGCTGACCCGCCATATAGTTTTACTGACGAGCAGTTTACTAAATTTACGGAGTTGGTATTTCAAAATGAATTACTATCTGAAGATGGTGTTTTAATTATTGAACATTCTAAACATACCGACCTTTCAAAAACGCCAAATTTTACATATCAAAAAAACTATGGTGGCTGCGTTTTTAGTTTTTTTGAAAAATAAAAAGTGGCCTGAGTAATACATAATTACTTTTTTTTTATTAAATTAGATTTCTCCTTAAGAGTCCCAGGCTCTATACATACTTCTCTCTTTAATTAAAAAAGAACGCTTCTTTTTTAAATTCTGTCTATGGTTTAATGTTAATACTAACTTTTAAAACCATATAACAAAATGAAAAAACTCTTTTTAGTTGTATTAGCAGTTATGCTATTCGCTGCTTGCGAAAACAAGCCCCAACGTTATTTTGCAGATTCTGCCGAAATTCAAACCCTAAAAGCTGGAATAACAGCATACGAAACTGGAGATTGGAACACCTGGAAAAGTCATTTTGCAGATACCGCGAAAATTTTTGTGAATTCTATTAAACCCATTAGCGTTGAAAAAAGAGCTAACGGACTAAAAGAAATGGCAAGTGCTATGGCTTCCTATGGATTTAACCATGATAAAGAGCATATTGAAATGGTGCTTGACAAAAAAGACGAAACCTGGGTTTACTATTGGGCGACACATAAAGCTAAAATTGCAGCAAATAATAAAGAATTAGTAATACCAGTTCACTTAGCTGTTAAATTTATTAATGGTAAAATAGTAGAAGAACACGTGTATTTTGATGGTACAACTATGAATGCTGAATTTGCTGCTTTGGCAGCAGCTAAAGCTGCTTCAGATGAAACAACTACGGAATAATAAATTAATTCACCAAAACCATAAATTTATGAAAACAATTAAAACAACCTTATTATTAGCATTTCTATGCTGCTTTGTTGCCAATCTTCAAGCACAACAAATGTTTCAAGTGCATCAAGACAATGTAAAGCCATCTATGTTGATGGAATATGAAAAAATAGCTAAAGAGTTTCAAGATGCAAGCGTAAAGCACAATTTACAAGCGTCTTGGGTAACTGCAATGAGAGACGATTTCACTTTTTATTACATCACTCCCATTGAAAACTTTGCAGAATTGGATAAACGTCCGTTTGCCGATATGGCCAAAGCCATGGGAGATAAATTTGGAGAAATGTTCGAGCGGTTCAATAAATGTTATGATTCTCATGGAACATACACCATGAGTAGTGTAAAAGATTTAAGCTATTCTGCTCCAGAAGGAACAGACATGTCCGATCAAAATTACCGTAAATGGATATTAATCTATTACAAACCTAAAAATGCTGCTAAGCTCAAAGAAGGCATGAAAGCAGTTAAAGACATGTTTACCGAAAAAGGATCTAAAGAATATTACAATGTTTACCATAGCGGTTTTGGCTCAATGGACAGTTATTATTTAGTATCTATATCAGCAAAAGATGAAGTTGATAGTGCACAAAGGCAAAATGCAAACAAAGAAGTTTTAGGACCAGACCGTATGGAAACATTCAATAAAGTTTTAAAATATGTACACAGATGGGAAGAACATGCAGGTTGGATGAGACCGGATTTATATTACTCACCTAAATAAAACATACCATAAGGCCAACCATTTTTTAATAGTAAACCCTTCTCAAATTTCTCGAGAAGGGTTTATTTATATGCAAGTAAACCTATAAGCCGAATTCTGTATCAAGCCAAGGCGTGACCCCTTATCATTTATCTGAGTGTGTTGTTACCAAAACACTTTAGCTGTTTACCCTCCAGCAATCAAGCGTGCCGCCTTCAAACGCTGGTTTACATAACATTGCACCACATAGAGTTTACCTGGTTTCACTACAGCATTACCTGTACATACTTTCTGTTGCACTTTTCCTAACCTCACGGTTGGTGGCCGTTAGCCACTATGTTGCACTACGGTGTTCGGACTTTCCTCCCGAGATACTGAAATAAATTCAGCACCCAGGCGATAAGGCGATTTACTTGTGTGCAAAATTACAATAAAAAGCACTAAAATCTAAATAAAAGTATTTTGGGCGTTACCGCGAAAAGCGGTCAGGCTTTCCACTATATCTTTTGCTTTTTGTCATTATTGCAAAGGCAGGAATCCATTTGTAAGCGTTTAGTTTTTCCTAAATTTTTCACATGTCATTAAAGAAGCAAAAGGATGCCGTTTCAATCCTTAACGCAATATTTGCCAGCCGATGTATTTAACCCAGAAGTCGTTTTGTGTTAACAGAGTTTCGTTTTCTAGTTACCGATAAGCTCCAGCTTAGTGGCGACATTATTTATTTTGAAGAATTTATTAACTCTTGGTAAAATCTTTTTAGACACAAGTTAAAGCAAATCATGCAACACGTAAAATTTTTTCCATTTTACGCCCCTTTGCCAACTCATCCACCAACTTGTCCAAATATCTAACTTGACGAGTTAAAGGAGTTTCTATGTCTTCAATTCTATAGCCACAAATTACACCAGTTATTAGGTTTGCATTTGGGTTTAGTTTCGCTTTTTTAAAGAATGTTTCAAACGTTACTTTTTCAGCAATTAGTTCCCCTTGTTTTTTTACGTTAAAACCTGTAAGCCATTCTATTACTTGTTGCAATTCCTTTTCTGTTCTTCCCTTATTTTCAACTTTAGTTACATAATGAGGATATACTGAAGCAAAGGTTAATTTTGCGATTTGTTCATCGTGGTTGTGTGGTTTCTTCATTTGAAATAATTTTTGAATTAAAATTTCAATTTATGTTATGAAGTTCGGTGTTTTTTATGATAATGCCAAAAAAAAATTGATTACTTGCTACCGCTAACTCTGTTTAGTGACGGTAATATTTTGTTTTTATGTACCGAAAGTCTTTTGATTAAGAAAAAAAAAAAAGAGATGCTTTTTAAATCTTATAATTACCATTTTTGTTGTCACTAAGCAAGAGCTTAGCGGTAGAGGGGCTTTATAAAAATACGTATACCTCTAGGTTAAGCCTAAAACCTCCGATTTTTTATAGGTTTTATTAGGATTAGTTATTTTTATATAGCGTCTTTAAATCAGAATGTAATTTTACAAGTTTGTTATTATTAAGTGAAAATAGATTGCTGCTGATTTCTTCAACCTCTTTATCATTTTCTAGAATTATTAACCTAAGCTTAACTATGAGCGTAAATAGTTTTTTCCCATTTTCAGATTTTAATTCTGATTTTAATGATTGTAATTTAACCTTCTTCGCTTTTGTTGCAAACACAGATTCTTTAATTATTTCAACCATTTCCAAAGAAGTATGCACATTTATTTCTCTAACCTTAGAGCTTGTCAATCCATTTATTACCATAGCCAAGCCCAATAATGGTCCTGCAAATGTCCAAATATCTGGAAAGATTTCATTTTTAAATAAATAAGCAAAAAAAGATAATAAACTGATTCCTAGTAAAAGGTTCATTAAAAGCAGTCCTTTTATCGGGAAATTATGTTTGTAAATATTTTTCATACTTAATAGCTTTTATAATTAACCCCAATGTTTCTTTGATAAAAAATCGTTAAAAATTTTTATCATTCGTTAAACGAAGTTATCGTTTTTTTTCTCACATACTCAAAAAAAAACATATTCATCTAAACGGCTCACATTTGTTAATAACTCCTATTAAATTCCAACTTCATTATTCCAATTTCTAAATTGAATTTTTAACTTTGTTATTCGTTCAATTAGCATCAAAAAAGATGCTGAACTAAATTCAGCAAAATTGGAACACTTTGTAGTATCGGCTAGAAAATACAGACCTCAAACGTTTAAAGACGTTGTTGGTCAGCAAGCTATTACAAACACTTTATTGAATGCTATTGAAAACAATCATTTAGCACAAGCCCTTTTATTTACGGGCCCTCGTGGTGTTGGCAAAACAACTTGCGCTCGTATTTTGGCTAAAATGATTAATAGTGATGGTACCGAAACCGAAGATGAAGATTTTGCGTTTAATATTTTTGAACTCGATGCTGCTTCTAACAATTCGGTAGATGATATTAGAAGTTTGACTGACCAAGTTCGGATTCCACCACAAGTTGGGAAATACAAAGTGTATATTATTGACGAGGTGCACATGCTCTCACAAGCTGCTTTTAATGCTTTTTTAAAGACATTGGAAGAACCACCAAAACATTGTATTTTCATTTTAGCCACAACAGAGAAGCATAAAATCATTCCAACAATTTTATCACGGTGCCAGATATTTGATTTTAAACGCATTACAGTAAAAGATGCCAAAGCATACTTAAAATACATTGCCAAAGAACAAGGTGTAACTGCCGAAGATGATGCACTACATATTATCGCCCAAAAAGCAGACGGCGCCATGCGAGATGCATTGTCTATTTTTGACCGTGTGGTCAGTTTTTCGGGTAAAGACCTCACTAGACAAGCAGTTACAGAGAATTTAAACGTTCTTGATTACGAAACTTATTTTACGAGTACAGACCTTATTTTAGAAAACAAAATTCCTGAATTGCTACTTCAGTTTAACAATACATTGTCTAAAGGGTTTGATGGACATCATTTTATTGCCGGATTAGCGTCTCATTTTAGGGATTTACTGGTAAGCCAGACTGAAAGCACCATTCAATTGCTAGAAGTTGGAGATCAAATAAAACAAAAGTATTTAGAGCAATCTAAAAAAGCCTCACAGGAATTTCTGCTCCAAGGGATTAATCTCGCCAACGATTGCGATTTAAAGTATAAAACCAGTAAAAATCAGCGCTTACTCGTAGAATTATGCCTTATGCAACTTGCCTCTATCACTTTTGATGGAGAAAAAAAAAATTCTAAATACTTTATAATACCTGCGTCTTACTTTCAGAAAAAAGGGATTACGCCTATTCCCGTTACAAAACCTTCGGTTGAAACAAAAACAGCAGTTAAAGAGACTTCGCAACCAACTAAAGCTACCGAAAAAGAACCTGTTGCGGCAAATGCAAAAGTTATAGAGCAATTTCAAGTAAAAGAGCCTATAAAAATTGATTTAAAACAAGATAGTAAACGTAAATCTGGTTTATCTTTAAGCAGTATTAGAGCAAAAAAAGAGCATCAAATAAAACAAATGGAAGTTGTTATTGATGAAACTAATTTGCCAACAGAAGCGTTTACTGAAGAAGAGTTTATTAAATTTTGGAATGAATTTACAGAAAAAACACAAAAAGAAGGTAAACATAATTTAGCTTCTATACTAGCCATAGATACTCCAAAAGTTAAAGGCACAACTGTACATCTCGAGTTTCCTAGCGAAACAAATAAAGTTGAATTGGAACGCCAACAGTATGATTTAATGGGGTTTTTAAGAAAATCTCTTAATAATTTTGACATTAGCCTTTCTATTGTTGTTAACGAAGCAGTAAGTAAAAAATATGTTTATACTGATCGCGACAAGTTTGAAAAGTTAAAAGAAAAAAACGAAGCTATAGAAAAACTACGCACCACTTTTGATTTAGATATTTAGACTTGTAATAGGAGGTGTTTGATAAAATAATTAATTATGCTAGGACTTAAATTACCAACAGACCCACGTTGGGTAAATATCGTAGAAAAAAATATTGAAGACATATTGACAGATCATGCGTTTTGTGAGCAAAAAGCAACGAGTACCGCTATTTCCTTGATTGTTAGTTTCCCAGAATACACAGAATTGGTTCAGGAAATGATTGCTTTGGTTAAAGAGGAAATCAGTCATTTTAAAATGGTTCATGATAAAATTATTGAACGCGGTTGGACTTTGGGACGAGACAGACGTGATGATTATGTGATTCAATTGCTGAAATTCTTCCCAAAAGGAGGTAGTAGAACCACGCAATTAGTACATCGCTTATTATATGCTGCATTAATCGAAGCCAGAAGTTGCGAGCGTTTTAGATTATTATCTGAAGAACTTAAAGAGAAAGAATTAGCCGATTTTTATAGAAATTTAATGGTAAGTGAAGCCAATCATTATACGATGTTTTTAGGATTCGCCAGAAAATATGGCAATAAAAAAGAAGTTGATACCAAATGGCAACAACTTCTTGATTATGAGGCTAAAATTATGTCTCAACTAGGAAATAAGGAAACCATCCATGGTTAGAACTGGTAACCTACACCCAACTGAATGTTAGTGTTTATGGCCTCGGCACTTAAAATATCATCAAAAATATTGGTGACACCATAGCTATATCTTACATCTACAAAAAGCATTTGATTTAACTTAAATTCTGCACCTGCAATTGCTGAATAATGAAAATTTTTCATGCCATCATTGGTTTTATGTGATTTTAAAGCTGCTTGTGGGCCTAATCCAAATTTCCATCTTTCGTTTAACCTGAATTTAAATAATACTGGCATTTGAATTAAATCTAATTGTAATTTTTCATCTTTAGCACCTTCTGGAGAAAACTGGAGTTCCGGCACAACAGAAACCGTATTGGACAATCTAAAATCGCCATAAGCCCCAATATAGAAACTGTTTCTATGTTTGTTGTTCGATGGTGATGTCTCTTTAAAATCCAAGTTGGATATGTTGTATCCCGCTCTAATACCATAAGTTCCGCTTTGAGAAAAGCCTTGATAAGATAAGCTAAGTAGAAAAGCTATGATTGCTAATTTTTTCATTTTTAATAGTTTTGGGTTTATATTCTAAACAAATATATCGGGGCTAATATACTATAAATTTAAAAAATAGTGTTTTTATAGATGGTAAATTGTAGAATTTTACTGTATGTTACTAGAAACAGTATTATAATATACACTTTTTATGATACCATCTGCTAGTCCTATTTTAGGTACATAAATATGTTTTGCACTGCTCCACTTCATGGCGGACAAATAAATTCTCATGGCAGGAATAATAACATCGGCCCTATCTTGATTTAATGACAATTCTGTGATTCTTTCTTCATATGAATAACTTTGAAGCGTATTGTAATAAGTAGTTAAGTAAAAGTAGGTCAAAGGTTTACCTAGCGTTTTACCAGAAACCTTAAATATTTTATTGATGTTTCCGCCAGAACCAATAACATTGATTTTTCCGTAGTGGCTCGTGTGGTCTTTGATCCATTTTTCCAATTCTAACCAAGCCTCTTTTTTTACCATATCATTAAGCAATCTTACCGTTCCAATTTTAAACGAACGAGATACTATTTGGTTGCCATTATCAATCACGGAAAACTCAGTACTTCCGCCACCTACATCAACGTAGAGATATACTTTATTAGGTTCTATAAATTTATTTAAGTCTGTCGCTGCAATTATTGCTGCTTCTTCTTCACCGTCAATAACATCTATACTTATTCCTGAATGATCTAAAATTGATTTAACTACCTCAGTACCGTTTTTTGATTCCCGCATAGCGGAAGTTGCGCAGGCTTTGTATTTTACAACCTTGTGGGATTTCATAAGTAGCTTAAACGCCAACATGGTATCCAAAAGTCTTTGCGTATTTTCTTTTGAAATTCTTTCCTTAATAAATACATCAGCACCCAAACGTATAGGCACCCTAACCAACGAGTTTTTTTTGAATACTACAGGCTTACCTTTTTCTTCTATTACATTTGATATCAATAACCTAACTGCATTTGAACCTATATCAATAGCAGCATATTTTTTAATTGAAAGCATATTAGTTTTTTAACTTTTCGAGGTAATAATCATATAAAGCAATCTGAGATCTTACTTTTGTATTATTATTTTTTCGATATTCGTTCTCATTTCCTGTATTTAATAATCTAGCTTTTACATTGTCACTCCAGCAGATGTTAAATGTATCAATAATTTCTCGTTTTATGTCTTCACTATAAATCGGACAACTTACTTCTACCCTATTTTCTATATTTCGGGTCATCCAATCGGCAGAGGAAATATACATTTTCACATGATCTCCCTTTCCAAAGATATAAAGTCTTGAATGTTCTAAAAACTTATCTACAACACTTATTACTTTAATATTTTCGCTCATACCTTTAATTCCTGGTATTAAACAACATATACCGCGAACAATCATATCTATTTTTACGCCCGAATTACTTGCTTCGTATAGTTTATCGACCATTTCATAGCTTGATAAACTATTCATTTTTAAGCGTATATAGCCTTGTTTTCCTTTTTTGCTTAATTCAATTTGTTCATCAATTAATGCAAAAACCCTCTTTTTGGTGTAATGCGGAGATACTATAAGATGTTTATAAGAATAGACCCTATAATTAGTTTCAAAGAAATTAAAAATTTTATTTACCTCTTTTAAAATAGGTTGGCTGGTTGTAAATAAGGTATAATCGGTATAAATTTTTGCTGTAGATTCATTAAAATTCCCTGTACTTATAAAACCGTAACGTTTTAACTTTTTACCTTCTTCACGTTCAACAACGCACATTTTACTGTGAACTTTTAATCCTGGAACACCGAAAATTAGGTTTACACCTTCTTTTTTCATCTGTTCTGCATACCTAATATTTGCTTCTTCATCAAACCTAGCTCGAAGTTCTATGGAAACCGTAACGGTTTTTCCATTAATGGCCGCATTGATTAATGAACTGGCTACGTGAGAAATTTGAGCTAATCTATAAATAGTGATTTTTATTGTTTTTACCTGAGGGTCTAGCGCTGCCTCCCTTAAAAACTTAACGATATAGGAAAATGTGTGATACGGTGCATGGACTAAGTAATCCTTGGTAGCAATAGCATCAAAAATACTGCTTTCTAAGCTTAAGCCTTTAACAGGCAATGCAGTAATTTTTTTATACAATAAATCGGTTCTTCCTAAACTAGGGAACCCCATATAATCTCTTTTATTATGATATCTGCCTCCTGGTATAATACTATCTGTATTATCTATACCCATTTTTTCCATCAAATACTCTAAGGTATCGTCATCAATAGTTTTATCATATATAAAGCGTACTGGTTCTCCTAATTCACGATGTTTTACACTATCTGAAATTTTTTCAACAAAACTCTTACTTAAATCACTATCAAAATCCAATTCGCCATCTCTAGTTATTTTAATCATGTGGGCAGAAATGGTTTCATAGTCAAAAATATTAAAGATATCACTTAAGCAATACCTTAATAAATCATCAATCATAATGATATGATTCTTACCATCATCTTTTTCCTTAGGAAGTTCAACAAAACGATTGACTGTTTTAGGTATTTCGATTAATGCAAACTGTTTACTTCCATCTTTCATTTGCATTTTTACTGCTAAATATGCTGCACTATCTTTAAGATTAGGTAATACTACAAGGTCGTTTAAAATAATAGTAACCAATGCAGTACTTACATTTTCGAAATAATATTGTTTTATAAAATCTATTTGAAGGTTATTGAGCTCTGTTTCATCAATAACAAAAATATTTTCTTTTATAAGCGTTTCATCAATGTCTTCTAATACTCTTAAACTTTCGGCTTGTTGTTTTATAACTATTTGTGTAATAATTTCTAACAACTCCTTAGCCCTTATACCCCCAAGTTCATTTTTACCACCTTTACCAGCTTCAACTATGCGTTTAACTGTAGCATATCGTACTTTAAAAAACTCATCTAAATTATTTGAAAAAATACCTAAAAAGCGTAATCGCTCTATTAAAGGCACACTAATATCTGATGCTTCTTGTAAAACTCTAGCATTAAATTGCAACCAACTAATTTCTCTATTAATATAACGTTTTTCTTCATATTCAGTCTTTGTCATTCCTAAGCAATTAAATTATAAAAACAAATATATTCTATTTAGCTTGAAAATGAATTTAGAGTGAATTAAAATTTTGGTTTAATTCTGAAGTAATGGAAACAATGACATAATAAAGTATAAAACTGCAATCCTCAAACATCAACTATTATTTAAGATCTCTTGGAAAAAGAGTGAAAATGGTTTTACCAGAAGCAATCTCTGACCATGTATCAGTTTGAAATGCAATAATAACAGTTCCGCAGGTAGGCACATTATCTATATAAGTATCTCCATAAGTATTTACAAAAGCAGTTATAGCATGATTATGACCAAAAACCATCAATTCGTTTACCGAATCATCACAATTTTTAATAACATTGACTAGATCTGAACCCGAAAAATCATAGAGTTTATGGTTATAACGAATGTTATCCTTATCAATATTAAGTTTTGGTAAAATGATGTTTGCAGTCAGTTTTGTACGCTCTGCATCACTTATCAACACTAAATCAATATTTAGCTTTTTTAATTTAAGCGCATCAGAAATTAAGCCAGCGTCAGTAATCCCTCTAGGGTTTAATGGGCGTTCATGGTCTATTACATCATGTTCCCATGACGATTTTGCATGCCTTATGAGTATCAATTTTTTCATTTATTTTCGATTAAAGGTAATTTTTATCGGTAAAATGTTGTTTTTATCGATTAAATTCAATTTATTTGTTGCTTAAAATTAAGTTAAATTGATTAAAATATGACCGAAATAGATAAAAATTAATGCTAATCATCAAGTTTTGAAGAACTTAGATATATATTAATCGATAAATGGCAGATAATGTCGCTCAACTAAAACAAGAATTCTCTTTGTCGATTAAATTAGTACTTCAACATATTTTTTTGAAAAGCATATGAGTTATACGTCTATTTGTTTTACCTATAAACACGAAAATAATGACCCCAAATCAAATTTCACTCGCTATGTTGGCTAAAATAGCCACCTCTACTACCCCTCTCAGTTTTCCCCTCAAAAGCTTAAGAATATTGCTATTAAGGAGTCATCACTACAATTGTGGCTGATTAATTAATTCAAAATTATAACCAAGATGGTTAATGATTAAGTATCGTTATGGAAAAAATAGTCATTTTATCGAAATACATTGTTTGTTCAACTTCAAGTAAAAATATTCTTGGAGCAAATGCAACCAAAGAAAATAATATATCATAATTCATTATGTACAATATGAAAAATAAATACAATTATCTTTCAGTCTTAAAAATAGCTAAAGCCTTATTGATAGCTTTAGTTATTATTGCACCTGGTATAGCCAAAGCACAAATAGGTCAACAAGAACCTTCTATACAGGCAGGAGTAACGTTTCAGTGGGTAGAACCTACTCAACCTAACAATACCGACCCTGCAACAATTCAATCTGTGACAGTAGGCACAACAGTTTATAATACATTTGTTGTACCTTCTAGTTATACGATGAATCAAGTTGGGCCAGACGGACATGGTTACAATAGAATATATGAAAATGGTGTGATAAACCCACCTGCAACTTCAATTAATCCTCTACAATGGGATCCTATTGCCTTAGATGCTTTCCAAGATAAAAACTTGAATCATTATTTCTCTTCTAACAAAAATGGTAGAGCATTTTGTTACGACCCAAATGATGCTGATGATGAATTTGCCGAGGCATTAATAACCGATGCACAAAGGCAAACTATAAGTTATTCTGAACCAATACCTTCTAATAGCGATGGTATTTTGGCTGTTACTGAGCGTGGAGGAAACAACTGTCTTTATATTGAAGTATATGGTTTCCCTGTAGGAGGCGGTCCTGAACAACTTCTAGGTAATACTTTTGTTAGAAATGATGGAAATTATACTGGTTGTACATTTGGTGCGCCAAATACAAATTCTGATTATTGGAAATCTGGACGCTGTAATGATAATGGACAAACTATAGGTATAGCCTTATTTTATTTAAATGAATTAGCACCTACCGGTTCTAATATTACAAAAATTGTATTTGTTGGCGCCTCTGTAGATCATGGTGATGGTAAATTCTTTTTATTACAAAAATATGTTGTTGACCAGCAAAATGAACCATGTTTAAATGAAACATATAATGGAGATTTACGAATAAAAAATAATGCTCCTGCTAATTCTACATACACTTTAACTTCTGGACCTACACCTGCCGCTGCAGGAAGCCTTACGTTAAACTCTAATGGAACATATACATATGTTCCTAATATTGGATACCCTGGATTTCCTGGAAATGTTACTTTTGAATATGAATTATGTTTGCCTCCACCTAACTCAACTGTATGTGATACTGGTGGGGTTACTTTAATGTATGTTGATTTACCCCCAGAACCAACATTTGATATAAATTGTGGTTTAGGTGATGATAATTTTACAATTACAGTAACCAGTCCTTTAAATACAGTAACTGACCCTAACCAATATGAATATTCCATTGATAATGGAGTTACTTATCAAACAGGTGTTGACTTTACAGGTTTATCTGAAGGATCTTATAGTTTAATGGTAAAAAGCACTTATACAACTTGTGTAAGAACATCTGCAACAAATCCTATAATTTTGGTTAATGATGATGAAGATCCTACAGGAACTGCTCCAAATGGTGTTGTTAATGTGAATTTATGTAGTGCCGATGCTCAAACTACTTATCCGTTTGATGGTCCAAGTATTCTTAGTAATTATAGCGATAATTGTAATGGTAATTTAACTATAAACCTAACAAATACAGATTTAAGTGGAGATAACTGTGGTTGGACACTTACTTATACATATGAAATCGTTGATGCCTCTAATAATAAATTAGAAGGAGAAACCATCACACATACCGGGTCCGACCAGGATGCGGCTACCGGTACAACTCCTTCGGGAACTACGGGCATAAACGCCTGTGCCAATGAAACTGAAATTGACACTATTGTTACGACCGCTACCGATATTGCCGACATTGAAGCTGATTATACGGATGACTGTGGAACGGTTACGGCTACCTTTGTGAGCCAGGCCATTTCCGGTGATGCCTGTGCATGGTCCTTGGAACGTACCTATAACATCTCTGATGGGTGTCCTGCCAATGACTTTACGGTAACCATCACCCATACCGGGTCCGACCAGGATGCGGCTACCGGTACAACCCCTACGGGAACTACGGGCATAAACGCCTGTGCCAATGAAACTGAA